>NZ_JALKFT010000060.1:0-15836 GCF_023242945.1 Frankia umida
GCAAAACTCAACATCGAAAACAGCGGGCGGTCCTCACGGGACCTCACACGCCCAGCAGGCGAAAGATCGAGGCTAGACCGCGACGAGGGCTTTGTCCATGGTCCCGCTTTTGGTCGGCCAAAGGCAGTCGAGGTTTGTTGTTGCTTTGTGTCTCGAATATTTCTGTGGTCGCGGGTGTCTGGTCCGCCGGGGTGGATCAGGGCATGATGTGGCCGCGGAGTGCCGCTATTCCTGGTGGGAAAAGCCATGCCGATGGCCGGTTCCTCGACGGTCGGTCCGCCTCCCGACCTGGGGACGCGGCTCGGCCGGGATGTCAGTTCCCCGGGGCGAGCCACGTGGCTGTGGACAGGGTGCGCGTCGACGGGCCGTCGGGATCGTCCGCGGGCCGGTCGCCGCGGCTGACGGCCCGCTCGGCGATCCGCCAGCCTCGCGGGACGCGGACCACGGTGTCCTGGTAGTCGCCGGAGCCGGCCGTGCCGTCACCGCGGATGATCAGGTATTTCGCCCACACCCGCAGCGTGTCGTCGTCGATCCGGTGGACGACGATGTCGGTGGTGTGGTGCGGGAACATCACCCGGTCGGCGGGGAATCCGTCGAGAATCCGGTCCAGCGGGACCCCGGCGAGCGTCGCGTCGTCGGTGTACGCCGCCGGTGTGGTCGCGGCCGCGGCGTTGTCGAACAGGTGCGCATGGCGGGCGAGCAGTTCGCTGACCTCGGCGTAGGTCGCCGCGTCGACCGGCACGATCCGCACCTGCGCGACTGTGGAGCCCACGACGCTCGGCTGATCCTGCGCGTGCGGGTCCGGGGTGTTCGGGCCCGGGGTGTTCGGGCTCGGGGTGTGCGCGGCGGAGGCGTCTACGCCCATGGAGCGGTCCCGTCGGTGATGACGGCTGGTCCGCCGTGGCGCGGATGCACGGTCCGCGTGGCCACCCGCCAGCCGTCGGCTGTCTCGACGAGGCTGTCGACGGCGTCGGCACTCGCGACGCTGCCGTCACCGGCGATCGTCAGCAGCCGGCTCCACGCGGCCAGGCCACCGGGAACCCGCTTCACCTCGGTGTTGACGGTGTGATGGGCGGGGGAGGCGGTGACCGGGTCGAGGCCCGGCGGGTCGAGGAACACCTGGGCCAGCAGACTCGCGTCGCCGGTGTCGATCACATGGCCGTAACGCGCCAGGACCTGCACCACCGCGGCGGTCTGTTCGCCGGTCGCGTCCGGTAGCGCCGCGAACGCGGTGTACGTCCGCGGCAGGCTGTGCTGACGCACCCGGACGTCGGCGTGGTCGCGCACACCGCCGGGCGGATGGCCGCCGGCGCGCAGATGTCCCGCGATGTGATCTGTCGTCATGGCCGGCACGTTAATCGGCCCGGCGGGCTCCGCGCTGCTTTTGTTACCGAAATACTGCTGTCGCGGGTGATCGTGCTCTCCGGTCATCCATCCGGAGAACCCGACGATTCTGGCTTTCTTCTTTGTCGCCGTCGGGTGTGGCCGAACCGACCGCTCGAGTTGGCGGCGGGGAAGCGGCGCGCGACTATCGCCGGGTGCGACCTGGCTGTCCGACGTGATCGAAAGATGTCCGCGCGGGCACCGGTCGGGGGGCGAGGAGCGGTACTTCCGGTCGGACATCGAGGGCCTGCGCGCGGTCGCGGTGCTCCTGGTCGTTCTCGATCACGCGGCTCTGGGTGTTCCCGGCGGATTCGTGGGTGTCGACGTCTTCTTCGTGATCTCCGGTTTCCTCATCACCCGGCAACTGCAACGGGAACGGGCGAGAACCGGTCGGATATCGCTGCCGCGCTTCTACGCACGCCGGGCACGGCGCATCATCCCCGCGGCCGCCCTGGTGGTCGTCGTGACGACCCTCGCGTCATGTATCTGGCTGTCGCCGCTGCGGCTGCAGGTCATCGCCCGCGAGGGGATATGGGCGATTCTCTCGGTCATCAACCTCGTGTTCGCCCGCGAGGCGACCGACTACTTCCATGCCGGCGGCGCACCGTCTCCGTTCCTGCACTTCTGGTCGCTGGCGGTGGAGGAACAGGTCTACCTCGTCTGGCCGGTGCTGATCGCCGTCGCCGTCGCCGCACCGGTCCGTCTGCGCGCCCTGGTCCGTCTGCGTGCCCTGGCCCGGCGGCGGGCGGCGGACGAGACCGGACGGGCACATCCGCGCACCGCGGATCGAGCGTTGCTCCTCGTCTTCCTCGCCGTCGCCGCGAGCTCGTTCACGCTCAACGTGATCGTCACCGGGCGGTCGGCGCCGTGGGCGTACTTCGGCGGACACACCCGGATCTGGGAGCCCGCGGTGGGCGCGGTGGTCGCGATCTGCGGGCAGGGCCGTGGGCGGCCGCGTCCGGTGCTGGCATCGCTGCTGACCTGGGTGGGTCTGGCCGGGATTCTCACCGCCGCCCTCCTGCTGGACGGGGGCGTGCCCTACCCGGGTGTCGCCGCGTCGCTGCCCGTGCTCGCCACCGCCTGCGTCATCGCCGGTGGTGGCGCCGCCGCGACGCACGGCGCCGGGCTGGTGCTCGACCGGGCACCGCTGCGGCTGCTCGGCCGGCTCAGCTACTGCTGGTATCTCTGGCACTGGCCGCTGCTGCAGATCTGGGCGCAGGCGGGCGACCGACCGCTGTCCACCGCCCAGCGGTCGGCGGCCGCCGTGGCGTCGCTGCTGCTCGCCGCGCTCACCTCCCGGCTGGTGGAGAGACCGGCCCGGTCCCGGCCGGTGCTGGTCCGCCGCCCGCTGCTGGGTCTTGGCTTCGGCGCGTCATGCGTGGCGGCGGCCGGTACGACCTCGATCCTGGCCGCCGCCCTGGTCACGGTGCCGGCAGCGACCGTCGCGGCACCGGCGCGTCCGCTGGGAAGCCCGGCGGTCGCACCGACGGCGGCCGCCGAGAGCGTGCTGCGGGCGGCGCTGGTCAGGCTGTCGGCGGAGTCCGGCTTCGACGGGGTCACGGCGGGCCCGCTCACCTCGTTGCTGCGGCGTGCGCTTCGGGTCGACCGGCTGCCCTCGGACCTCACCCCCACCCTGGACGGTGCGCGGGACGACCACCAGGCGAACCGGTGCCTCGCGATGTTCGCGCAGACCGCGCCGACCGGCTGTGTCGTCGGGGATCCGTCCGGGTCGAGGACGGTCGTGCTGTTCGGCGACTCGCACGCCAGCCAGTGGTCCGCGCCGCTGGACGCCGTCGGGGCGCAACGGCACTGGCGGGTCGTCCTGTTCGCCAAGGCCGACTGCCCGCCGGCGCCGTATCCGGACTACTTCGAGGACGCTCTCGGCCGCACGTACACCGAGTGTGACACCTGGCGGGCCGCCGTCCTGCGAAAGATCGTCCAGCTGCGGCCGAACCTGGTCGTGGTCGGCTCGCAGGCACGCGCCCAGGTGGCTGGTCAGGGCCCGGCGGCGATGACCGGGCTGATGCGGGACCTGCGCGCGACCGGTGCCGGCGTCGCCTTCCTGCGGGACACCCCGTTCCCCGGGTTCAACGTCCTGGACTGTCTGGCCCGGCATCCGTCGAAGATCTCGGCGTGCGCGGTGTCGATCGCGGCGTCGAGACTGACCTCGGCGGCCCGGGAGATCGACAACCGTGGGGCTCGCGACGGTGGCGCGCTGCTCATCGACCCGACCGGCTGGCTGTGCACCGCCGACGGCTGCCCGCTGGTCGTCGGGAACACGCTCGTCTACCGCGACTGGAGCCACCTCTCGGACACCTACGCGCGGCTGCTCGCCCCCTATCTCGGACCAGCGCTGGCCGCCGCGCTGCACAGCGCCCCCACCCTGGCGTCCGCGCGCCACGTCGGCGACCACATACGTCCCGTCGAGCACGAGTCGGTGCGATAGGCGGACGTGTCAGGCGGGAGGCTGGGCGAGGGCGCGCAGGGCGGAGATGGACGGGGCGAAGAAGTATCCGCCGCCCGTCGGTGTGATCCACTCCGTCGCCGTGGTGATCTCCACGGGATCGCCGGCCGCGTCGAGGAGGTAGGTGACGCGTCGCCGTCCGGGGGCCGCCGCGGCCTGACCCAGGATGAGGTCGTGGCCGCCGGGGTCCGCGGAGGGCCGGTTGGTGCGGTTCACCCAGTTCTGCGAGACGAACTCGAACTGGTCCTCGATGGAGGCCTGGTAGGAGGCGAAGAGCAGGCCGCGGTCCACCTCGTCGTCGACCGTGGTCGTCAGCGGCGGGCCGAAGGGCAGCCCGCGGCGCAGGAGGCGCCGGTGCAGGGTGGTGCGTGCACCACCGAGGTCGGTGGCCTGGTCCCTCGGGTTGACCTTGCGGATGTGGGCGGCATGCGCGCACAGACGCCCCTGCGGGTCCGCGATCGTCGCCGGGAAGCGGTCGGGCGGATGCACACCCGGCCGCAGCGGGCAGGCCGGTTCCGCCGTCAGGTAGGAGAAGTCGTTGACGGCGAAGTCGTCGGCGCCCAGAGCCGGGTCGTCCGTCAGCGGCGTGCGTACCAGCGGCGCCCCGCTGGGCCAGCGGCCCACGAGCAGGGCGGCGAGCCGGTCCGCGGTGAGATCGGGGAAGGTACCGTCGCGGCGCAGTCGGGCCGCGGTCTCGTCCAGGAACGAGGTGAACGCGGCCACGTCCTGCCGTAGACGTCGGATGACCAGGTAGGAGCCGTCGCGGGCCCAGGCGGGTCCGGCGACCGCACCGGGCAGCGGGTCGAACTCGTCGCGCGGTGGCAGTGGCTGGCGGGGCAGGCCGAGTACGAACTCGCCCGGCCAGACCAGCCGTTCGCCGGGGCGGCCGAAGAACCGGGAGCGGGGGTCGCCGGGGGCGATGACCCGGGGGACGAGGTAGTCGTCCGGACCATCGCCCAGCCGGCCGCGCGGACCCGGCTGGGACACCCCGTCCCGGAAGCCGAAGTGCTCGTGACCGGGCAGGTCCGGCCGGGCCGCGCAGCGCTGCTCGAAGACCACGGCGAAACCGGACGGGGCGCCGTCGTGCGGGCGGGTGGCGATGTCGCTCACCCAGGCGGCGGTCGCCGTCAGGTCCGCCGGACTGTCACCGGCGACGATGACGACGGCGTCGACCGGATTCGTCGGCCCGCCGACACGCCAGTTGCCCGGATGACCGGCCAAGGCGGGGTCGGTCGGGTCGCCCAGCAACGCCGACCGGGCGGCCAGCCCCAGCCGGAACGCGTCGTCGTCGAACTGACGCACCGCCTCCTCGCCGACGAGCGCGGCCAGCCCGGTCGCGGTGAAGGCGATGTTCAGCCAGGTGGCGCTCAGCGATCCACGGACCTCGCCCCGGCGCCGGCGCACCGACCGGAACAGACGGTTGAACCGGGCGACGTCGGCCAGCGGGCTGACCCGCCCCAGCAGCGCTGTCAGCGCCCGGCGCGCACCGGACGTGTCGGTGATGCGCAGGAACAGGTAGACGGCGTTGTCCTTGCGGAAACCGGCGAGGACGTCACCCTGGATCTCGTGCGCGGCGAGCACCGGCTCGACGGCCACGTGGCCTGTTTCCGCGGCGCCGGCCGGCCTGGTCGCACCGGCCGAGCTGGCCAGGCTGGTCGCACCGGTCGGGCTGGTCGGGTTGGTCGGGTTGGTCGGGCCGGTCGCACCGGGGGGACGCGTGGGTGCGCTCACCGAAGCCGGGTTCCCGGCTCGACGGGTTCGGTCTCGGTAGCGGCCAGGGCGGCGGGCGGTGGGGGCGAGGCCGCCTCGCAGGGCCGCGCGGGCCGGGTGTGCCGGCCACGTTCGGCCGCGATCCCGGTGAGCTTCATCGTCACATGCTCGGCGATCTGCCCGGCGTACTCGATCGGTTCGCCGCCGATACGGATGTCGCCCAGCACGAAACCCTCGCTGGCCGGAACCTCGTAACGCACCCGCACGGCCGCGTCACCCGAACCGCGCAGCACACGCCAGTAGTCGCCCACCGGGGCGCCGTCGGGCCTGGACCAGCCGGTGGTGTCGAGCGAGTCGATGTAGAGGCCCACCGGGGCGAGCAGGGACACCCGGGCACCGAGCCGGGCGAGGCCGTTGACCGCCGCGCCGATCGTCGGGTCACTGGCCCGGGTCGCCACGCCGTAGCGTGCGCATCCGATCAGTTCGTCGGCGTCGGTGAGGACCTGGCCGCCCCGCTGGCGGGTCACCGTCGCGTCCGCGGCGAGGAAGATCTCGGCCTGCAACGAGTTGCTCGGATGGGTCAGGTGCATCGCGCCGGATTCGGTGTTCCACCGGTTCCACGGGTCGTAGCGGCCACGGAGCAGCAGGTCCTCACGCCGCACCCGCGGGCTGACGTAACGCCGGTACAGCTCGAGCACCTTCGCGATACTGCCCCGGGCCGTGGGCGCGCCGGGCCCGGGGCGGACACCGTCCGGGTAGCCGTGCGCCAACGCGGTCCAGTACTCCGGCCCCTCGCAGGTGAAGTCGACGGCGAGGAGGCGGCCGTCGACATCGCGGGTGGCGTGCCACTCGAGATATTCGTCCTGGGGGCGGAAACGCACCCGGCGGGTGCCGACCACACCTTCCAGCAGCTGCTCGGCCTCCTTGTGGGCCTGGGCTTCGCTCGCGCCGTCGAGCAGGCTCCTGGGAAAACCGGTCCAGCTTATGACGTGCCTGGTGACCGGGGCTGCCGGATCGATGCGGGCCGGATTGAAGAACTGGCTGTTGCCGCGGCCGACGGACTGTTCGGTTCTGGCGACCGCCTGGTCGAAGAAAACCGACATAGCGGTGTGCCAGGCGGCTTTCTGGCCAGGTATGGCGGTGAAGTCATCGAGACCGCCGGGGGGTCCGAACACGACTGGCACCTGCGTCTCCCATCTGGTCGGAAGCTCTTGGGGGGCAGGCGGATCCTCGCATGGGAGAGGGGGTCTCGGCGGCGGGAAACGCTCACTGTCCGTCGGACGACAGCCGCCCGCGTGGCGGCATCCACGGGATGGTGTTCGGTGGCATCAGTGTGATAGATCTGAGCGCGGAAGAACCACCATACTGTCATCCGGGCCGAGATGGCCTGGATCGCCGTACGTGGTCGGGACGATGACGCGCGGGATGAATCGGACAATGCCATCGTGGTGAGTTCGGGGAATCTCCGGTGAACGCCGACGGATAACCGGAGGCGACTCCGTCGGCGGATTCCCGGAGTCCCGGTCCGAAGGGATGTGCGCGGCAGCGGGAAACGCCGGCGCGCGGGCGTGGCAGAAGAACAGGAGACCCGGGTGATCGATCGACTGTGGCTGTACCCGCCGCTCGCCTACGGACGGCTGGGCCCGTCGCCCACCCCGTGTGACAACTACCGCTGGGGTCCGAACGACCTGTCGTCGCGGGGGACCGGGCGTACGACGGTCCAGCCGGCCGAGACCCTGGAGGTCGCCGAGGACGGCACGGTCACTGTCCGGCGGCCCGCGGCGGTGACGTTCAAGGACGCCGCGGGTTTCCGTCCGGTGTGCCCGTTCTTCGAACTGCACGGCGCCTGGACGGTCGACGGTGTGGCCCAGGAGGGGCCGATCACTGTCGAGGTCCTCGCCGCCGCCGGCCTCGCGCTCGCCGATGTGCGCTGGGAGGTCGAGGTCGCCAACCTCAAGGCGCACCACTACACCCAGGTCGACGACGACCGGATCGTCGCGACGGTGAGCATCGCCGGGGACGACACCGGGCGCCGTCCACTGGAGGGACGCTCGCCGGCGGGGGCCGCGGCGCCGCTGGTGCCCGCCGACAGCCGCGTCCCGCTCGGCAGTGTGCAGCTGACCAGTCCGGACGCCGCGCTGCCGGAACTGCGCCTGCGGTTCACCCCGGCGGTCGGCGCGGTGTACGGGCCGACGGACCTCCCGGCGCGCACCACCGAGTACGTGCTGCCCGCGGACCGGCTGGTCCTGAACCCGCGGTCGAGCTGGGTCGGCTTCGCGCTCAGCGGAGACGACCCACGCACCAACCCGCGCGAGCTGTTCGCGGGTGCGGAGGGCAACTCCGGTCTCGGTCTCGTCGACGATGTCTGCGACGGCACGGTGCGGGTCGTCCTGCCCGCGGGGCCGGACCGGCCGGCCGGGTTGAGCGCCACGGCCCGCATCGTCGTCGGACCGCCGGACTTCGCACCCGACCAGCGCCCGTTCACCTCGGCCGCGGACGGCCTGACCGACCGGGTCCGGCGCGCCGACGTCCTCGACCCCGCCTACGTGGCGGACACCGACCGCACCACGCTGGAGGTCCGCGACCTGTTCGAGCGCGTCCTCGAGACGGTGAGCACGGTCAACGTCGACGCCCAGAACGACCGCGCCCGGTTCGAGAACCAGGTGATCGCCCGCGGCCGAGGGGAGCCGATCGAGGCGGCCCGGGACCGGGCGTTCCCGCCCGCCGAGCCGCTGACCGAGCATCCGTTCCCGCTGACCGACGCGGCACGGGCGCGCCACCGCCGGTTTCTGGCCCTGGAGGTGTTGGAGGACCTGCTGCGGGAGCGACCCGACCTGCTGCCCACGGTCGTGCGCGAACCGGCGACCAGCGAGCGCTACTACGACCGCCGGATGCCGGCGCTGATGCGCGGCTCCGACGGTCATCCCATGCATCTCACCCGGCGGCAGTACGACCTGCTCCGGGCCTGGAGCACCGCGCTGCGGCGGGATATCGAGGCGGGCACGTGAGCGTCCTGCTGCAGATCGGCCGCCGCCCCCCGCAGTGGCCCCCGGCGTCCGCCGCGGACGGACACCCCGAACCGGGCGACCAGCACGCGCCGAACGCGGCGCCGGGTGCCGCCGCCGAGGCCCACCTGTTCCACAGCGCGCACGGGGCGCATCTGTTCGTGGTGGACGGCAGCCGGGTCTACGACCTGCCCGGCGAGGTCGAGGAGCAGGTGCGATCCTGGCTGGACCCGGGCGGGGTGACCGGGCTCGCTCCCGGTCCGCTCGCTGATCTGGGGCTTGTGCCCGGCACGTCCAGACGTATCGACGGCCGTCCCCTCGACCCGCCACCGCTGTCAGCGCTGTCGCTGAACGTCATGCAGGCGTGCAACATGTCGTGCGCCTACTGCTACGCGGACGAGGGACGCTTCGGCGGCTCGGCCCGGGTGATGCACCGCGAGGTCGCCTTCGCCGCGGTCGACCGGCTGCTCGCCGAGTCGCGGCCGGGCGCCGATGTGGTCGTCGGGTTCATGGGCGGCGAACCGCTGCTGGCCGCGGACCTCGTCGGCGAGGTCACCGCCTACGCGGCCCGGGCGGCCCCGGCCGTCGGGCGTCGGGTGCGGTTCTCCCTCACCACGAACCTGACCGAGCTGCGCCCCGCGGACGCCCGGCTGCTGGCCGACCACCCGTTCGCCGTCTCGGTGAGTCTCGACGGCGACCGGGAGCGCAACGACGCGCTGCGCCGGCTGCCCGGCGGGGCCAGCTCCTACGACCGGGTGCGCGCGGGCCTCGACGTGTTCGCGCGGCACGGGCGTCCCCGTCATCTCGCCGCCCGGGTCACCGTCACCCCGACGGGCGGTCGGCTGCTCGACGTCCTGGACCACGTGATCGGCCTCGGGTTCGACGAGGTCGGGTTCGCCGCGGTCGTCGCGTCGCCGGACCCGACGCTCGAGTTCACCGGGTCGCGGTTCGAGACGTTCCTCGAGTACATGGTCGAGTGCGGTGAGATGGCGCTGCGTGAGCTGGTCGCCGGCCGGCGGTACCCGTTCGGCAACTTCGAGACGGCGCTGGCGCAGATCCACCGGGGCAGCCACCGTCCCTACCCGTGCGGGGCGGGCGCGGGGTATCTCAGCGCGGCCGCGAACGGCGATCTGTTCGCCTGCCACCGCCTCGTCGACGACCCCGACTTCGCGATGGGCTCGGTGACGGCCGGCCCGGACCACACGGCCCGGGCCGCGCACCTGGCCCGCGGCCATGTCGACCGGATGAGCCCGTGCCGGTCGTGCTGGGCCCGGTACCTGTGCGGCGGCGGCTGCTACCACGAGGTCGCCCGGCGCGGGCGGCCCGGATGCGACTACATCCGCGGCTGGCTCGACTTCTGCCTGCGGGCCTACGTGGAGCTGTCGGCGGCGCGCCCCGACTACTTCGCGGGGCTTTCGGCGACGCCGGCGCCCGGCGGCAGCGGCAGTGATCCGACGACCGTCGCCCGCTGACGGCGGTGCGTGAGCAAAGGAGCGGACCATGGCGGATCCCGTGACCGGGCCACCGGCGGGGAAGATCTTCCCCCGAAACCTGACGGCGCGGGCGGACCACGTCGTGCGCGGCAACCCGGCGGCCTCCCGTCCCGAGAGCGGCGTCGACAACTGCTTTCCGGGACTGGAGTTCGACCAGCGCAACCTGGACAAGGCGTTCTTCCCCGGGCTGACCTTCGAGTTCCAGCGCCCCGACGGCGCGGCGCTGCGCGCCGTCGGGGCCACCGGCATCGCCGCCGAACGTGGCCTGACCGACGCGGACCTGCCCCTGCACCTGTGGGCAGTCTGCGGGCGCACGACCGTCGACCAGGCCGAGGCCGACATCCCGACGTTCAGCTGCACGAACCTCGGTGGTCTCGACGTCTGGCGGGTGGTGCACGACCTGATGCCGGGACGGATCGCGATCCTGCTCGGCCCGGCACCCGGCGTCTCCTCGCCCGGCGCCGGCGCTGTGGACGGTCCGCTCAACGATTTCCGCCGTGGCGAGCGCAGCGTCGTGCAGCGTGACCCGGACGGCACGGTGCTGGCGGTGCTGGTCGCTGACCGCGCCCGCTACCTCGACGCCGAGGGCGTCATCGACCCGGAGGTCTACCTGCCCGGCGAACTGACCCGCAGCCTGTGCGCGCCATGGCAGTACGACTTCCGGGACTGCGGCTGCTTCTACTGGGCGGCGGCCAAACCCGACGTCGTCACCAGCGCGGACGGGCAGGTGCCCTACGTCAACTTCCAACGGGCCGACCGCACCGGTGTCCCGCCGCCCGCGGACCTGCCGACCGCGGGCGGGCGCCGCGAGCAGGAGCTGGACTACCCCGCCATGCTCCACGCCTGGAACGACCTGGCCGTGGTGCTGGGCGGCCAGGAGAGCGCCGGGGTCGCCCCGCCACCGCCACCGGGGCCGACCGCCGACGGGCTGACCCGCAGGCAGGTACGTGACGAGCTGAACTACCTGGCCACCGTCGAACACGCCCTCTCGGTGGAGTACCTTTTCGCCCACTACTCACTCGACGTGCCCCGACAGCTGCCGGACGACGCCGACGAGCGGACCCGCCGGGTGCACGCCGCGGCCACCGAGGTCTTCTCCATCGCCGTCGACGAGATGCGCCACCTGCGCTGGGTCAACGAGGCGCTCGCCCTGCTCGGTCAACCACCCAACGTCGGACGGGCCACCCGCATCCACCGCCAGCTCGACCGGCCGTTCCGACTCGAACCACTCACCCCGGCGCAGCTGGACTGGTTCATCGACGTCGAACGGCCGAGCCAGGGCACGGCCTCCGGCGTCGACGGAATGTACGTGCGGCTGCTGACCACGATCGACCGTCGGCCCGACCTCTTCGCCGAGCGGGACCGGCTCGTCCACCTCCTCAAACTGATCATCGACGAGGGGGGTGCGCACTTCCACCGGTTCACCCTGGTCAAGGGGCACCTGGCCGGGCTCGAGCCGGCGAGCTACCTGCGCACGCTGCGGGCGAAACCGGTCGACGCGCTCACCGCGGGCCTGGCCGATCTCAGCGACCAGAACTACGCCCTGCTGCTCGACGCCCTTCAGGTGACCTTCGCCCTCGGCGACCGGGCTGGCGGCCAGCTGCTCGAACAGGCTCGCCGGGCGATGGTCAACCTGCACGAGACGAACCACACGCTCGCCGCGCACGGTGTGCGGCCGCGCTTCGCGCTGCCGGCCGGGCCACCACCACCGCGGCCGCAGGGGTGACCGACGCCGTCGTCGCCGGGGCCGGGCTGGCCGGACTGACCTGCGCCTACCTGCTCGCCGGGCAGGACCGGCGTGTTCTTGTCACCGGCTGGGAACCGGGACGGGCGGCTCCACCGGCGCGTTGGCTGGTGCTCAACGAGCTGACCACCGCCCTGCTGCGGGAGATCTGGGACGGCGGGGACGACCTGTTCGACGGCGCCTGGCCGATCCGGCGCCGGCACGTCCACTGGGGTGACTCCAGGACCGACCAGCCTCTGGAGCAGCCGGCGTTGGCCGTCGACGGGACCCAGCTGGCCCAGCGGCTGGGCGTACGCCTGACCGAGGTTCATCCGGATCTGGTCCGGTTCACCGCGGCCGACACCGTACCGCCGGTCACCGGGTGGCTGGTCGCCGCCGGTCACCCGACCACAGGTCAGACCGGAGTGGCCGGTCAGGCCGGTGTGGCCGGGGCTGCCGGGGCCCGTCCGATCGACATCGGACGGCGAACGATGATCAGTGCACAGGTGCGGCTGGCGGCAGCCGAGTCGATCACCGGCAGTCACCTGGTGACCACCGGCCCGGCCTGGATCTTCCTTGCGCCGGTCGGGCCTGGGCGGGCACTGGTGCAGGCCATGGTGCCCGGGCCCGTCGCCGACCCGGTGCCGTTGCTGCGCCGGCTCCTGGCCGACACCGAGCTGGGACATCGGCTCGCGGCAGCGCCCACGGCGGCCGTCGTCGTGCCGGCGGCGCCCCGGTTGCGCCGACCGCTGTGCGGACCGGGGTGGTTCTCGGTGGGCGACGGCGCCGTCCGGTTCGACCCGCTGTGCGGTTCGGGAAGCACGCAGGCCATCCGGACGGCGGTCCTCACCGCGGCGGCCATCGATGCCATCGACCGTGGTGTCGACGAGCATGATGTCCGCGCGCATGTCACCGACCGGGTCCTGACCGCGTTCGCCGAGCACGTTCGCACCTGCCTGGGCCTGTACATGTCCGCTCTGGCCAGCGACGATCCGGGTGGTACGGGAACAGCCCGGGTCGATCGGCGCGTAGGCCTGGACCCACTGGCCTGGCGGGACGAGATCGACCTGATGGCCGCGGGCCTGCGCCGGTTCGGCCCGGCCACGGGTTCCTCCTCGAGGTTCACCCTGACCGGCCCGCTACCCGGGTGGCGGTTGGTGCCACACGTCCAGCGGAACGCACCTATGCCGAACGGTCCCCACTGGGCAGCGCCATCGGCGTCAGCGTCCCCTCCGAGGTGGTGACCCTGATCGCCCCGCTCGAGGCGGACGCCGATGACCCGCCGACCTCCGCGGTCGGAGTTCCTTCGGGTCGGGAGACGCGGGGATTGACCTGGAGTGTGCTCGAAGGTGAAGACTGGGATGGTGTGGTGCCGGCCCGGCCCTGGCGTCGGCTGATTCCTTATCGGAGAGGATGTCGTCCAGGATGCAGTTCACCCAGCTTGGTCGTTCTGGTCTGTCCGTGTCGCGTCTGTGTCTGGGCACGATGAACTTCGGTCCGTTGACCAGTGAGGCTGATGCTCACACGATCATGGATGCGGCGCACGGGTACGGCATCAACTTCTTCGACACGGCCAACGCCTATGGTCTGCGTTCGGCTGGCACGTCGGGTCAGGGTGAGGGTCGGGGTTACACCGAGTCGATTATCGGTCGGTGGTTCGGGCAGGGTAGTGGGCGCCGGGAGCGCACGGTGTTGGCCACCAAGGTCTTCGGGGCGATGGGGGAGTGGCCGAACGAGGGTCGGCTCTCGGCGTTGAACATCCGCCGGGCGCTGGACGCGAGCCTGGCCCGGTTGCAGACCGAGTACATCGACCTGTACCAGTTCCACCATGTCGATCGCGCCACGCCGTGGGATGAGATCTGGCAGGCCATCGATGTCGCGGTCACGGCCGGCAAGATTCTTTATGTCGGTAGCAGTAACTTCGCGGGTTGGCACATCGCGCAGGCGCAGGCCGCCGCGGCGAGCCGGGGGACGTTCGGTCTGGTCAGCGAGCAGCCGATCTACAACCTGCTCACCCGGGAGATCGAGCTGGAGGTGCTGCCCGCCGCCGCGCACTATGGTGTGGGTCTGCTGCCGTGGTCGCCGTTGCAGGGCGGGCTGCTCGGTGGTGTGGTGCGCAGGGAGCGTGCGGGGCGTCGGCGCCTCGAGGGTCGCGCCGCGCAGACCCTGGCGGCCAAGCGGCCGCAGATCGAGGCCTTCGAGGACTTCGCCGCCGAGCTCGGCCACGAGCCCGGGGACGTCGCGCTCGCCTGGCTGCTGCACCAGCCGGCGGTCACCGCGCCGATCGTCGGCCCACGCGTCCAGCAGCAGCTGGACGACGCCGTCCGGGCGCTCGAGGTCGCGCTGGACGACAAGGCGCTCGCCCGCCTCAACGAGATCTTCCCGGGCTACCGGACCGCCCCCGAACACTTCGCCTGGTAGCGCACCGCATCCGCCGCGTCCGCCGCGTCGTTGCGGGGCGGGGCTGAGCGCGCCCGCGTGACGGCGCGACGCGGGCGCGATCACCTCGCCGAGGAGCCGCACCGGCCGTGGCTAGTGGTCGGGCAGGACGCGCAGGCAGTCCCCGGGGCGCACGATGAGGTCGGACGGGGCGCAGGTGGGACTGTCGAAGGGGACGATGGCCGCGATCACCGGCTTGCCGGAGGCCGCGTCGACCAGGTGCACGGGGGCGCCGGCGCCGTCGTCGCGATGGCGATCGCCCCACTGCATGAGGCCGACGATGACGGGATACAGATCCCACGCCTTGGCGGCGGGGTGGTACTCGTGGCGTTCGCGGTCGCCCTCCTCGCGGTAGGGCACGCGCTCGAGGAGCCCGTCGCGGGTCATGCTCCGCAGGCGCTGGCTGAGCACGGACGGTGAGACGCCCAGATGTCGTTGGAAGTCCTCGAAGCGACGTACTCCGTTGAACGCCTCGCGCAGGACGACGATGGTCCATCGCGATCCCACGACCTCGAGCGCCTTCGCGATGGAGCAATTGTCAAGATCGACATCTGTCCATTCCACGCGGGCCATCGTACCCCCTGACTTCTGATCGAGAAGTGAGCTAGTCTCCTGGCTAGGAAAATCGAAGTCAGGGGAGTCGCGGATGGGCTACGACACGTACGAGACGCTCACGGTCAGGCGGGAGGCGGGGGTCGCGTTCGTCGTCTTCGACCACCCACCGCTCAACCTGTTCGACGAGGCGCTGATCGCCGATCTCGACCGTTTCCACACCGAGGTGCGAGCCGACGACACGGTGCGGGTCATCGTGTTCGAAAGCGCCAACCCGGAGTTCTACCTGGGGCACGGCGACATGCGTCTGGTCGTCGACCCGGCGGTGGCGCAGGGTTTCCTGGCGGGCCCCGGGCCGGGCCTGCTCGCGCGTTACCGGAGCCTGGAGCAGGTCACCATCGCCAAGGTCGCCGGGAGCGTGCGCGGTAGCGGCCACGAGTTCCTGCTGACCTTGGACATGCGCTTCGCTGCCAGCGGGCAGGCGTGGTTCGGGCAACCCGAGGTGAGCCTGGGCATCCTGCCCGGCGGGGGCGGCACCCAGCTGCTGCCACGCCTGCTCGGCCGTTCCCGCGCCCTGGAGATGATTCTGGGCTCGGACCTTCTCGACGCCGCGACCGCACAGCGATACGGCCTGGTCAACCGGGCCCTGCCGGCAGCGGAACTCGACGGTTTCGTCGAGCGGCTGGCGCTGCGGATCGCCTCGCACCCCTGGCCCGCCGTCGCCGCGGCCAGGAAGGCGGTGGACGCCGCCGCGGTGCTGCCCCTCGCCGACGGGCTCACGGCCGAGGGTGAACTGCTCTGGCCGCTGTTCACCGGCCCGGCCGCCACCGAGCGGTTCACCGTCGCCCTGGCCGCCGGCGCGCAGACCAGAGCCGGTGAACTCGACCTCGAGGGCCTGATCGACGAGCGGTTCGGGCCGACCACGGCCGGGGGAGTCAGGGCGTCCTGACGATGACCGGGAAACGTAGCGCGCGGGCCCCGTCCTTCAGTGCGGGGTTAGCGCGTCAACTCGGCTGCCAGAATGACCGGGGAATCGTGTATTCTGTCAGGTGTGGGAAGTCGGGTGG
>NZ_JALKFT010000061.1:0-15253 GCF_023242945.1 Frankia umida
GGGCACGCTCAGGCCGCAGGGCGGCCTTCCCGCGCGGCCCTTCACCCCCGGCCTGAAGGCCGGAGCACTGGGCCGCATCTCGGTAGCTGGAAAGCAGCTCGCGGGTCCGTCCGGCGAGGGCCTGGGTGTCCACCGGGATGGTGGCGGTGGGGACGAGGACGACGCAGACCTCCTCGCCGCGGGTCGGATGCGCGACGCCGGTGACGACGCAGTGCGCGACCTCGGGGAACTCCTCGAGGACGGCCTCGACCTCCCGTGGCGACACGTTCGCACCGGCAACCTTGATCATCTCGCTGTCGCGGCCGACGTAGAACAGCCGTGGGTCGCCGGCGTGGCGGTAGACGCGGTCGCCGGTGTGGTACCAGCCGTCGGCGTCGAAGACATCGGATCGTTCCCGCTTGTTGTACCCGGCCATCGAACCCGGGCCGCGGATGAGCAGTTCGCCGATGGTCCCCTCGGGCACCGGTTGGCCGGCGGCGTCGATGATCGCCGTCTCGGTGTACGCGAAGCTGCCGGCGGACTCGGTGAGACTGCGGTGGATCGGATGGCCGTCCGGGAAACCGGTCATCGCCAGGTCCACCGGGCCGTCGTACAGCATCGGGGCATGGCTCAGGTCGCGGTCGGGGAAGCTCGGGTGCAGTCGTAGCGCCTGGGTGAACGCCGGCCAGCCGACGACACCGTTCGCCCGCTCCCGCTCGGCGAGTTCCAGCGCGGGCCCCGCGTCCAGCTTCGCCTGCACCAGCAGGGTGACGGGTTCGTGCAGCGCGCCGGTCGCCGCGAGGATGCCGCCGATCCAGAAGAACGGCATGGCGCACAGCACCCGCGGCGCCCGCTCGACCCCGGTGAGACCGCGGATGACCATGGCCCAGGTGGATGTCTGCCGGACCAGCGTGCCGTGCGTGTGCAGCACGCCCTTGGGATCGGCCGTCGACCCCGAGGTGTGAATCATGATGGCGAGGTCGGCCGGACTCACCTCGGCCTCCACCGCCGCCAGCGTCTCGGCCCGCACCATCGGCGCCCCCGTCCCCGCCTCCGCGTCCGTCCCCGCGTCCCACCGCGTAGCCCAGCTGGGCCATGTGGCCGAGGCGGGAGATATGGCCGTGGTGGGAGACGCGGTCGAGGTGGGAGATGTGGCTGAGGCGGCCTGCTTGACGGCGTCCGGCGGTTCGGTCAGGATCACGCGACGCAGGTACGGTGCCGACGCCAGCTCGAGACGGCCCGCCGGCTGCCCCGCTGGTGCGGCGAGGTCCGTGAAGGCGGCCTCGAAGCGTTCGGCGACGTCGATGCGCAGCACCATCCGCGGCGCGACCAGCACCGCGACGTCCGCCAGCCGCACGATGCGGGCGATCTCGGCCGGTGCCAGCAGCGTGCTGAGCGGGACGGCGATCGCCCCGATCCGGCTCACCGCGAGCCACCACAGCGCCCATTCGGGTCCGCTCGGGAAGAACAGCCCGACCCGGGTGCCCTTCCCGACACCGTCATGGAGCAGCCGGCGGGCGACGACAGCCGACCGCCGCTCCGCCTCGGCGATGGTCAGCCGCTCGGTCAGGGTCACCACATAGTCGGACGCGCCGAACTCCCGCGCCGCCCGCCTCAGCACCTCGCCGACGGTCAGCCCGACCGGGGCGTCCTGCGCGGATGTCATCGTCATCGTCTCCTCCGAACGCAACGGTGCGCGGCGTGGCCGGACCAGCGACCCTCCTGTGATCTACCGCGTCCGGCCCGGACACGCCACCTCCGCCGTCGCCGGTGGTGGGAGGGGAACAGTGGCGGGGCGGTGTGGATTGAAGCAGGGGTGACCGTGTCTCCGCGTCCCACCACCACCGCCGCCACCGCAGTGCCGTCGCCCCGTGCGGATCAGTCCGATCTGCTGGACGGGGCCGAGGTGGCGCCACTGTTCACCCCGTTCACGCTTGCCGGGGTGGAACTCGCCAACCGGTTCGTGATGGCGCCGATGACCCGCCAGGCCTCACCGGGTGGTGTGCCCGGCGACGACGTCGCCGCCTACTACGCCCGACGGGCCGCGCACGCCGGGCTGATCGTCACCGAGGGCACCTACGTCGATCATCCCTCGTCCGGTTCCAGTGACCGGGTGCCGCGTTTCCACGGCGAGGACGCGCTCGCCGGGTGGCGGCGGGTGGTCGAGGCGGTGCACGAGGCCGGCGGGCGGATCGTGCCGCAGCTGTGGCATCTGGGCGCGGCCCGGGAGCCGGGGTCGCCGCCGCGGCCGCAGGCACCGGTACTCAGCCCGTCGGGGGTGCGCGCCGATGGCACGACGATCGGCACGCCCGCGACCATCGCCGACCTCGACGCGGTGGTGACCTCCTTCGCCCGCGCCGCGGCGGACGCCCGGGCCGTCGGGTTCGATGGTGTCGAGGTGCACGGGGCCCACGGCTATCTGCTCGACCAGTTCTTCTGGTCGCGCACCAACCGGCGCACCGACGGTTACGGCGCGGGCCTGGCCGGTCGGGCCCGGCTCGGCGCCGAGGTGGTCGCGGCGATCCGCGCGGCGGTGGGCCCCGACTTCCCGGTGATCTACCGTTTCTCCCAGTGGAAGGGCGAGGCCTTCGACGCCCGGGTCGCAGACTCGCCGGCCGACCTCGAAAGGCTGCTCACCCCGATCGTCGAGGCCGGCGCCAGCGCGCTGCACGTGTCCACCCGCCGCTACTGGCTGCCCGCCTTCGACGACTCGCCTCGCACACTCGCCGGTTGGACGAAGCACCTCACCGCGCTGCCGACCATCACGATCGGCTCCGTCGGGGTCGCCACGGCGTTCGGCGGTGACGGCGAGGCATCCGCGCCGCTGCGCCTAGCGCCGCTGGTGGACCTGTTCGAGCGGGGCGAGTTCGACCTGGTCGGCCTCGGCCGGGTGCTGCTGTCCGACCCGGCGTGGCCGACCAAGGTCCGCACCGGCGACCTGGCCGCCATCCACCCGTACAGCAAGGGGGACGAGGCCCGCTTCGCCTGAGACAGGACGAGGCGCGGCGGCGGCGCGGCGAGACAGCGCCGAGGCGTGGCCGCGCTCAGTCGAGGCAGAACTCGTTGCCTTCGGGGTCGAGCATGACGATGTGCCCGGCGACCATCGGGGGTGCGGGTTCGAGCCGGGAGGACCGGGTGGCGCCGAGGGCGACGAGCCGTTCGGCTTCGGTCTCCAGCGCGGCCATCCGGGCGTCGCCGCTGAGGCCGGGCGCGGCCCGGACGTCCAGATGCACGCGGTTCTTGGCCTGCTTGCCCTCGGGGACCCGCTGGAAGAACAGCCGCGGCCCGTGGCCTTCGGGGTCGAGCAGGGCCGAGGCGTCGTTGCGCCGCTCGGGTGGCACGCCGAACGCGGCCAGCGCCTGCTCCCAGGTCGGGAAGCCCCGCGGCGGCTCCTGCTCCTGGTAGCCGAGCGCCTCGGCCCAGAAGGCGGCCAGCTTCGCCGGGTCCGCGCTGTCGAAGGTGATCTGGATGTCACGAGCCATGATCGGGCGTCCTCCGTGTTCGTGGCCGAGCGAGGCGTCAGGACTGGTTCAGGTCGCGTAGCAGACACACCTCGGCGAGATGATGGATCAGTTCGCGGTGGATGTGCAGGACCAGCGCCGCCATCGGCAGGTCGGCGAACGGACCCTCGGCCGGGCCACAGGGCCGGGCCAGACCCGCCTCACCGAGGGCCGTCACCCCGGCCAGCCAGGTGGTGTACTCGGCGTCGAGCTGCGCCAGGGCGGTGGCCGCGTCCGGCGCGTACTCGAAGGACAGGTAGTCGGTGGGGGTCCGTCCGAAGTGGGCGGCGTTGCGCATCGCGAGCACACCGACGATGACATGGCCGAGGCGCCAGGCGATCGTGGTGACCGGTGCCGGCTCCGGCGCCGGCATGGCGAAGTCGATGGTCATCGCACCGGAACCGCCCTGCACCGGCGCGGTGCCGCTGCCCCGCGGACGCACGTTCCAGCAGTCCGCCGCCGGCTCCCAGAAGTACTCGTCATCGCTGAGCCCGGCCAGCCGCGGCCGTAGCTGCTCGTTCCAGTGCTCGTCGACCTGCGAACGCAGCAACGAGTTGAGCGCCAGCCCGGCCGTGGCGGGCCGGGGGGTGGCGGGCTGGGTGGTGGCGGGCCGGGTGGTCGTCGTGTTCGAAGTCATGAGGGCATCGTCGCGCCGATCGCGGACAGGTTCGGTCCGCGATCGGTGTCAGGATGGGAACGTGTCCGCTGAGACGACCACCGAGCGGGTGCTGCGGCTGCTGGCCCTGCTGCAGCGCCGGCCATCCTGGACCGCGTCGGAACTCGCCACCGAACTCGCCGTCACCGACCGCTCGGTGCGCCGCGACATCGAACGTCTGCGCGCCCTCGGCTACCCCGTGCACGCGCACTCCGGGGTCGGCGGCGGCTACCAGCTCGGCGCCGGCACCCGACTGCCACCGCTGCTGCTCGACGACGACGAGGCGATCGCGACCGCCGTGTCGCTGCGTCTGGCCGCCGGTGGCACGGTCGCCGGCGCGGGGGAGTCAGCCCTGCGGGTACTCGCGAAACTCGACCAGGTGATGCCCCCGCGCCTGCGCGCCGAGGTGCGCGCCGTGCACGGCGCCACCGACACCCTGCTCGGCCCCGGCATCGAGATCGACGCGGACGTCCTGCTCACCCTCGCCCGCGCCTGCCGCGACGCGGTCCGCGTCCGCTTCCAGTACACCGGCCGCGGCGGTGGCGTCGGCGGTGGCGGTGACCTGCCCGAACGCACCGTCGAGCCGGTCCGGATGGTCGCCACCAGCCGCCGCTGGTACCTGATGGCCTGGGACGTCGACCGCGCCGACTGGCGCACCTTCCGCCTGGACCGGATGGACCAGGTGACCGCGACGACCTGGCGTTTCCGCCCCCGTGAACACCCCGACCCGGTCGCCCACGTCCAACGCGCCGTCACCGAGGCCCCCTACCGTCACCGGGCCCGCGTCCGCCTGCGCGCCCAGCCCGACCAGGTCCGCGCCCTCGTCCCACCCCAGGTGGGACGGATCGAGGAGGACCCCGGCGACGCGCAGGAGTGGTGCGTCCTGGTGGTCGGCGGCGATGACCTGACCTGGCTCGCCGCCCGCATCGCCGGCCTCGGTTTCGACGCCGAGATCCTCGAGCCCCCCGAACTGCGCGAAGCCGCCCGCCAGCTGGCACACCGACTCACCTCGATGACCGCCTTCCCGGAGCGGACCGGGCACCGGTGACAACTCTCGGCTGGGAGGGCTGGGCCAGGGACGTCGCCGGGATCGCCGCGGCTCACGTGACCCGCATCAGGGGCCTGCTCGCCCAGACGCGGTCGGCTCCCGCACGGCAGTTCGAGGTCTTCCTCGCCGACCTGCGCGGCACCCTGAACGACAGCATCACCGCCGACGAGGCGATCGACACGCTGGCCCAGCATCTCGTGACCCGCCCCGTCTTCGAAGCCCTCTTCGACGGCTACGACCTCGTGGCCACCAACCCGGTGGCGGCGGCCATGGAACGGATGCTGGCCACACTCGACGAACACGGCCCGTCAGACGAACACGGCCCGTCAGCCGAGAACGAGACGCTGGAGTCGTTCTACGCCGCCGTCCGGCGCCGGGTGCGCGGCGTCGACAGCGCCGAGGGGCGACAGCGGATCCTCGTCGAGCTCTACGACCAGTTCTTCTCCGTCGCGTTCAGACGGGTCGCCGATCGGCTCGGCATCGTCTACACCCCGATCGAGATCGTCGACTTCATCCTCCGTTCCGCTGACGCCGTGCTCCGCCGGGAGTTCGGCCAGGGCCTCACCGACGAGGGCGTCCACATCCTCGACGGTTTCGCCGGCACGGGGACGTTCCTCGTCCGTCTCCTGCAGTCCGGTCTGATCAGACCCGCGGACCTCGCCCGCAAGTACGCCCGGGAACTCCACGGCAACGAGATCCTGCTCCTCGCCCATCACATCGCCGGCGTCAACATCCAGACCACCTACACCGATCTCACCGGCCGGCCGGAACATTTTCCCGGTCTGGTTCTCACCGACACCTTCCAGCCCTGGCACCAGTCCTGGCAGCCCGGCCGTCTTCCGTCGCCGCCGATCACCGTCATCGTCGGCAATCCGCCCTACTCGGTGGGCCAGGCCTCGGCCAACGACAACAACGCCAACGAGAGATACCCGGACCTTGACGAGGAGATCAGACGCACCTACGCCGATCGTTCGACCGCGACCAACAAGAACTCCCTCTACAACTCCTACATCCGCGCGATCAGATGGGCCTCGCTGCGGATCGGGGACCGGGGAGTCATCGCCTTCGTGACGCCGAACGGCCTGCTGGACGGGAACAGCACCGATGGTCTCAGGAAATCACTCGCCGACGAGTTCGCGACCATCCACGTCTTCGACCTCGGCGGCGACCAGAAAGGCGACTGGCGCAGGGAAGGCGGCAAGATCTTCGGTGCGGGCAGCCAGGTTGGCATCTGCGTGATCGTCCTCGTCAGGGATCGGACGCGGGTCCCGCCGGCCTCCGTGCACTACGGGCGGGTCGGTGACTATCTTGGCCGCGAGGCGAAACTCGCCCGGGTCGCGGCGGCCGAGGACATCCTCACGGTCGCCTCGACGGCCATCGTGCCGAACAGCCAGGGAGACTGGCTGAACCAGCGCAGCGACACCTTCCTCGCATACCTGGCGCTCGGCGACGGCGGCATCTTCGAACGTCACGGGCGTGGTTATGAGACCGGCCGTGACGTGTGGGTCTACGGCTCGTCGGCGGCGGGCCTTCGCGACGTGATGGGGCGCGCCACGCAAACATACGCCGGAGTTCTCGACGGCCATGCGACCAACGACGAATCATTGATCAAGTGGACGGTGACGCTTCGGTCACTGGCGAAGCGCCGCGTTCCGCTCCCGTACGACGAACGCCCCCCGGTCCGGGCCACGTATCGGCCATTCTGTCCCCAGTGGATGTATGCGGACCAGCGGTGGATTCACCGCCCAGGTGTCGTGGCGAGCACGTTCCCGACGCCGGACCACCACAATCACGGTTTCGTCCTCACCGGTGTCTCCTCCCACGCGCCCTTCTCCCTGCTGGCCGTCCAGGGACGCCCCGACCTGCATGTTCTCGACACCGGCCAGTACTTCGCACGCTGGCGATACGAGAAGATCGCCGGGTACCGGAGAATCGACAACATCACCGATGGCGCGCTCGGCCGTTTCCGGGCCGCGTACCCGGGCGAGGCGATCACGAAGGACGACATCTTCTTCTACGTCTACGGTCTGCTGCACTCGCCGGCCTACCGGGAGGCCCACGCCGTGGACCTGAAGAAGATGCTGCCGCGCATCCCGTTCGCCGCGGACTTCCACGGCTTCGTCGACGCCGGCCGGCGGTTGAGCGACCTGCATCTGGGCTACGAATCGGCCACGCCGTACCCCTTGCGGGCGACGGTCGGCAACGCGACGGCCCCGTTGGCGACCCTGAGCCCGGCGGGCGACCCGTACACGTTCTTCGCGGTCGGCGACCGGAAGATGCGCTTCGGCAGGCCGTCCGCCGAGCAACGCGCCGCAGGAGCGAAACAGGACCGCGCGACGATCCACTACAACGACCGGATCGTGCTCACCGGCATCCCGTCGGACGCCTACGACTACCCGCTCGGGTCGCGCTCGGCGATCGAATGGGTGATCGACCGCTACCGGGTGAGGACCGACCGGGACTCCGGCATCGTCAACGACCCGAACGACTGGTCACGCGAGGCCGGCAACCCCCGCCACATCATCGACCTGCTGGCCCGCGTCGTGACCGTCTCCCTGACAACAACGGAGATCATCCGGACTCTCCCGGACCTCGACATCCTTCCAGGTGTTGTGGATCAGACGTAGCTCAGTCCCGCGCCGCGGACGAGTGGAGGAAGGCACGGGGCCCGTCGTTCACCTGGCGCAGACGTTCGGGAGCGCGCCAGGACACGTAGGCCGCCAGGGTGATCGCCCAGGCGGTGGCGACCAGCAGCACGCCAAGGGTGGAGATCAGGGGCCGCAGCAGGGCGAGACAGACCGTCCCGCCGATGACCACGGTGTGCAGCACCCTGCCCGGGCGCGACGACCTCCAGGTGGTCAGGCCGCGGGTGCCCTCCAGGTAGACGGCCAGGCCGATGGTGAGCAACCAGGCCGCTCCGGTGGGCTCCTCCTCGCCGGACAGCGCCAGGCTCACCCCGGCCGCCATGGTGATCAGTGCGAAGGCCGAGCTCAGATGCCCACCGGCGTACAGACCGTAGGCCATCGCCGGGTGCCCACCCGAAGCCCGCAGAACCGCCTCGTTGATGGGAGCCGCCGCGGTGAAGTACAGCCACCACAGGGCGCTCGCGAGCACCAGCCCGGACAGCAGCCCAAGCCAGTAGTGCGCGTCGTGCTCGGCCGCCTCGGCCGCCGGCTCACCCACGGCGATCACCACCTCACCCAGCAGAATGATCATCATCAGGCCGAAGCGTTCGGCCAGATGTGCGGCGTCCACCCGGCGGGCCGGATCGACCGGACGGCGGAACCTGGCCCGCACCGCCGCGGCCCGACTGCGGCGGGCCGGACGCTCCCGCGCCGGCCTGCCCGCGGTCACACCCGCCGGGCCGCCAGCCACCTCGCCGTCCGTCCCGGCCGATGGCCCGCGGACCGTCCGGGTGCTCCCACCTCGCCTGCGCCCCCGGTCGTCATCGCGCAGCAGCAGGTGCGCGGCCTCCTGCAGAAGGGCGAACACCCACAGCGCGATCCGCCACGGCCCGGGGACCACAGCCGACACGGCGAAAGCCACCGTGGACAGGCCGTATCCCAGCGCCACCCAGCTGGACCGACCGACGATGACGAGGAATCCCACGGCCAGGACGAGCCGGATCCCGGCGAGCGCGAGAATGAACGCCGTGGCATGACCGTCGGCGGCGGCATGCGTCTCGACCGCCGCCACCGCGCACGGCAACGTCCCGGCCAGCATGAACAGCCGCTGGGTGGCACGATCGTCGCCGTGCCGGTTGTAGAGGATCACGAACCCGATCCAGGCCCACCACAGCGGCATGAACAGCCCCAGCGCACGGCCGAACCCACTCCAGTCCGGGTCGGCCACCATGATGTGCGCGCTCTGCCCCACAGCGAACACGAAGATCAGATCGAAGTACAGCTCGACCCAGGTGACGCGCTTACCCGTTCCCGCTCCCTCGGCCATGGGCCTATTGGACCTGACAACCGCACCCCCGGGCCGAAACAGTTCGCAGGTCGCCTCGGACGGAGCGGCAGTAGATCCGCAGCATGTGCTCACAGTCGCGGACCGAATACCGAGGCCAGCCAGCCAACCCGTTCGAGCGCCGCGGCAACTTCACGTGCGTCGAGGTGGTGCTCCACCGCGAGCATGCTGTGTACGTGAGCTCTGATCCACAGAAGCCCGATCCAGGTGCGGGCCTGATGCACTGGTGCGCCCGGCAGGGATTGAACCTGCGACCTGGTGCTTAGAAGGCACGGCTCGAACCTTGCCGCGTCGGGGCGTGCATAGGTCGCGACGTACATCGGCGTCCATGGTCGTCCGTCGACGTACGCGGTCGTTGCTATACCCGGCCCGGCGGAGCACCGAAACTTGATGTTCCTCGAACGGACTCGCCGGGTGACCACAGACAGTCTCGCCATTGGGAAGGAGGGCAGGTCGGGCTGTCCGCTGCAACTGGCTCTGTCTCCCGGCCGCCCGCTGGCGTGCCTCCTGCTTGATCTTCTGCTTCCTGACGTAGCGCGACGGCGGGGCCCTGGTTGGATCATCGTGCCATGGCTGAATTGCTCAGACCCGTCAAGCTGGCGACCCGACCAGCGGATTAAGAGATCTTCGATGGCTCGTCCGCAAGTGTCCGTGAACATCCGTCAGCGCTGGTCACGGGCTAGGCATCGTCCACCGAGTCCCGTAACTGTCCCCTGCCGTCCGCAGGCCTGGCTGCCATTCTGGCTGCCATCACTTCGCAGACAACCTTCTGATCCGGAGTTGGATCTGGATCATCCAGGGCGTCCGCTGACGTCCGGTACGTTCGCCCACCTCGGATATTCCATCCACTGAAGTTCGCTCGCGTCCGCAGGCTGGGTTATCAGCTTCGATGCCCCGGCCTCAGGCCCCTCCAGCGGTGTCCGCCGCCGTCCAGCTCCGCCCGCTGGGCTCGGTATACGATTGGGCGTGGTGCCTACTCTTGCCCCGATTCTTGCGGCGGACGCCCTCAGGGCCACAGAGTGAGTCCATCGACATCCGCCCTCGTCGGGCTGGTAGCTGTGACCTTGCCTACTATGATTCGCTCTGCCGCGCGACGCGTGCTGGACCGTGGCCTCAGTGTCTCAACCTGCAGTGCCCTTACGAGTGAGATGATGTTTGCCGGGAGGGCTGACGGCCGATCGTCGGGGCCCATGTTACGGAGGGGTGGCCGGTGGACGAACTGTCGGAGGTCGAGGTTCGGGAACTTGCGCGAACGTTTCCTGACCGGACGTCGGCCCGGCAGATACTGGAAGCCGCCGGGTGGCCACGGGGCCAGATTCCGGAATGGCAGGCTGCGAATTCGTACCAGTTTTGGCGCGAGATATCCCGACTGCTGTTTTCTGGCATGATGATAGACGGGAAACGCCGTCTTGTTACAGCAGTAACGCAGCTTTACCCGGCGAGTCAGGTCTTCGCTGCCGATGCGAGTCTAGCGGTTGTGCGAGTTCGGCGGATACCGGCGCGGGATCTGCTACCGGTGCGCCCGGCGTTATTCGTGAGGCGCGATGCAGACACGTCAACTGTGCGGACCATGTTGTGCGAAGGTGCGGCCGGGCAGGTGGTCGGCATCGTCGGAATGGGTGGTGCAGGGAAGTCGACGCTGGCGGCGGCGCTGGTGCATGACCCTGCCGTCGCGGGGACGTTCTCGGACGGGATAGCCTGGGTCAAGGCCGGGCAAAATCCAGATGTACCTGGAATGGCCACGTCTGTGCTTGCTTCTTTTGGCGATCTAGCCCCGGTTTTGGATGAGGAAGAGAGCCCGCGCCGTCTGCGCAGTCTACTTGTGGGCGCCCGTGCTCTGATTGTCTTGGATGACGTGTGGGATGTCTCAGTATTGGAGGCCTTCCGGGTGCCGGCCGGGGTGCGCATTTTGGCGACGACGCGTTCACGGGATGCGCTGTTCGGTGATGCGGCTGTATACGAACTATCCACGGCAAACGAAGTAATATCACGGCGAGTTTTAGCAGCCTATGCTCGATGTTCAGAAATGGATCTCCCGGTCGCCTCCGATGCGGTTATCAAGCGATGCGGTGGGCTTGTGTTGGCCTTGGCGTTGGCTGGAGCAATGGTCAACGCGGGACGGCGCTGGGAGACCGTTGCTGAGCGGTTCCGTCGCGCCGACTTGGCCGCCATCGCCAGCCGGTTTCCTGATTATCCACATCCGACCCTACTTGCGGCGCTGGACGTCTCGGTTGGTGCGCTGCCCGATACCCAGGCGCAAAGATTCCAGGAATTGGCGGTGTTCGAAGGACTCGGCGCTGTCCCTGCGGCCGTGGTGATCGGTCTCTGGCAGGTTACCGGATATCTTGACGACCTGGACGGCGAGGACCTTCTTGACTTGCTTGCCCGGCATTCGTTGATCCAGATTGACCCTGCATCCCGCAAAGTCAGTGTGCACGATCTACTGTTCGACTATGCTCGAACCTCTATAAATCTTGACAAAAATAACGAGCTTCACGGCCAGGTAGGCGATTGGCTACTGGACCGTTGGGGCGGGTTGACTAGCGGCCTTCCCTGTCTTCCCGATTCCACTAAATGCGACGACGTAGACAGGTACGGTCTGGCGTCGCTAGTTTCTCACTTGATTGCAGCCGGTGCCTCCGCCGCTGTCGACTGTCTTCTAGCTGTTGAGCGGTATGGGCGGGGAGGGAGGATTGAAAGTGTGTGGTATGCTGCCCACGAAAATTTGGGAAGTACCGGGGCTTATCTAGCGACTCTTCGCGCAGCATGGAGGGACGCCCGAACCCGCTATCCGGCCGGCGACCCGCGGTCGTTCGCCGACCAGGCTGGTTATATGCTCCTAATCAGCTCGATCACAAGCATGGCCGCCAATATCCCTCCGGCCTTGCTCGCCCGCGTAGCCGAGGCGAGGATCTGGCCACCTTCCCGAGCATTGGCTTACGCCCAGGCTATCCCCGATTCTGGGAAAAGAGCAGAGGCGTTGGCAGAGCTGGCGCCACATCTTTTGACCGATCAGCTCGGCCAAGCGCTCGCAGCGGCGATCGCCATCAATCGGCCAACCGCTCGGGCGCGGGCCTTGACAGGATTGGCTTCCCATCTGTCGGCCGAAGAGCGTGAATCGGTTCTCGAGCAAGCTCTGGCGGCGGTGACTGCCATCGATCGGCCCACGGTTCGAGCGCATGCGTTGATGGAGTTGGTATCTCATCTGCCGGTCCATCTGCTCGGTAAAGCATTCGCTATTGCAATCGCCATCGATCGGCCAATCGCTCGAGCGAATGCGCTAGTGGAGCTGGCGCCGCGTTTGCCTGTTAATTTGCTCGGTCAGGCATGGGCTGCTGCGACCGCCATCGACGATCCGGCTGCCCGAGTGCGGGCCCTAGTGAAGATAGCGTGGCATCTGCCTGCCGATGAGCGCGAACCGACCTTTGGTCTAGTTCTAACCATGGCCACCGCCATCGGGGATCCAGTCGTCCGGTCACGAGCTCTTGAGGAGCTACTGCGGTATCATCGGGCTGATGAACGCATCATCAGTCAGGCCCTAACTACAGCGAACATGATCGAAGATCCGACCGCTCGAGCGCGGGCGCTGGCGAGACTAATTCCGTATCTATCTGCTGACGACCGCGAACCAACCCTCGATCAAGCCCTGAGCGCTACCAATGCCATCCTCGAACCGACACCTTGGGCTCAGGCGCTGGTGAGACTGATTCCCTATATATCTGCTGATGACCGCGAACCAACCCTTGGTCAAGCTTTGGCCAGGGTGACCGCAATCGACCGGCCTGCCGCCCGCGCGCACGTATTGGTGGAGCTAGCGCCGCGTCTGTCAGTTGATCTGCTCGGCCAGGCCCTAGCCGCGACGACCGACATCGACGATCCGGCTGCCCGGGCGCGGGCATTGGCAGGGCTAGCGCGCCATCTGCCGGCTGATGAGCGCGAACCGGTTCTCGGTCAAGCTTTGGCTACGGCCACCGCCATCGACGACCCAGCCATTCGGGCGCGAGCTCTAGAAGATCTGGTGCGCCATCTGCCGCCCGATCTGCTTGGACGAGCGTTGGCTGCAGCCACAGTCATCGACGACCCGACCGCCAGGGCACATACATTGGTCGGGCTTGCGCGGCACCTTCCAGCTGATGAGCGAGGGTCGGTCCTCGGTCAGGCTCTGACCGCGGCTATTGCGACCAGGTGGGAGACTGTTCGGGCGCAGACATTGGTGGAGTTGGCGGGACATCTGACGGCTGATCTCCTCGGCCGGGCTCTGGCCGCGGCGACCGACATCGACGATCCGGCGGCGCAGACGCATGCCCTCGGCGGGTTGGCTCGGTACTTGTCGTCTAATGACCGCGGACCGGTCCTCAAACAGGCTTTGACCGCGGCTAAAGCCATCGATCGGCCAAGCGCTCGGGCTCGGGCGTTAGCGGGCTTGGCGCCGCGCCTAGCGCCTAATGAGCGCGGACCGGTTCTCGTACAGATCCTGGTTGCAGCCACCGCTATCAATGACCCGACTGCTCGAGCGCGGGCATTGGTGGAACTGGCGCCGCGCCTACCGATCGAATTACTCCGGGAGGCCCTGGCCACAGCCAATTCCATTAAGTGGGCACCCGCTCGGGTACAGGCGCTGACCGGTCTGGCGCCGCATCTGCCGGCTGACGAGCGCGGACCGCTCCTCGCGCAGGCGCTGACCGCAGCTATGGACACCAAGTGGACGTCGGCCCGGGCGGAGGCGTTGGCGGGGTTGGCACCGTATCTGCCGTTGGATCTGCTTCGTCAGGCCCTGACTGCGGCCACCACCATCGGTCGGCCTGCCGCTCGGGCAAGGGCCCTGACGGGCTTGGCGCCGCATCTGCCGGCTGACGAGCGCAGACCAGCGTTCGTCCAGGCATTGGCTACGGCCACTGTCATCGACGACCCATCCGCCCAAGCGCGGGCGTTGGCAGGGTTGGCGCGGTATCTGCCGGATGATCTGCTCGGCCAGGCATTGGCCGTAGCGATCGCCATCGATCGGCTATCCGCGCGAGCGGATGCGTTAGTGGAGTTGGCGCCGTATCTGCCGCATGATCTACTCGGTAAGGCATTGGCCGCGACGACCGTCATCGACGACCCGAACACCCAGGCACGGGCCTTGGCAGGACTCACGCCACGTCTGCCGGCTGATTTGCTCAGTCAGGCCTCTGCTGCAGCTGAGGCCATCCGCGATCCGACCGCCCGGGTACGGGCCTTGACAATATTGGCGCGTCATCTGCCGCCCGATGGGCGTGAACTAGCACTCGACCAAGCTTTTGCTGCGGCTACGGCTATCGCAGGCCCGGCCATCCGGGTACAAGAGCTCGTGAGGCTAGCGCCGATACTGCCTGCCGACAAGCGTCTACCTGCCCTCACTCGGGCGCTTGAGATCGCTTCAACGTCGAGCAGATCAGCGGTCGTTGCAGTTATCTCTGTGGCTCTGATGAATGAGCTCGTCCCGGGAGGCGCCGACCGCGCGTCGATTGTGTCTGCGCTGCTTCGTGTTCAAAGATGGTGGCCCTGATCCGAGGCTCTGCGAGGATGTGATGCGCCGGCGAGCACGGCGCGCCAGCGCCGCGCAGCCGCCGCGCGTCGCGGCGGGGACTGTAAGAACAACGGTTCTGTTCCACTTTCGGTGGTGACGGAGTGTTAGCCGAGCGGGATGCGGTGGCGGAGGAGCGGGAAGCCTGCTCGGCTGGAGTGATCCCGCTTCCGTGGACAGCGAACATGAGGTTCACTGATCCATAGGGAAGGATGGTCATGGGGTCGACTCGTCGGAAGTTCACTCAGGAGTACAAGGCTGAGGCGGTAAGGTTGGTCCTCGACTCGGGCCGGTCGGTGGCCGAGGTCGCGAAGAGTCTGGGGATCCACGAGGCCACGTTGGGAAACTGGGTGAAGAAGGCGAAGGAAGACAGCGACGCCCAGGAGCGGCCGCTGTCGGTGTCGGAGCGGGCGGAACTTGAGGAGCTCCGGAAGAAGTATGCGCAGGCCCAGATGGACATCGCTTTCTTAAAAAAAGCGGGTGTGCCACGAACGCTGAAGGTTGCTTGCTAGCTGAGTGATCGACAGCGGTGCTGTACGAAAGATGGAGGATTGCAG
>NZ_JALKFT010000062.1:0-14125 GCF_023242945.1 Frankia umida
GTCGGGTAGAAACGGTAGCGGTACGCCCGCTTCACCACCCGACTTCCCACACCGGGCAGAACACACGATTCCCCGGTTATTCTGGCAGCCGAGTTGACGCGCAGGCCCCGCCCTGAAGGACGGGGCCTGCGCGCTACGTTTCCCGGTCACCCGGCTAGGCCGCGGACGGGCGCCCGGCGGTCAGTTCGGGGAACCGGGCCTCCCAGCGGCTACGGACCTGCGGCGGCAGAACCAGGTCACCCCAGAGCCGAGCCAGTGTGCGCCCCTCCAACCAGCGGGACAGGTCCGCGGTCCTGGACGCCTCCCGCAGCACCGTCTCGTACATCCGTGCGAGACGGCCGGGGTTCGTCAGGTCGTACCGAGCTGAGCCCGACCAGTCCAGCCACCGGTCAAGAACCACCACTCCCGATGTCGGACCCTGCAGCTCGTCCAAAGAGTTCGCGACCGCGTAGGGACGCACATCGTCGTATCGCGAGCCCGGGGGCGGCCCGCCGGATGGCATACCGCTCATTCTCGACACCACCTCCCAGACAGGTCCCCGCGTCAAAGAGCGCTTTCCCTCTCCAGGGTGGACCAGGCTCAGGCTTACCCTCATCGGCGCCGCCGAGTAGATCACCGCGTGGTACGAGAGGAGCCCTCGCGTCCCATCCAGGTGCGCGATGACCGCGGCCAGCGGCACATGCGGGTGCGTCACCGCCGGCGCGCCGGGCGGTGCGACGGGCCCCCGCTGCGGACGTACCGGCGCTCACCTGCGGACTCCTGACTGGACGGCGAGGCGGGACGAGGACCGATCAGACGACAGACTCGTATGTTTCACATACAGTAGGTATCAAAAATTAATCTTCATGGCCATCCAGCTGGCCGCCGGTAGGCTGAGCCGTCGGCGAGGTTCCGGTACGCCGCTTCGCCCCGGCCAGGTGGAGGTGGTGGCTGGCCAGGTGTAGCCCCGTGCCCACCTGCCGAAAGTCGTCGGGCGCAGAGCCACACCGTGCGGTCGTCGCCAGGAGACGGCGCGGGTGATCCCGACCCGGATGCGTACGCTGGGTGTCCATCTGTGGACCCGTTGGAAACACGCCGGGGTGGGCGTGATATCACAGGGTGAACTTCTGACGGGCAGCCGGGAGGTTGATGCGGGTGGCGGGGGTCGCGACGTCGGAGCGGGCGGGGGGCCGCGACCGGCCCGCGAACATCTCTCGGTTCGGTCCCTTCACCCATGTGACGGTGGAGAAGGCCCCGCTGTACCGGGCCATCATGGGGACGTTCGTCCGGGCGAAGCGCAGGTTCAACGTCCACCTGCGCCCCGAGGACGTCCTGGAGATGCTCGCCCGCGAGCCAGGCCAGGACGGGGACGGGCTGAACGGTCTGGACCTCGGCGGCATCACGGATGTGAGCGCCGAGCTACGCAGCCTGGTCGACTGGGGCAACCTGCGCGGCGATCCGGACACGAGCCGGGTCACCTCCGTCGAGGATTTCAACCGCCCCCGGTTCCTTTACCAGCTCACGCCCGCTGGCGAGGCCGCCGAGACCGCGCTGGAGACCTTCGACGAGACGTTGGGTCGGCGCGGGGAGCTGCAGGCCGTCGCCCTGTCCGACATCCACAGCCAGCTACGGGCGCTCCTGGCTCTGCTGGCGGAACCCGAGATCGATGCGGCGAAGGCGCACCAGCTACTGCGCGACCTGGCCGGGGTCTTTCGCGGGTTGGCGGACAACGCCCAGGCGTTCATGGGCTCGCTGCAGCGCACCATCGATCTGCACGACGCCGACCTCGACGTCTTCCTGGCCTACAAGGAACAGCTCATCGACTATCTCCAGCGGTTCATCCGCGACCTCGTCGTCACTTCGGCGCGGATCGTCGACGTCCTGCGCGAGATCGAGGAGCACGACCTGTCCCGCCTGCTACGGGCGGTCGCCGAGCGCGAGGCCCGCGACGCGGCACCCGACCTCGACTACTCGTCCCAGCCGACACCGTCCCAGCCGACACCGTCGCAGCCGAAGCTGACGCGGGGGAAGCCGACAGGGCCGCTGGCGAACGAGGTGGTCGGCGAGCGGCTGGCGTTGTGGACCGAACGGTGGGAGGGGTTGCGGCACTGGTTCGTCGGCGATCGGCGGCATCCGCCGCAGTCACGCCTCCTGCGGGAACGGGCTCGGGCCGCCGTGCCGGCGCTGCTGTCGGTGGTGCTGGTCCTCAACGAGCGCAGGTCGGGGCGCAGCGACCGGTCGGCGGACTTCCGTGCGCTCGCGCTCTGGTTCGCGCAGGCCCCGAACGACGACGACGCCCACCGGCTGTGGCGGGTGTGCTTCGGGCTTGCTCCAGCCCGCCACCTCACGGTCGACGCGGCGACGTTGGAGGCCCGTGACGCCGAGCCGGTGCCGGCGTCGACGCCGTGGAGCGAGGCACCGCCGATCCTCGTCGACATCCGGCTGCGGCGCACCGGTCGGTACGAACGCAGGGGCGCGCCCAACCGCGTCCGCGACCGCGCGGCCGAGCGCCGGCTGCTGGCCGAGAGGCTGGCGGCCGAGGAGGAGGTGGTGCGGGCCGCACGCCGCCAGCTCGCCACCGGCGAACCCGTGCGCCTGTCCGAGCTGGCTGAGCTTGACGACCCGACCTTCCGACTGTTCCTGGCCGTCCTCGGGGACGCCCTCGCCCGTCGCCGGCCGGGGGAAATCAGCGTCGTGACCAGCAGCGCCGACGGCACTCTGTCCATCTCGCTCACCCCCACCGACGACGGTGTGATCGCGACCGTGCCCACCAGCGCGGGCCGGTTCACCGGCCCCGACCATCTCCTGGAGATCCACGACCTGCTGACGGCGACGGCGTGACCACCCAGCACCGCGCCATCCCACGCGGGCCGCGTCCCGGGGCGTCGTCGACGGCGGTCATCGACGCGCTTGACGCGCAGCGCGCCGCCGAGCGCCGCCGGGCGATGCGTGCGATCCTGCGCCGCCCGCTGCTCGTCGCGCACGGTCCCGACGCCGACACCTTCCGCCTCGTGCGCCGGCACCAGACATGGCTGCGGGACTGGTTCACCCGAGAGACAGGCTGGTCGCTGCGGGTCGACCCGGAGGTGGCCCGACTGGCCAAGATCCCGGCCGATCTGACCGACGGCACCCGCCCGGCCACGGCAGGATCGGCCCAGCAGCCGTTCAGCCGCCGCCGCTACGTCCTGCTCTGCCTGGCCCTGGCCGGCCTGGAACGGGCCGACAACCAGATCACCCTGGGCAGCCTGGCCGACGACGTGATGATGGGCTGCGCCGCCCCTGAGCTCGCCGAGGCGGGCATCAGGTTCAGCCTCGACAGCCGGGACGAGCGCGCCGACCTGGTGGCGGCCGTCCGCGTCCTCCTTGACCTCGGTGTGCTACGCCGGGTCGCCGGCGACGAGACGACCTTCACCGCCGGCACCGGCGACGCCCTCTACGACCTCGACCGCCGGGCGCTGAGCGGCATGCTGGTGACCCGGCGCGGCCCCTCGACCGTCAGCGACATCCCAGGCTCGGCCGATGTCGACGGCCGGCTGGCCGCCGTCGTCGAGGAGCTGACGGCCGACACCGACGACGCGCGCAACCTGGCCCGACGCCAGGCGCTGACCCGGCGTCTGCTGGACGACCCGGTCATCTACTACGCGGATCTGGACGAGGGCGAGCGGGCCTACCTGAGCAGCCAGCGGGTCGCGCTGACCCGGCGGATCACCGAGGCGACAGGCCTGGTCGCCGAGGTCCGCGCGGAGGGGATCGCCATGGTCGACCCCGACGGCGACCTCACCGACACCCGGATGCCCGAGGACGGTACCGATGGTCACGCCACCCTCCTGCTCGCCGAACATCTCGCCCGCGAGGGCGCCCGACGCGGCCCGGACGAGCCGATCGCCGTCGCCGACCTCGACATCCACATGCGCGAGCTGATCGCCCAGCACCAGAAGCACTGGCGCAAGGGTGTCACCGAGCCCGACGCGGAGGTCGAGCTGGTCGACCGGGCACTGTCGCGGATGCGGGCCCTCGGCCTGCTACGCCGACACGGGGACGACGTGTTCGCCCTGCCGGCGCTCGCCCGGTTCGCGCTCGGTGACCTGCGGGACGGCGGCGGACAGGAGGCACTGGCATGACGGAGCCAACGACCGAACGCTGGCAGCCGCTGCGCGCCGGACTGGTCGACGTCTTCCTCTACGACGAGGAGGAGTTCCACTTCCACGAGGGCAACCTGCTGCTACGCGGCAACAACGGCACCGGCAAGTCCAAGGTCCTCGCGATGCTGCTGCCGTTCCTGCTCGACGGTGAGGTGTCGGCCCACCGCGTCGAACCCGACGGCGACCCGAAGAAGCGGATGGACTGGAACCTGCTCATGGGCGGGCGCCATCCCCATCCGGAACGCCTCGGCTACAGCTGGCTGGAGTTCGGCCGGCTCGACGCGTCCGGCGCCGCCGAGTACCGCACGATCGGGGCCGGGCTGAAAGCGGTCGCCAGCCGCGGGTCGGTCGTCACCTGGTTCTTCATCGCCGACGCCCGTGTCGGCGTCGATCTCGACCTGGTCGGCCCGACCCGGACCGCGTTGACGAAGGAACGGCTGCGTGACGCCCTGGGCCCGCGCGGCAACGTCTACGAACAGGCGTCGCGCTACCGGCGTGCCCTGGACGAGGCGTTCTTCGGCCTCGGCGAGGAACGGTACGACGCGCTGATCAACCTGCTCATCGCGCTCCGCCAGCCGCAGCTGTCGAAGAAGCCGGACGAGCGGGCCCTGTCGGTGGCGCTGACCGAGGCGCTGACCCCGCTGGACCAGGCGGTGATCGCGGACGCGGCCGAGGCGTTCCGCGGTCTCGAGCAGGAACAGTCGGATCTGCAGGGTTTCGAGGAGGCGCACGAGGCCGCCACCGCCTTCCTCGGGCACTATCGCCACTACGCCCGGATCAGCGCGCGGCGTCGGGCCCGCGAGCCCCGCGCCACCCAGGCCGCCTACGAGTCGGCGTCCCGCCAGCTCAACGACGTCCGGACGCAGCGGGAGCGGGTCGAGGCCGAGGCGATCCGGGTGGACGGGCAGGACAGGGAGAACGAGGAGCGCATCACCACGCTCACCGCCGAACGGGACACCCTCACCGCCCGCCCGGAGATGGATCAGGCCCGCGAGCTCGTCCGGCTGCGGCAGCGGATGTCCGATCTGGAGCGCGCGGCCAGCCGGGCCGGGGCCGAACTCGCGGCCGTGACGACCCAGCGCGACGGCCTCGTCCGCCGGACCACCGACGCCACCCGGCGGGCCGAGGCGACCACGGTCGCGCTGGAGCGTGCGGTCGATGCCGCCGACGCCGGCGCCGAGCATGCCGGCGTCACCGCCGAACACCAGGCGCTGCTCGTCCCCCTGCGGCTGCCCGACGGTCCGCCCGTCGAGCGGGTGCAGGAGGTGTCCTCGGCCGCCCGGCGCGCGGCCGAGGACGTCACCCGACACCGCGAGGACGCGGTCAAGCTGGTCGCCGGCCTGATCGCGACCGACCGTCGAGCCCAGGAACGGTCGGCCGACCGGCGGCGGGAGCGAGACGAGGCCCGGTCGGTCCTCGATGGGGCGGCCGAGGCCGTAGCCGGCGCCGAGGCGACCCGGCAGGCCGCCTCGGTCGCGTTCGTCGACGCGGCGCGCCGCCACCTCGAGGGCACCGAACAGCTCCGCCTGACCGACCTCGACGACGTCCTCGCCACCGTGGCCGACTGGCTGGACGGTTTCGACGGGGACAGTCCGCTGATCACCGCGGTCATGGCGCGCACCCGCGAGCTGGAGAACGAGTTCGGCGCCGCCGACCAGCGGCTGCGTACCACCGTCGCGCAGGCGCAGGCACGGGTGCGCGACCTGAGCACCGAGCGTCGCGCCCTGGCCGAGGGGGCGCGGCTGTCCCCGCCGGCCCCGCCGACCCGCGCCGCCGACCGGGACGGTCGGCCGGGAGCGCCACTGTGGCAGCTCATCGAGCCGCGCGAGGCGGGTCCGACACCCGCGCCGGCCCTGGCCGCCTCCCCGCCGCCGGGTCCGGCGGAGATCGCCGGGCTGGAGGCGGCGCTGGAGGCGTCCGGGCTGCTGGACGCCTGGCTCAGCCCCGACGGGCGGCTACTCACCCCCGGTACACACGACGTGGCCATCGTCGCCGACGGGGCCGGCGCGGGCCCTGTCGGCGACCACCATCTCGGCGCGGTGTTGCGTCCCGCGGTCGACCGCTGCGACCCGGCAGCGGCCGCCGTCCCCGACACGATCGTGGCCGCCGTCCTGGCCCGCGTCGGGTACGTCCCCGCGGATACGTCCGACGCGGCGGATCCGGACGCCGTCGACCGGGTCGGCGACACCTGGGTCGCCGCGGACGGGCGGTTCCGCGTCGGGCGGCTGCGCGGCTCCTGGACCAAACCGGCGGCCCGCTACCTCGGGCACGCGGCGCGTGAACTGGCCCGCCGCAACCACCTCGCCGACATCGACACCGAACTGGCCGCCCTTGACCGCGAGATCGCCGAGCACAACGCGGCCCGTGTGACCCTGCGCCAGCGCCGGGTCACACTCAACGACGAGGTGGCCGGCCTCCCGGCGGACACCCCGGCCCGCCACACGTTCGCCGCCGCCCGCCAGGCCGACCGCGACCGACACCGCGCCGACGCGGTCCACCAGACGGCCACGCGGACCGCGGAGCGGGCCGAGGACGCGTTCCGGCAGGCCCGGGCCGAACGCGATGAGACCGCCGCCCAGCTCGGCCTGCCGGTCGCGACCGACGAGCTCGAGCAGACCCGCGAGGCACTCGTCGCCTACCGCGTCGCCCTGTCCACGCTGTGGCCCGCGGTGCGGGAACGTGTCGCCGCCGCGGCCCAGCTCGCGCAGACCGAGCAGGACCTGGCCGACGTCCAGGAGCAGGTAGAGCGGCGCGGGATCCAGCACGCCGACGCCCGCGGCGAGCACCTGTCAGCCCGCACGGCGTTCGAGACGAGGGAACGCACGGTCGGTGCCGCCGTCGCCGAGGTACAGCGCCAGCTCGCCGCCGCCCAGCACGCTCTGGACTCCGCCACCGTCCGGCGCCGGGAACTCGGCCAGCTCCGGCTGACGATCGCGGAGGCGGTCGGCCAGGCCCGCGGGCAGGAGAGCGGTCTCACCAGCCGGGTCGCGGACCTCGGCGAGCAGCGCCGGGAGGCGGCCGGCCGGCTGCGCCGCTTCGCCGCCGGCGGACTGCTGGCCATCGCCCTGCCCGAGCTGGCGTTCCCCGACACCGGCCGGGAATGGACACCCGACCCGGCGGTGCGCCTCGCCCGCCAGATCGAGGCGGCGGTCGGCGAGGTGGACGACTCCGACGCCGGCTGGGACCGGGTGCAGAAACTCATCGCGGCCGAGCACGGCACCCTGCGGGAGGTGATGAGCCGCCACGGCCACCACGCCGCCGCGACGCTCACCGACGACGGCTGGGTGGTCGAGGCGACGTTCCGCACCCGCATGATGAGCCCCGCGGAGCTGGCCGACGCGCTCGGCGTCGAGGTGACCGAACGGCGTCGCCTGCTGACCGAACGGGAACGGACCATCCTGGAGAACCACCTCGTCAGCGAGGTCGCCAGCCATCTCCAGGACCTGATCAGCGACGCCGAGCACCAGGTCGAGCGGATGAACGCCGAGCTCGACGAGCGGCCCAACAGCACCGGTATGAAACTGCGCTTCCAGTGGCGTCCCGGCCCGGACGCGCCACCCGGCCTGGGCCCCGCCCGGGACCGCCTGCTGCGCCAGGTCGCGGACGCCTGGTCACCCGCCGACCGGGAAGCCGTCGGCGCGTTCCTGCAGGCGCAGATCAAGGCCGAGCGCGACCGGGACGCCGGCGGGACGTGGCTGGAACACCTCGGCCGTGCCCTCGACTACCGTCGCTGGCACGTGTTCGCCGTGCAGCGCTTCTCCGACGGCCAGTGGCGCTCGGCGTCCGGCCCGGCCTCGGGCGGCGAACGGGCCCTGGCCGTCACCATTCCGCTGTTCGCGGCCGCGTCCGGGCACTACCGCTCGGCCCGTCACCCGCACGCGCCCCGCCTCGTCATGCTCGACGAGGCGTTCGCGGGCGTCGACGACGACGCCCGCGCGTCCTGCCTTGGCCTGCTCGCCGTCTTCGACATGGACGTCGTCATGACCAGCGAGCGGGAATGGGGCTGCTACCCGACCGTCCCGGGCCTGGCCATCAGCCAGCTGTCCCGGCGGGACGGCATCGACGCGGTCCTGGTCACCCGCTGGCGCTGGGACGGCCGCCAGCGCCTCCCCGCCGGCGTCGGGCGGCCCGCCGGCGTTGCCACCGCTACCGACGTGCGGCCCGGCGCCGCCGCGGCTGCCGAGAACACGCTGTGGGACGAGCCGTGAGCACAGAGCCGGTGATCCACCACGGTGTGACCGGCTTCGACCTGACCGAGGTCGGGACAGCCGTCAGTGGGACGGTCGACCTCGAACGGCTCGGCCGGCTGTTCGGGCCACCGACCCAGTGGATCCTTGCACGGGCGCGGTCCCGGCTGGAGCGGGGCGGGTCCCTCACCGGCGCACTCACGTTGCCGGATCCGTCCGAGCAGCAGCGCGTCGCCCTCGCCGGGCTGCTGGGACGCCGCCCTCGGTCGGGCCGTTCCCTGCGGGTCGACGTGGACGACCTCGACACGGTGGTGCGGCGCAGCGGATGCGCGCCGAGCCTCGCGGCCGCCGTCGTCGCGCTCACCGGTCCCGTCGTCGACCGCGCCGCGCTCGCCGCCGAGGCGGCCCGCGACTGGCGGGCCGTGTTCGCCCTGGCCGATCCCCTCGTGGACGCCCGCCCGGCGCTCGGGGCCTGGCGGGACCGGCTTGGCACCACCGGTCTGCTGCGACGGCTCGCCGGTTCGCGGGAGGAGGGGCAGGCGCTGATGGCGGCGGCGGTGTCCGTGCTGGGCGCGCTGCCGGCCGACGGCGCGCCGATCTCGGTGTTCGCCGCCCGGGTGCTGGGCGACGGTCACGGCCTGGACGCCGACCGCCCCCTGTCCAGCCTGGTGCTCGACGCTGTCGCCCTGCTCGGCCGGTCGCTCAGCGCCGATGGCGATGATGGCGCCGATACCGACGCTGGCGATGATGGCGACGCTGGTCCGGACGAGCTGGTGGGACGGACCGCGCGGTCCGCCGAGTGGCGTCGGGAGGCCTGGGCCGCGGTCGGCGTCCTCGTCAGCGAGCTGGCGCTGCCCGTGCTGACACTCGGGCTGCCCGGCGACCGGCACAGCGTGACCGGCCGCGTCCTGGACCTGTGGCGGGGGGCCGGTGAGCCCGTGCACCTGTCACTGCGCCAACTGGTGGGCGACCCACCGACCCTGACCGCGCTGGCTGGCACGGCCGTGTTCGTCTGCGAGAACCCGGCGGTCGTGAGCGCCGCCGCGGACCGGCTCGGCGCCCGATGCCGGCCGCTGGTCTGCGTCGGAGGTATGCCGGCCGCGGCCGCCGCCTCCCTGCTGCGCCTGCTCGCCGACGCGGGCGCCGTCCTGCGCTACCACGGCGACTTCGACTGGGGCGGGCTGGCCATCGCGAACACCGTCACCACCCGGTTCGGCGCCGTCCCCTGGCGGTACGACCGGGCCCACTACGAGCGGGCGCTACGGCCCGGGCTCGCCGGGCTCGCGGGACGCCCCGTCGACGCCCGGTTCGACCCCGACCTGAGCGATGCCCTTGGCGAGCACCGCCATCGGGTTGAGGAGGAGGCCGTCCTCGACGACCTGCTGGCCGACCTCGGCCCCACTCCACCGGCCGACCCCGGTGACGCGCCGAGCGTCGCCGGCCGCGACCCCCACTGACCTTCCAGGTCCGCGGACCTTCCAGGTCCGCGGGCGCGCCGACCGACGTTCTCGGCCGCGTGGAACAGATGACCCGGCGGGTCCCGGGGGCGAGAGGGTGCTTCGCGTCCCTTCCAGGCGTGCGATGAGGTTGTCGCCCCCGCGGCACTCGGAGAGTTCTCGAGCGGTCTCTTCCCAGATCGATACGTTGTGACGACAGCCGGGAAACACGAAGGGCCGATGATGAAGGCAGCGTTGATGGCGGAGGTCGCGGCAGGGATCACCCGCGATCTGCGGGCTTTGATCGCGGCCGACGGAGATCAGGTGCAGGGCTGGGAGCCGATCGCTGAAGGTCCGCCGGATTCTGATCGGGTAACCCGGCGGCGGGCCTACGCGCCGATGGACGGAAGCACCCCGCCGCCTCCCCCCGCGGGCCCTTGGGGCAGCGTCGCTCTCCTCGATGTCGGCACCACGGGAGACCTTCTGGTCATCACCTTTCGATGGTCGCCCACCGGGCAGGTCTTCGCACATGTCAGTAACCTCGCCGAGTTCCTGGACGACGCACGACTGGCCGCCGGCATCATCCAGTACCAGTTGCAGCGGCTGCTGCTGTCCACCCGCTGGCCCGAACCCGTACCTGCTTTGGCCGTCGGCACCGTCACGATCGTGACCGGCCTCGCCTGAACCGCGCACCGGCTGCCGGCGCGTCCATCCGGGTTCGGGCTGCCGGCCGTTGGGCTCCCGGGCATCCGCATCAGACTGTGCCGCGCTGTGCGCGTGTCCGTCGGTAGGCTGAGCCGTCAGCGAACGGAGAGGCGGAGAGGCGGAGATCCCGGGTGGGCGCGATGTTCACGACACCGGTGGCCCTGGTACGCCTGTCCTACCTGGTCAACTCGATCTACGCCGACGTCTGCGCGCGCCACGGGCTGTCGGTGGCGCAGGCGCAGCTGATGTGCGTGCTCAAGGACCAGTCGCGCGGCATGGGCGAGATCAGCGCGATGCTGCGCCTGGACAAGTCCAGCGTCACCGGCCTGGTCGAACGGGTCGAGCGCCGCGGCTGTCTGACCCGCGCGATGTCGGCGACCGACCGCCGCGCCATCACCGTCAGCCTCACCCCCGCCGGCAAGGAACTCACCGACGCCTTCTACGACGAGGTCAGCGAACGGCTGACCGACCTGGCCGCCCACGCCCCCGCCAGGGACCGCGACCACCTGACCCGCATCGCCACCCTCCTCGTCCTGGACGAGAACGTCCCCGACGTCTTCGGCACCGTCACCCCTTGACCACGGTGCCGTCCAGCACCGGGGCGAGGTCGAGGCCGGTGGCGGGCAGGGCGGCGCGGATGCGGGCGGCGAGCAGGGTCCAGTCGGCGAGACGGGCCGAGGTGGTGCGGTAGGCGAGACCGACGCGGCGGTGCGGGGCAGGGCGGCGGAAGGTGGCGACGGCCAGGCCCCGGCCCTCACCGACCTCGACCGGAACCGCCGCGGCGGGCAGCAACGTGAGGCCGAGACCGCCCGCGACCATCTGGACGATGGTGGACAGGCTCGCGGCGCGCAGCGCCGTGCGTTCCTGGGCACCGGCCTCATGGCAGACGTCCAGCGCCTGGGCGCGGAAGCAGTGGCCGTCCTCGAGCAGGAGCAGCTCCTGGCCGCCGAGCGCCGCGACCGGCAGCGAACTTCCCCCGGCCAGTGGATGGGCAGCGGCGGTGACCAGGACGAACTCCTCGTCGTAGAGGGGGATCTCGCCGATGCCGGGCTCGTCGTTGGGCAGCGCGAGCAGCGCGAGGTCGAGCGCGCCGCCGCGCAGCTCGGCCAGCAGGGTCTCGGTCTGCGCCTCCCGCAGCCGCAGCGGTGGGGTCCGGCCACCAGCATCCGCACCGCCGTCGCCGCCGCGCAGCGCGGGCAGCAGGCGAGGCAGCAGGTAGGGGGCGATGGTCGGGATGACGCCCAGGCTCAGATCTCCGGCGAACGGCTCGCGGGCCCGCAGCGCCACCTCGGTCAGGTCGTCCACGGCGCCGAGCACGACCCGGGCGCGGCGGACGATCTCCTCGCCGACGCCGGTGAGCAGCACGCTGCGCGTGGTGCGTTCGACCAGGCTCACCGCGAGGGTGCGTTCGAGGGCGGCGACCGCGCTGGACAGGGTGGGCTGGCTCACGTGCAGCGAGGCCGCGGCCCGGCCGAAGTGCCGGTGGTCGGCGACGGCCACCAGCGCACGAAGCTGGGTCACCGTGGGCTGCGGACTAGCCATAGATCGAGGCTATCAAAACTGCGGAACTTTTCGATTTTACTTCTCAGTTGTTGCTGACGAGAGTGGGCCACGTACCGGACTTCTCCCCGGGGCCCTGCCCCACAGCGGCTCGCGCCCTCCCCGGTGCCACCCGCACCCGGCAGGCCCCACCTCGAAAGGAGCACGCGGACGTGCTGACCGTTGGCGACACCTTCCCTGCCTACGACCTGATCGGCGTCGTCACGAGCGACCCGGACACCGCCTTCGTCCAGGAGTCGTCCACCAGCCGCGCCGGCAAGTGGCGCGTCGTGTTCTTCTACCCGAAGGACTTCACCTTCGTCTGCCCGACCGAGATCGCCGCGTTCGGCCGCATCAACGACGAGTTCGCCGACCGGGACGCGCAGATCCTCGGCGTCTCCACCGACAGCGAGTACGTGCACCTGGCCTGGAAGCAGAACCACCCGGACCTCACCAACCTGCCGTTCCCGCTGCTCGCCGACCTGAAGAAGGAGCTCACCGCCGGCGCCGGTGTGCTCGGCGACGACGGTGTGGCGCAGCGGGCGACCTTCATCGTCGACCCCGACAACGTCATCCAGTTCGTCATGGTCACCGCCGGCAGCGTCGGACGGAACCCGGCCGAGGTGCTGCGGGTACTCGACGCCCTGCAGACCGACGAGCTGTGCCCCTGCAACTGGCAGAAGGGGGAGGCGACGCTTGGCAGCGCGGCCCCGGCCCCGGCCCCGCAGCCGGTCGGTGTCTGATGTCCGTCGCCCGACTGCGGGAGCTGCTCCCCGACTACGCCCGTGACCTGCGACTGAACCTCGGTTCGGTGACGAGCCAGTCGCAGCTGTCCCCCCGGCAGCTGTGGGGCACGGTGCTGGCCGCGGCGATCGCGAGCCGCGGGCGCACCACGCTCGCCGAGCTCGAACCCGAGGCGATGCGACACCTCGACCCGGGCGCGGCCACCGCGGCCCGCACCGCCGCCGCGGTGATGGCGATGAACAACATCTACTACCGGACGCTGCACCTGCTCGAGGACCCGGAGTACTCCCGGCTGCGGGCGGGTCTGCGGATGAACGCGCTGGCCAACCCGGGTGTGGACAAGGTCGACTTCGAGCTGTGGTCGCTGGCCGTCTCCGCGGTCAACGGCTGCGGACGCTGCCTGACCGCGCACGAGCACGAGCTGCGCGAGCGCGGCGTGGCCCGCGAGGTGATCCAGGAAGCGATCCGGGTCGCCTCCGTCGTCCACGCCGTCGCGGTGACCCTGGAGGCCGCGGAGACCTCCGCGGCGATCACCACGACCGTCTGAGTCACCCTCCGACCGTCACCGTCACCGTCACCGTCCGTGGCCCGGCATCCTCGCAACAGGTGCCGGGCCACCGGCCGTTTCCGGGCCACCGAGCCCCCGCCGCCCCGACCGGTCAACCAGTCGGACGAACACCCTCCGGCCGACGACAGCGCGTAGCCATCTCTCTGATCGGGGCCCACCGCCGGCTGGACGGAGCCCTCGGGCGGGCCGGTGCGACTCTGCCCGTCACCACCGACAGCCCCGCGAACGGGGTCACATCGTCCCAGGTCAACCGGCACCTCGCCCCGGGCCGACCGGCGCGGACGGGCAGCGGGCACGGTGTAAGCGAGCAGCTCGGTAGGTGGATGACACATCGGGCGCTACATCTACTCTGCGTAACAATCTGCGTATTACAGCGTGGTACTCCCACGCCCCCCAGGGCCGACCTCTCCGACGCGCTGCCACAATGCGACCTAGTAAGCACGGTTGGTAGCCAACTGGTTTGCAGTGGTTACGAGCCACCTATCAGTGGTCACGCTCAGGCAGCCGCGTCGAACCGGGACAGGCAGCCGTCACCAGGGGGAACAAAAGTATGACGCTTACGCCGTCCGCAGATCTCGCGACGTCCCGCGTCGCGCCACATCCGGTGCGCCTGAGCCGTGGCACCACCGCGGAGGGGACCGCGGCCAGGACCATCACCCGCGGGCTGGGGGGCCCGCTGCTGGCCACGAACCGGGTCGGTCAGCACGTCCGGGTACCCAAGACCGCCGAACTCGTCGCCGCCCACCTGCGCCGCCAGATCGTGCGCGGTGAACTCCACGAAGGCGACGCCCTACCCCCCGAAGCCGTCCTCATGGAACAGTTCGG
>NZ_JALKFT010000063.1:0-10363 GCF_023242945.1 Frankia umida
CAACACCGCGCACCTCCTCTTCTGACGGGTGTGTAGGAGTTGGAATCTCCCGCCTTCAGGCAGGGGAGGACGTCAACGAGGCGTCAGCTTAGCGAGCTGCCACATACCGTCACACAGGTGTCGCACCCGGACGCGACCTGGCGACCCGGCGTGAGGGGGCCAGCGCCGGATCGGCCGGCTCGCACGGCCCCTCGGGGCGGGGCGGGACCTGTCAGAGCGGGGCGGGACCCGTGGCGCCGGGCCTCGACTTCAGCGAAAACGATTGAATGAACATGCGGGCGAGTGTATAAGTTCTCGTATGGGAGTGACGGCGGCGGTGGCGGGAGCAAGCGGCTACGGCGGCGGGGAGCTGCTACGCCTGCTGCTCGGCCATCCGGATATCGAGATCGGCATACTGGCGGCGAACACCTCCGCCGGCCTGCCGGTGACGGACGTGCACCCGAACCTGCCCGACCTCGAAGGTCGAGTCTTCGCTGACACGCAGGCACTTGTCGAGAGCAAAGCCGACCTGATCTTCCTCGCGTTGCCGCACGGGCAGTCGGGAGCGGTGGCCGCGGCCCTGCCCCAGGGCGTCCGCGTGGTCGATCTCGGCGCCGACCATCGGCTGGCCGATCCGGCCGCCTGGGCCCGGGCCTACGGCGGTGAGCACGCCGGTAGCTGGACATACGGGATGCCCGAGCTGCCCGGCGCCCGGGCGCGCATCGCGGCCAGCACCCGGATCGCCGCGCCGGGCTGCTACCCGACGGCATCCTCGCTGGCCCTCGCGCCCGTGCTGGCCGCGGGTCTGGTCGAACCGCGGGATCTGACGGTGGTCGCCGCCAGCGGCACCTCGGGCGCGGGCCGATCGGCCAAGGTGAACCTGCTCGGCAGCGAGGTGATGGCCGACCTCACCGCCTACAAGGTGGGCACCCACCAGCATCGTCCCGAGATCGCGCAGGCCCTGTCCGGGGTCGCCGGGGTGCCGGTCAGCCTGTCGTTCACACCGGTGCTGGCCCCGCTGCCACGGGGGATTCTGGCCACCTGCTCCGGCCGCGCGCTCCCGGGTGTCGATGCGGAGGTCGTCCACGAGGCGCTGCGCGCGGCGTACGCGGGGGAGCCGTTCGTGCGGGTGCTGCGGCCCGGGCGCTGGCCGCGCGCGGCCGCGACGCTGGGCGGCAACGCCGTCCACGTGCAGGGCACGTACGACGCCGAGTCCGGCCGGGTGATCGTGGTCTCCGCCCTCGACAACCTCGGCAAGGGCGCGGCCGGCCAGGCGCTGCAGTGCGCCAACCTGATGCTCGGCCTGCCCGAGACCACCGGGCTCACCGCCCAGGGCATCGCACCGTGACCACACCTGTCAGGCGCCTGGGAGGGCAACTGTGAGCGTCACCGCCCCACGGGGCTTTCGCGCCGCCGGCGTGGCGGCCGGGCTGAAACCGTCCGGCAACCCGGATGTCGCCGTCGTCGTCAACGACGGCCCCCTCGATGCCGCCGCCGGCGTGTTCACCCGCAACCGCGTCCAGGCCGCGCCGGTGCTGTGGACCCGCCAGGTGCTCGCCGACGGGCGGGCGCGCGCCGTGGTGCTCAACTCCGGTGGGGCGAACGCCTGCACCGGCCCGGCCGGGTTCGGGGACACGCACGCCACCGCCGAACACGCCGCGAGCCTGCTCGGCATCGGCGCCGGGGAGGTCACGGTCTGCTCCACCGGGCTGATCGGCGTCCGACTGCCCATGGAGAACCTGCTGGCGGGCGTGACCCGCGCCGCCGGTGAGCTCGACGGCGACGGTGGCGCCCGGGCCGCCGAGGCGATCCGCACCACCGACACCGTCGCGAAGATGGCGGTCCGCACGTCCACGACCACCCCCGGCGTCACGGTCGGGGGAATGGCCAAGGGCGCGGCGATGCTGGCTCCCTCGCTGGCCACGATGCTCGTCGTCATCACCACCGACGCGGTGGCCGACGCCGCCACCCTGGCCGACGTCGTGCGGGAAGCCTCCCGGGTGAGCTTCGAACGGGTCGATTCCGACGGCTGCCTGTCGACCAACGACACGGTGCTCCTGCTCGCCTCCGGCGCCTCCGGGGTCAGCCTGCCCGCGGGCGAACTCACCGCGCTGGTCTCCGAGGTGTGTGTCGACCTGGCGCAGCAGATGCTGGGCGACGCCGAAGGTTCGACGAAGACCATCGCGATCACGGTCGTCGGCGCCGCCAGCGAGGCCGACGCCCTGGAGGTCGGCCGCGCCGTCGCCCGCAACAACCTGCTCAAATGCGCGCTGTACGGCAAGGATCCGAACTGGGGTCGGGTGCTCGCCGCGGTCGGCACCACCACGGCCGTGTTCGAACCCGACACGCTGGACGTGTCGATGAACGGCGTCCAGGTCTGCCGCGCCGGCGCGCCCGGGGACGACCGTGATCTCGTCGATCTCGCCGACCGGCGGATCGACATCCTCGTCGACCTGCACAGCGGCACCGACGAAGTGACGATCTGGACCAACGATCTGACCGACGGCTACGTCTACGAGAACTCGGCGTACTCGACATGACCGACACCGCCGCATCGCCAGCCGCCGCATCGCCAGCCGCCGAGTCGCCAGCCGCCGAGTCGGCCGGCACCGAGTCGGCCGGCACCGAGTCGGCCGGCACCGGGCCGGTCGCCGTCCCCGCGGGTGCTCGTGGGCCCGCGGCGACCGCCCGTGGGCATGCCGCGCTCGCCAAGACGCATGTCCTCATCGAGGCGCTGCCCTGGCTGTCGCGGTTCCAGGGCGCGACCATCGTCGTCAAGTACGGCGGTAACGCGATGACGGAGCCGGCGCTGCGGGCCGCCTTCGCCGCCGACATCGTCTTCCTGCGCTACTCGGGGTTGCGGGTCGTGGTCGTCCACGGTGGCGGCCCGCAGATCACCGCGCATCTGGCCCGCCTCGGCGTCGAGTCGACGTTCGTCGGCGGCCTGCGGGTGACCACCCCCGAAACGATGGACATCGTGCGGATGGTGCTGCTCGGCCAGGTCAACCGCGACGTCGTCGGCCTCGTCAACGACCATGGCCCGTTCGCCGTCGGCCTCTCCGGCGAGGACGCGAACCTGTTCACCGCGAAGCGCAGGCCCGCGATCATCGACGGCCAGCCGGTCGACGTCGGCCTCGTCGGTGACATCGTCAAGGTCCGCGCCGAAACGGTCAACGCCCTGCTCGACTCCGGCAAGGTGCCCGTCATCGCCTCGGTGGCCCGGGGTGTCGACGGCGGTGTCTACAACGTCAACGCCGACACCGCCGCCGCCGAACTCGCCGTCGCCCTCGGCGCGACCAAACTCGTCGTCCTCACCGACGTCGAAGGTCTCTACGCGGACTGGCCGGCCAGCGACGAGGTCCTCAGTGAGCTGACCATCACCGAACTGGAAGCCCTCCTGCCCACCCTCGCGTCGGGCATGATTCCGAAGATGGAGGCCTGCCGCCGGGCGGTGCGCGGCGGTGTTCCACAGGCCCATGTGCTCGACGGCCGGGTCCCGCACGCCCTGCTGCTCGAGATCTTCACCGACGACGGCATCGGCACCCTGATCACCCCGGGCACCGCCGTCGAGCCCACCGTCACCCCGGCGTCCGCTGCCAGCACCGAGACCGGAGACAGGCCATGAACACCGATCTGCTCGCCCGTCGGGACGCCGTGATCATGGCGACCTATGGCCGTCCGGCGCTGTCTCTGGTGCGCGGGCAGGGCACCCGGGTCTGGGACGACACCGGCCGGGAGTACGTCGACCTGCTCGGCGGCATCGCGGTCAGCGTGCTCGGCCACGCCCATCCGGCGATCCGCGCCGCCGTGCTCGCCCAGTTCGACACGCTCGGGCACGTGTCGAACCTCTACGCCAACGAGCCGCAGGTCCGCCTCGCCGAACGCCTCGTCGAGCTGCTCACCGAGCGCACCCCCGGCAGCAGCGACAACGGCGCGGCCGCCGGAGCCGGTATCGGCGGCGCGAAGGTCTTCTTCGCGAACTCCGGTGCCGAGGCCAACGAGGCCGCCATCAAGATCGCCCGCCGGACGGGACGTCCGGAGATCATCGCCGCCGAGAACTCCTTCCACGGTCGGACTCTCGGCGCGCTGTCGATCACCGGGCAGCCGGCCAAGCGGGCCCCGTTCGAACCACTGCTGCCCGGCGTGCGTTTCGTTCCCTACGGCGACGCGGCGGCGCTGCGCGCGGCGGTCGGCGAACAGACCGCCGCAGTGTTCCTCGAACCGACCCTCGGGGAGGCGGGTGTCGTCCCGCCCCCACCCGGCTACCTGGCGGCCGCCCGAGCCGTGTGCGACGACGCGGGGGCGCTGCTCGTCCTCGACGAGGTCCAAAGCGGTGTCGGGCGGACCGGGGCCTGGTTCGCGCACCAGAGCGCCGGGGTTCGCCCCGATGTCGTCACCCTGGCGAAGGGGCTCGGCGGCGGGCTGCCGATCGGCGCCTGCGTCGGTCTTGGCGCCGCCGCCGATCTGCTGCGCCCCGGCGACCACGGCAGCACCTTCGGCGGTGGGCCGATCGCCTGCGCCGCGGCGCTCGCGGTGCTCGACACCATCGTCGCCGACGGTCTGCTCGAGCACGCCCGTACGGTCGGGGACCGGCTGGCGGCCGGCATCCTCGCCGCCGCGATACCGGGTGTGCTGGGTGTGCGCGGGCCGGGTCTGTGGCGGGCGATCGAACTCGACGGTCCCTACGCCCCGGCCGTGGAGATCGCGGCCCGGCAGGCCGGCTACCTGGTCAACGCGGCGGTGCCGACCGCGATTCGGCTCGCCCCCCCACTTGTCCTCACCAATGCCGAGGTGGACGCCTTCCTCGCTGTGCTGCCGGGTGTGGTCGCCCAGGCACGTGAGGCAGCCGAGCTGCCCGGGGAAGGCTCTAAGGTCAGCGCATGACGGCCCGACACTTCCTGCTCGACACCGACCTGACCTCCGCGGAACAGGCCGCCGTGCTCGACCTCGCCGACGGTTACAAGGCCCGGCGGCGTGCGCCGGGCCCTGCGGACCGTCCGCTGGCGGGCCGCTCGGTGGCGCTGCTGTTCGAGAAGCCCTCGACCCGCACCCGGCTGTCCTTCGACGTCGGGGTCGCCGAACTCGGTGGTCATCCCGTCGTGATCGACGCGGCCAGCACCCAGCTGGGCCGCGGCGAGACCATCGAGGACACCGCCGCCGTGCTCAGCCGGTACGTCGACGCGATCGTCGTGCGGACCTTCGCGCAGGAGCGCCTCGAGCGGCTCGCCGCCGCCGCGAACGTCCCCGTCATCAACGCCCTGTCCGACCACGCCCATCCCTGCCAGGCCCTCGCCGACCTGCAGACGATCCGGGAACGGCGCGGCGGTCTGGCCGGGCTCACCCTGACCTACCTCGGCGACGGCAACAACGTCGCCCACTCCCTGCTGCTCGCCGGCGCCCTCGCCGGGATGCGGGTGCACGTCGCCTCGCCCCCCGGCTACGAGCCGTTCGAGCAGGTCGTGCGGCACGCCAACGAGATCGGAGCGGCCACCGGCGGGGAGGCCCTGGTCATGCACGACGCGTTGGAGGCCGCCGCCGGCGCCGATGTGCTCTACACCGATGTCTGGGCCTCGATGGGGCAGGAGGGCGAGTCCGACAGCCGCTCGCTGGTCTTCCAGCCCTACCAGCTCGACGAGAAGGCGGTCGAAGCCGCCAAGTCCGACGTTCTGGTCCTGCACTGCCTGCCGGCACACCGGGAACTGGAGATCTCCGGCTCCGTCCTCGACGGCCCGCACTCGGCCGTGTTCGACCAGGCCGAGAACCGGCTGCACGCGCAGAAGGCCCTGCTGTCGCTGCTGTTCGCGGCCGAGGCAGGCACGGGCGGAACAGGCACGGGCGGGGCGGACGCGGCGCGATGAACGCGGTCGACACCGGTCCGGGCGCCGGAACCGGGCTGCGGAGGGCGGCACCGCTGACCAAACACGCCCGGCAGGCCCGCCTGGCCGCGCTGATCGGTCAGCGGTCCGTGCGGTCGCAGTCGGAACTCGCCCGTCTGCTCGCCGCCGAAGGCGTGCAGGTCACCCAGGCCACGCTGTCCCGTGACCTGGAGGAGATCGGTGCGGCGAAGGTGCGGGGCGTCGACGGTGCGCTGGTCTACGCCGTCGAGGGCAACCTCGCCCCGGCCGAGACCGTGCGGCTGCCACTGACCCGGCTGTGCGAGGAACTACTCGTCTCCGCCGAGGCCAACGGCGACCTGGTCGTCCTGCGCACGCCACCCGGCGCCGCGCAGCTGTTCGCCTCCGCGCTCGACCGCGAGGACTCCCCGGCGATCATGGGCACGATCGCCGGGGACGACACCGTCCTCGTCGTGTGCCGGGCCGCGCTGCCCACGGACGGCCCGGCCGGTGGACACGCCGGTGGCCCGTCCAGCGGCGGTGTGCCTGGCCGGGACGCCCCCTCACGGCGCAGGATGCCGGTGGGCGGGGTCGTCCCGATCGGTGGGCCGGCACTCGCGGCCTATCTGCTGTGGCTCGCCGACGGACGGAGCCGAACCGCGGCACCGCCCGACCCGCAGCCACCCGCGCCGGCTCCCGCCGACCCGAACCACCCCGTCACCTAGCGGGTTCATCCCACAGCAGGTCCACCCCATAGCAGCTCCCACCGCACAGAAGGAGTAAGTCCCGTGACCGAACGCGTCGTGCTTGCCTACTCGGGCGGCCTCGACACGTCCGTGGCGATCGGCTGGATCGGTGCCGAGACCGGCGCCGAGGTCGTGGCGCTCGCGGTCGATGTCGGCCAGGGCGGTGAGGATCTCGAAGCGATCCGGCAGCGTGCCCTCACCTGCGGCGCCGTCGAGTCGATCGTGGTCGATGCCCGGACCGAGTTCGCCGAGTCGTTCGTCGCCCCGGCCATCCGCGCCAACGCCCTCTACATGGACCGCTACCCGCTGATCTCGTCGCTGTCGCGGCCGATCATCGTGAAGCACCTCGTCGAGGCCGCCCGCCAGCACGGGGCCGACGCCATCGCGCACGGCTGCACCGGCAAGGGCAACGACCAGGTGCGGTTCGAGGTCGGCGTGTCCGCGCTCGCCCCCGGGCTGAAGGTGCTGGCACCGGTCCGCGACTCGGGCATGACCCGGGACAAGGCGATCGCCTTCGCCGAGGAGCGGGGCCTGCCGATCGACGTGTCCAAGCGCTCCCCGTACTCCATCGACCAGAACCTGTGGGGACGCACCGCCGAGTGCGGCATCCTCGAGGACCCGTGGGCGCAGCCGCCGGAGGACGTCTTCGTCTACTCCGCGGACCCGACGGTCGCCCGCACCCCGGACGAGGTGACGGTGTCGTTCACCGACGGCATCCCCACCGCGCTGGACGGACGCCCCCTCGGGCTCGCCGACCTGGTCGCCGAGCTCAACACCCGGGCCGGCGCGCACGGCATCGGCCGCATCGACATGATCGAGGACCGCCTGGTCGGGATCAAGAGCCGGGAGATCTACGAGTGCCCGGCCGCGATCACCCTGCTCACCGCGCACCGTGACCTCGAGGACCTCACCCTCGAGCGCGACGTCGCCCGGTTCAAGCGGGGCATCGACCAGCGTTGGGGCGAGATCGTCTACGACGGCCTGTGGTTCTCCCCGCTGAAGCTCGCCCTCGACGCGTTCGTGGACGCGGCGAGCGTCGGGGTGTCCGGGGACGTGCGCCTGCGCCTGGCCGGCGGGGTCGCGCAGGTCGTCGGCCGGCGCAGCCCCGCGAGCCTGTACGACCACGCGCTGGCCACCTACGACGCCGGCGACCAGTTCGACCAGTCGGACGCGCGTGGCTTCATCGAACTGTGGGGCCTGCCGACCAAGGTCTGGGCGGCCCGTGAGCAGCGGCTGAACCCGTGACCTCGACCGATTCCGCCGCCGCCGCCGCCGGCGCCGGCGCGCCGCCGACGGGCGGCCCGCCGATGCGGCTGTGGGGCGGCCGGTTCGCCGGCGGCCCGGCCGAGGCGCTGGCCCGCCTGTCGGTGAGCGTCCAGTTCGACTGGCGGCTGGCGCCCTATGACCTGCTCGCCTCGAAGTCGCATGCCCGCGTCCTGCACCGCGCCGGGCTGCTCGAGGATGCCGAGATCGCCGCGATGCTGTCCGCCCTGGACGAGCTCGCCGACGACGTCGCGACCGGGGCGTTCCGGCCCACCGTCGAGGACGAGGACGTCCACACCGCCCTCGAACGCGGCCTGTTGGAACGCCTGGGTGCCCTCGGCGGCAAGCTACGCGCCGGGCGCAGCCGTAACGACCAGGTCGCCACCGACCTGCGGCTGTATCTGCGCGACCATGCCCGCCAGGTCGTGGTTCGGCTCACCGAGCTGTCCCACGCCCTGGTCACCCTGGCCGAACAGCACGTGGACACCCCGGCCCCGGGGATGACCCACCTGCAGCACGCCCAGCCGATCTCGTTCGCCCACCAGCTGGCCGCGCACGTCCAGGCGTTCGTGCGCGACACCGACCGGCTGCGTGACTGGGACGCGCGGGCCTCGGTCAGTGCGCTCGGCGCCGGTGCGCTCGCCGGCTCCTCCCTGCCGCTGGACCCACGCGGGGTCGCCGCCGAGCTTGGCTTCGACCGGGCGTTCGAGAACTCCCTCGACGCGGTGTCCGACCGGGACTTCGCCGCCGAGTTCCTGTTCGCCGCCGCGCTCATCGGGGTGCACCTGTCCCGCCTCGGCGAGGAGATCGTCCTGTGGACGACGCGGGAGTTCGGCTGGGTCGAACTCGACGACGCGTTCGCCACCGGCAGCTCGATCATGCCGCAGAAGAAGAACCCCGACGTGGCCGAGCTCGCCCGGGGCAAGTCGGGACGGCTGATCGGTGGTCTCACCGGCTTCCTCGCCACGCTCAAGGGTCTTCCGCTGGCCTACGACCGGGACCTCCAGGAGGACAAGGAGCCGGTGTTCGACGCGGTCGACACCCTCCTGCTGGTACTGCCGGCGCTGACCGGGACGGTGGCCACGATGCGGGTCCGCCGTGACCGGCTGGCCGCGGCCGCCCCCGACGGGTTCGCGCTGGCCACCGATGTGGCCGAGTACCTGGTCCGTCGGGGAGTGGCGTTCCGCCAGGCTCATGAGGCCGTCGGCCAGCTCGTCTCGTGGTGCGTGGCGCACGACGTCGACCTGGACGAGGTCAGCGACGACGACCTGGCGGTGATCAACCCGTTGCTCACCCCGGACGTGCGCGGGGTGCTCTCGGTGTCCGGCGCCCTGGCGGCCCGCTCCGCCCCCGGTGGGACGGCTCCCGACCGGGTTCGCGAACAACTCGCGGCGCTGTTGCCCGTCCTGGACCGGGACCGTCGGTGGGCGATGGGCTAGCCGCGGCGTCGCACCTGTGCACCGCCGCTTTCTTCGACCGGCCCGTGCTGGCCGTCGCCCCTGATCTGCTGGGGGCGACGATCCGGCACGGGCCGGTCGTCGTTCGGCTCACCGAGGTCGAGGCCTATGGCGGGGTGGACGACCCGGCCTCGCACGCGGCCCGCGGCCCGACGCCCCGCTCGGCCGTCATGTTCGGCCCACCCGGCCGGGCCTACGTCTACCTGAGCTACGGCATCCACTGGTGCGTGAACATCGTGTGCGGTCCGCCTGGACAGGCCTGCGCCGTCCTGCTGCGCGCCGGTGAGGTGCTGGCAGGCCGCGACCTGCTCCGGCCCCGCTGGCCGACGCTGCCCGACCGTGACCTCGCCCGGGGCCCTGGCCGGCTCGGACGGGTCCTGGCCGCCGGACCCACCATGACCGGCACGAGTGTCACCGGCGACGGCCCCCTGACCCTCCACCGCCCCGCGCTGGACGCCGACCCCGGCGCCGTGGCCCGGACCGCGCGTACGACCCGTATCGACAGCGGCCCGCGGATCGGGATCCGCACCGCCGCGGAGCGCCCCTGGCGGTTCTGGCTGGCGGATGACCCCACCGTCAGCGGGCCTCGCCGGCCGCCGGCCCGGTCCTGAACGGCCGGCCAAGCGGCGCCCCAGCTACGAATGCCCAGGTCACGGGCCTACCCGGGGCACCTGGGGGGATCTTGGCTCAGACCTCTTAGCCTCGCATATCAGAACATCACTTCGAAGCGCTCCGACAGTGGTGTGATATAGGTCACACATCTGAGGCAGGGATTGATTTGACGCTCCCCGTCATCCACCCGTAATGTTCTCTCTGTCAGCGAGACACGGCGGACGCCGAACACCACGGCCGCCCCTCGCAGACGGGAACCTCCTGGCGGGGGTTCGGGGATGGCGACTGCGAGGCGGCCCCTACTGGGGAGAAGCTGACGAGCGTCGCATCACAAACTTGGCAAGTCGGAACACAGTCGCACGGATGCGGACATCTTCGTGATGGTCGCCCGGTAAGCGCCTGCTCCTTGAGAACTCAACAGCGTGCCGATTGTCAGTGCCAATATGTACTGCCCCCTTTTTCATGGCTCTGG
>NZ_JALKFT010000064.1:0-9433 GCF_023242945.1 Frankia umida
GAGGGTGGCGGCGAGTCCGAGGGCTGGTGCCCAGCGGTCCTTGGTGCGTGCGGCGACGAGCCAGATCAGTCCGACGGTGGCGGCGATCGACGGGCTGGGACGGTCGGGGCCGATGGCCAGGACGAGCCCCGCGCCGACGGCGACGGCGACGAGGAGCAGCACCAGATGGACCGAGGCCTGGTTCTGATCGTCGTCGATGGGCGGTCGGGTCCAGAGCGCCACGACGATGGCGAAGGTGGCCAGGGTCAGCAGCGGTATGAGGGACGCGGGTCGGATCTGTTCCGTGCCCAGCGCGAACGTGTTGTCGTCGTCCCGGCTGAGGCCGGCGAGCACCGCACCCACCAGCGTGACCGCGACACCGGCCGGACCGGGGGTGCCCCTGCCGTCCTCGGTGAACCACACGACGCGTCTGGCTGGTTGCGAGCGCACCAACACGATCAGAGCAAGCATGCCAATACTGCCCACCGCAAGCGATGCAAGCAGCCCGAGGACAGGGTACTGGGTGCTGCCGGGCAGCCCCGCCAGACGTAGTCGTACCAGCGCACCGACTGCGGCAAGCAGATAGACGGAGCCGACCAACGGCACCGCAAGCCGGGCGACGCTGGCGAAGGCCGGCTCGTGTCGCGAGAGCGGACGGTCTGCGACCACAACGGCGACAACGCCTCGTAGTGTGATCCATCCCGCCACCGTAATGATCAGAACCAGAGGGAATGTCGGAGGTAGATCGAGATCTGATCGGTGTCGATGCAGTGCGATGGAAAGCAGATACAGGACCAAGGCGGGCGGAAAGGCGATCAGACCGCTATATATCCATGGTCGAGCCCTGCGAAGATATGACCAGATTCTCGACACGGCTGCCGGCGGCGGCGGGTCGGGGAGGGGCCATCCTGAAGGTGAGTCATCTCTCACGCGAGCCCGCTCAGAAGTATGAGCAGGAAAAGCAGGCCGAAGGAAACTACTGCGGCGGCAAGTGCAACGGTATCTTCCCTACGAATCCGGTCTGACCTGGGCTGGGAAGAGGTGTCTTCCCGATCGTCTTTTTGTGCGACAGGGGTGCTTGTATTCTCCAACTGGCCAGAGGCGTGTAGGAAAACTTTCCCAGCCTCTCGTTGGGATTCTGGCAGGATTGGATTGGTCTGTCTGGCGAGCACGTTCGCCGGTGGGGCAGCGGCCAGCAGGTCCTGCAGCATTCTGACGTCTACTCGCAGGGAGTCCTTCTCCCCGGCGAGGCGTTTGTTCTTCTCTTCCGCTCTCAGTGCGCGCTGTTCGAATTCCGCGAGACATTCGGTTGCCTGATCGGTTTTGGTTTCCAGCTCCTTGCGGCTTTTGGCCCACTGGTTCTGTGAGATGATCCACTGCCGCTGCAGGGCGGTGTTGTTCTGGGCCACGTCGTCGCGGGTTTTCGCCAGTTCGGTGATCTGGTCCTGTAGTGCTTGTTGGGTTTTCTGTGCGGCGGTTTTCAGTGCGATGACCTGTTGGTTGTGGTCGTCGACGAGAGAACGCCTTATATTCTCGGCTTGCTGTCTCTGTAGGACGGCGTTGGTCTGAACTGCTTCGTCGCGTGTCCTCGTCAGTTCGGCGATCTCACGCTGTAGTGCGTCCTGGGCTGCCTGTGCGGCGGTTTTCAGTGCGGTGATCTGGTGGTTGTGGTTGTCGTTGAGGGTGCGTTTGAGGTCTTCGGTGCCGGGTGTGGGTGTGAATCCTTCGGCCCAGGAGAGGAGGTCGTCGAGGGTGTTGATTCCTGCTTTTTCGAGGAGGGTGGACCAGGTGGCGGGGTCGGGGGAGTTGGTGTAGGCGCGGACGAGGTTCGCGATGGTGATGAGCTGTGGGGAGTGCTGGGGGTAGCTGGCGAGGTCGGCGTAGCCGTCGGAGTGGGGTTGTCCGTTGGGGAGCAGGAAGGTGATGCGGACGCCGGAGTGCTGGGCTGGTTCGCTGGTGGAGAAGCTCCAGTCCGGGCTGGCCCAGTCGCGCAGGATGTCGCGGGCGGCGATGAGGAGCAGGGCGGGGTCGTGGGTGTGGCCGGTGATGGCCAGGGGTGCGGAGCGGACGTCGACCAGGGCGACGATCAGGCGGGTGAGTTCTTCCTCGATGGTGCGGGAGCGGGCGGTGTGCTGTTGCCGGCGTAGTTGTTCCTGGGCCTGTTCGAGAAGGTGGTCGCGGTCGAGGGGGTAGAGCTCGCCCCACGGGCCACCTCGCCACCAGTGTGGCCAGCCCGAGGCGAGTCCGAGGGCCATGCCGGCGGCCACCTTGTCGCCGATCAGGACGTGTGTCGCCGCGGAGAGACGGTCGGTGTCGCCGTCCGGGAAGCGGTGCAGGATCATGCCGCGATCGTCCGGTGTCCTGGCGTAGCAGAAACTCGAACCGACGTGGGCGTCCTGATTGCGATATGCCGCATCGGCGAGAGTGAAAAGCTGGCTGCTGGCGAACAGGCGATCGTCCGCCGGCAGGGTGGACGCGGCCGGTCGAAACACGCCCAGCTGCTGGTCGTACAACATGATTGCCTGGTCAACGCCGTTCAGACTCTTGCCGTCCATCGGATCGTCAGCCCCCCGTGCGTACTCGCCGTGCCCAGATCATGTCAGGTCACCAGGCGAAATCTCCAGCGACCGGCGCGACCGGGGGTCTGCTTGGGCCTGCTCCAGGCATGGTCGGAGCTGGTCGGTGAGGCGCGGGCCTTCGTGCCGGGCCAACCATCAGGCGTGCGTTGCGGTGGGCCCTGGAAACGTGCGGGTTGGGGTAGAGCGGGGTGGAGTATCCTGCTGAGGCGGTACCGTTACGGGGGATGCGGTGCGTGGGGGAGTCAGCTATGCGGGGGTCCGGGACGGGATATCGCGGGATGCCGGGTGCGGTCGGTGGGTTCGTCCGCTCGCCGGTCCACGGTATGGGGCAGTTCATGCTGTGGTTGTCCACGGCGAACCTGAAAGTTCTTGAGCGGTTTCCGTCCGACCGGCCAAAATACGTCGGTCTTGGCAGCGCGGTGTTCATCACCTCCGCCATGGCGGCCATCTCCAGTGGTTTCGCCCTGCGGATGGGGCTGGATCTGCCGATCGTGGCGTGCGTCGTCCTCGGGTTGCTGTGGGGCTGCGCCATCATGGGGTTCGACCGGTGGCTGCTGGCGACGGCGGGGCGGTCGAACATCTGGATGCTGCTGCCCCGAGCGGCGCTGGCGTTCCTCATCGGGCTGGTGGTGTCGACCCCGTTCGTCCTGCGCATCTTCCAGCCGGAGATCCTGCAGCAGGTCGCGCTGATCCAGGCCGAGGCCGCGACCGGCCAGCAGGAGAACTGGAGCGATCCGAACAATCCCATCGTGCGTCGCATCGGCCAGCTGAGCGAGGACATCACCCGGCAGACCGTCCTGGTCAACACCGATGGTGGTGCCAGCGTCGAGAACGACGAGACGGTGCGTTCCCTGGTCGCGAAGCTGAACCCGGCCATCGACCCGGTGAGGACCTACAACCGGTACCAGGAACAGGTCAACTGCGAGGAGTCCGGCAGCACCGACTGCGGTGACGGGGTCGGCTCGGGGCGCCCCGGCAACGGTTTCCGCACCGAACGGGCGAAGCAGCGCGCTGACGACTACTACCGCAACTACGTGCAACCCCTGGAAACCCAGCTGGCCACGGCTCGGCAGAACGCGGCGAAGGCGCTGCCCGCCCGGCAGACGAAGGCCGTGCAGGACGCGAAGGACCAGATCGCCCAGGACCAGAAGGAACTCGCTCCGCTGGTCGAGCAGCGTGACCGGCTGCGCAACGCGTTCGAGACGACGAACCGGGAGAACACCGGTCTGCTGATCCGCATGCAGGCCCTCGGTGATCTCACCGAACACAACTCGACGATGCGCACCACGCACTACACCCTGCTGGCGTTCATCACCGCCATCGACTGCCTGCCGATCCTGTTCAAACTGTTCATGCTGCTGGGCCACCGAAACCGCTACGAGGAGGGCCTGGAGGCCGAGGAACGCGAGCATCTGGCGATCTCCCGCCAGCACAGCCGCCGCCTGCGCGCCGAGCAGACGATCTACCAGACGGACACGCTGCGCGAGGTCCAGGCCGCCCGGGACGAACGCGACGAGGCGATCGAGGAGCTGGCCCGCCGCACCGTGCGCGACCAGGTCGAGATCGCCGAGCGCGCGCTCGAGCGGTGGAAGCACGAGGAGATGGACCGGGTCGAGCACGACCCGAACTACCGCGACAGCACGCCGTCGCCCGTCCCGAGCGTGCTGCCCGCCTACCAGCGGCAGGTGGGCGCCGACGACGTGCTCGGCCCACCCCAGCCGCGGCAGTGGCCCCCGGTCGGTCACGCCCGCAACGACCGACGCCTCGGACGTCGCCAGTCCGACCGCGACCCGGCCCGGGCACAGCCATCCGACGATGACGAGCCCACCGTGGTCCACCATGGCGCCGCGGATGGACCGTCCCACCCGACGGCAGGGCCGGGCGGTACGGCCAGGCGGGTCGATCAGAACCGGGCCGATCAGAACCGGGCCCATCCGGCGGATGACCCGGAGGAGACGATCATCGTCACGCCGCAGGGGGAGGACGCCGGTGACCTGTGGTGATGCGCGGGGCCGTCAGGAGGCGGAGCGGGTGTTCGGGCCGCTCACATAGGACCTGATCAGATCGGACCAGGTGTGGTGAACTCCGCGTGGGTGCCGGCTCTGACCGGTGCGGGGGCTCAGATACCGGCCCATGGTGTCGCGCAGGCCGTTCGGGAGGCGATGCACCCGCACGACCATCATCTCCAGCAGGTCCAGGATCTCGTCCTGCACGCCGGGCATGGTCGGCCAGCCGGTGTCGTCCAGGGAGGCGGCCAGGCCATCCATCACCCGGCCGGCGGCCTCGATGGCCTCCGGTCGGGATTCGTGGTGCTCGACCATCAGGTCGAAGTCCTCGAACAGGGCCGCCCGGTAGGTGAAGCGGTAACGGCTCGTCATCCGGGTGGCCAGCGGATGCAGCGGTCTGGCACCCAGGAGCAGGCAGGCGAAGTCGAGGTGGGCCTCCTCGTCGCCGCTGCCGGCGGTGGCCCGGCCGATCTCCTCGGCCCAGCCGGCCCGTTCCACCGGCGACAGGGTGCCGAGCACGGCCACCCGGGTGAGCCACGCCCGCAACGGCTGCCGCACCTGCTGGCCGTGCCCGGTCAGCCGGGCCAGGCGGACCGCTGCCAGCGGGTAGCGGCTGTCCCCCCACAGCGCGCGGCCGACACGGGTAAGCGCGGGGAAGTCCACCTTCACCGGCCCCCGCGGGCCCGCGACCATGTCGGCGAACGGACGGACGGCCTCGACGAGCCGTGGCGCCTCGGCGAGCCAGCCCAGCCAACCCGCCGTGTGCGCGGCCGCGGCGGGTACCCCGGCGGCCTGCGGCGCGCGTCCGGCGGCCTCGTCACGCAGGTCGTCCTCGATGGCCCGCCGGACGAGTTCGAGGGCGATCGCCGGGCCCACCGGATGCGCGGCCACCTGACCGAGCACCATCTGGTCGACCTCCACGGTGGACGTCCCGGCGAGCAGCCGGCGGCGGACCCGTTGGAGCCGCACCATCGCGGTGGTCGCCGAGACCAGCTCCCGGGCGGCCCCGGGCCGCGCCACCGGCGCGATGGTCAACGCGGGCACGTCGGCGGCCGGTGGACCGCCCAGGTCGACTGTGCCCGCTGAAGTGGGCGGCTCGACCAGGGGAGACGAGGCGGTGGGGGCGGCGGTGGGCAGGCAGGTGGCGAAGAAACCCGGGCCGGGCAGGTCGGCGAGGGTGAGCAGGGCGTGGTCCGGGTCGTCGACGGGATGGTCGGGCCGGTACGGCGCGGCGGCGAGATGCCCGACGATCCGCGCGGCGCTCAGCCCGTGGCGCCCGTGCAGGTCGAGCAGCAGCGCGTAGTACTCCGCGGCGCCCCGCGGCAGCGGTGGCAGCCGACCCGCCCGGCGCGGGCCGGGGAGCATGATCTCGGCGTCACCGGGGCGGGCCCGGTCGGTGTAGGCGAGCCGGATGCGGTGTGTGCTGCCCGCGTCCGCCCAGGTACTGGCGACCAGCCGCGCGCGCTGCCCGTACGGCAGCAGCGCGGCCACCGCGTCCAGAAACCGCAGCCGCTCGGTGATCCGTGTCGCCGGATCGGAGACGGGCGCCCCGACCAGCGCCACCGGTTGGCGGAGCAGCAGCGCGGCGATTCCCGCCGCGAGACGGAAGGTCTCGTCGTCGGCGTCGAGCGGTGCCGCGATCATGGTCGGGTCGAAGCCGGGGAACAGGTCGAGTGGGAGCGGGCCGCCCGCGCCGGAGACCGCCGCCTGCCCGCCGAGCACCGCGCTCACCGCCGGGTCCGTCCGCAGCGTGCGGTAGAGGCTCTGGTAGCTCATGGGGACGGCGGCCAGTGACGCGAACGGTGCGCACAGGTAGGCGGTCACGGACACCGGCCGGCCGGCGGCGTCGCGCAGCCGCGTCCAGTCGCAGACCGCGAGGCCCTGCACGGTCGCGCTGCCGGCCGTCGGCGCCGAGCCCGGGCGCAACGGGGCGTAGCTGATCGTCGCCCACGGCAGAGCGCCCGGTTCCGCTGCCCGTGACGGCGCCGGCGGTGTGCCGGGGACGAACCGACGCAGGATGGCGTCGTAGTCGGAGCGGCTGAAATAGGCGTCGCTCGCCCGCAGCACGCGGTAGTCGTCGGCGGACCCCGCTGTCTTGCCGTAGAGAGCCCAGCCGGCCTCGACTCGCGTCCCCACCGCCCCTATGCCCCTTCCTCGTCACCCTCGTCACCCTCGTCGGCCCGGATGCCCCGCGCCCGGGTGCCCTCCGGCGGGGGAGTTCCGCCGGGCAGGAACTTGTCGAGCCAGGAGGCGCGGGACGAGCCAGGGGCGCCACGGGTGGTGGCCGGATCGCTGCTCATCCCGCCAGCGCTGTTCATCCCGTCAGCCCGGTCCGTCCCGTCAGCCCGGTCCGTCCCATCGGCGCGGTCCGTCCCCTCGGCGGTGCGGTCGTCGTCGCGGTGCCAGGGCGCGGGTGCGCCGTAGCCGGGGGAGGTGAACGCCTCGTCCTCGGCACGTGGCGGAGGCAGCTCGGGTCCCGGCAGCGGTCTGTAGCCGGTCGGCGGGTTGGGTGCGGTGGGCGGGCCACCGCCGCCTCGGGGCCGGTCGGACGGGTCCGGCTCGGCGGGCGGCGGCGGGGTCGACCGGATCGACTCGGTCAGCCAGAGAAACGGCTCGATCACCCCGGTCGGACGTAGGTCGCCACGTATCCGCGACTGATCGCCGACCTGTTCGACATTGTCGAAATCCTGGATGCGGAACATCCCGCTGCGACCGACATAGAAACCGATCGACGAACTGGCGAAATAGCGGACCCGGCCGGGATGGAAATGCCGTTCGATGCTGCCGCGTACCTTCGGCCCGCTGCCGGCGTGGCGTCCCATGGTCTCCCGGGAACACAGATACTGGAAGAAGTCGGCGGCATCCTCGCAGGTGATGAGGGGAAGCATCGCCTCGTCGTCGCTGGCGGAGACGAAGCCGCCGTCGTAGGCGCGGTGGAAGACGCGGCGGTCATCGAGCTTGGTGATGCACACCGCGAGATAGTGCGGCAGTTTCCCGTCGGGCATCCGGCCGAGATCGTCGGCCCGTTGCAGCACCCGTTCGAGCATCGTTTCCAGATAGTGGTACGAGTCGCGGTCGCCGAGTTCCCGGATGGGGTCGAACAGGTAGACCATGCCGTCGGCGCGGGCCAGGTGGTCGATGAGTTTCTCGACGGCGTCCCCGGCCTCCGCCTCGCCCGCGAACAGATCCTCGGACGGGGGTCGGTCGGGATCCACGCCGAACACCGAGGGGTCGTACATCCGGCCGCTGACGTCCATCAGCGTGAGTTCGAACTCGATGCGGCGCGCGGGCCGACGGGCCAGCCGGCGCAGCACCCCGGCGGGCCGGGCGCGCAGCAGCCGCAGCGACAACTCCTTGGCCTCGTAGGCGGTGGGCGCGGGAAACTCACCGCGGGTGAGCTGGGCGCGGGCGCGGGCCAGGAACGTCGTGGTCGTCGGGTTGCCACTGAACAGAACCCAGTCCCGCCCGTCCCCGTCCGACTCGGACAGCGCGGTGTGCAGGCTGGCCAGCATCGTCGTCTTGCCGCTGCTGGTCGCCCCCCACAACCCGATCCGGCTCAACGTGCGATCGTCGTCGCGCCGCCCCCGCCGCCGGGTCGCACGCAGTGGCACCGTCGGTTCGCTCACCCGGGTTCACCCTTGGTCACGGCGGCGGCGACCGGATCGGTCAGGGTGGATGCTGGTTTCTCGTCTGGTTGGGCGGTTCCGTTGGAGGTGCGGTAGCTGACGATCACGATTTCTCCGTGCCCATCGGCTTCTCCGTGCCCATCGGCCTTCGGTGCTGTGCGTACCGACCAGCTGGCGCCACCGTTGACCGTCGCGCCGGGGGGGTCGGCGCCGTCGTTCCACAGGGAGATCTTCGAGAGTCCGGTGATGCCTGATGCGGCTACGGGCTCGGGGGTGTCCGCTGTCGAGGAGGGGGGCTGTGGCTGGTGCCACGGCGTCGCGCCGTGTTCTGCCTGGGGCGAGGATCCGCGCTGGGCGGAGACGAGGAAAGGTGGTGGCGACACGCCGAGTTTGGCCAGGTCGACGGGCTTGGTGTGGGCGACGAGGCCGGCGAGCACGGTGGCGAACTGCAGGGGGCTTATCCGTAGGCAGCCGGTGTCCTCTTGACAGGAGGAGCCGCTGAGGGTGTGTAGGCCGGATGCCTGGAGGACCGGTGCGGTCAGGCCTTCGTTGTTTAGCGCGGTGCCGGCTGGGCCGGTGAGTATCCATCGGTCGATCAGGGCGCGGACGGCTCCGGGCTGGGGGCTGTTGGCCGCGCCGCGGGTCAGGATGATGTTGGCCAGGCGCACCGCGCAGCCGGGTGCCGCGGTGAAGTGGGGGGTGTGGTCTTTCGGTTTGTCGAGCTTGTCGAGGTTGTCGAGGGTGATGCAGGCCCCGAATTCCTTCTGGATCGAGGCGTCGGCCGCGCCGAGTGCGAGCGCGACGTCTTTTTCGTCGCTCAGCGGATGGGCTACGGCCTGGTCGAACCGGTCCTTCCGGATCTTGTGAAATTTCATGATGCCGTCGGGGTTCTTGTTCAGTGCGTCGACGCGTAGATCGGCGAGTAGCGTCCGGGTCAGGGCGGGGCTCGCGTTCAGCAGATCAGTGATCAACTTCTCGCCGGTGGGTACCGCCATGGACCACAGTGTTGCCTCGGTGGCGCCACTCGCTGCCACATCCTGACCTGCCGCGTCGCCCGCACCCGCGGACACGGCAGTGGTGCCGGCAGCAGGGGTGTCGGTGGATTCTTTGGGAGTCGTCCGCACATCGGATTTGGGGTTGTTGTGGGCGGCCGGCGGTGCCGGGGTCGGTGGTCCTGGGACGGCTGGCGGGGGTGTGGTTCCGGTGCCGTCGGTGAGGACGAGGAGGCGTCCGTCGCTGGTGT
>NZ_JALKFT010000065.1:0-8592 GCF_023242945.1 Frankia umida
ACCCCACCCTCACCCACTTCCACACCAACCTCGCCACCCTCCACACCCACGGCGCCACCACCACCACCAGCAGCAGCAGCAGCACGCCCGAACCCCGCACCACCCTCCCCAGCTACCCCTTCCGGCACCGCAACTACTGGCCGGCCGAACCGATGGCCAGCGACCACCGGCCCGCCAGCGCGACAACCAGCGCGGCCCCCGCGTCCGACGCGGCGGCGGAAACGGACCAGGACACCGCGGGTGCCACCACGGACGCCCTGGTGCTGCGGCTGGCGTCGCTGGACGAGCCGGGGCGGGAGGAGCTGCTCGTCGAGCTGGTGCGCACGCAGGTCGCCGCCGTGCTCGGCGCCACGGATCCGCAGGAGGTCGACCCGCGGCGGGCACTCAAGGAACTCGGGTTCGACTCTCTGGCGGCTGTCTCGTTGCGCAACCGGCTGGGCGCGGCGACCGGGCTGAGCCTGCCCACCACGCTCGCCTTCGACCATCCAAGCGTCGCCGCGGTGGCGGCGTTCCTGGGCACCCGACTGGACGTGGGCACTCCCGCGACCGGCATCGACACCCAGCTGGACCGGCTGGCCGCCGCGGTCGCGGTCAGCAGCGACGAGACCGAGCGCCGCCGGGTGGCCGGCGCGCTGCAGGACCTGTTGGCGCAGTTGACGGCCACAGCCGATCCCGGTCGCGACGAGATCAGTGAACGGATCGACGCCGCGTCCGACGACGACCTGTTCGGCCTGCTCGACAGCACCTTCGGCCCGCTCTGACCGACGGCCACCACCGGCCCGCGACCATCCGGCTCGCAGCCCGCCATCGTGATCCCATCCAGGCAATGAGGTAACGCCATGTCAGATGAGCAGCGGCTCCGCACCTACCTCAAGCGCGCGATGCTCGAACTGCACGAAGCCCGCCAGCAGCTCCGGGACGAGCAGGACCGGCGCCGCGAGCCGATCGCGATCGTCGCGATGGCCTGCCGGCACCCCGGCGGGGTGCGCTCACCGGAGGACCTGTGGCGCCTCGTCATCGACGAGACCGACGCGATCTCCGACTTCCCGACCGACCGGCACTGGGATCTGGACGCGCTCTACGACCCGAATCCCGACCAGGCGGGCACGTCCTACGTGCGTTCGGGTGGGTTCCTCTATGACGCGGGTGAGTTCGACCCGGAGTTCTTCGGGATCAGCCCGCGGGAGGCCGTGGCGATCGACCCCCAGCAGCGGCTGTTGCTGGAGACGTCCTGGGAGACCTTCGAACGCGCCGGGATCGATCCCGAAAGCCTGCGCGGCAGCCGCACCGGGGTCTTCTTCGGCAGCAGCACGCAGGACTACGGCGACGACCTGACGTCCCTGCCGCTGGACATCGAGACGTACCGGATGACCGGGGTCGCGGCCAGTGTGCTGTCCGGGCGGGTGGCGTACACGTTCGGGCTCGAGGGGCCGGCGGTGACCGTCGACACCGCCTGCTCCTCCTCGCTGGTCGCCCTGCACCTGGCCGTCCAGTCGCTGCGGCAGGGCGAGTCGTCGCTGGCGCTGGTCGGTGGCACCTCGATTCTCACGACGCCGGCCGGCTGGGTGTACTTCAGCCGGCAGCGTGGGCTGTCCCCGGACGGACGGTGCAAGGCGTTCGCCGCCGCCGCGGACGGGACGGGCTGGGGCGAGGGGGTCGCCGTCCTGCTGGTGGAACGGCTCTCCGACGCGCGACGGCTCGGACATCCGGTGCTGGCGGTGGTGCGTGGCTCGGCGATCAACCAGGACGGGGCGAGCAACGGGTTGTCCGCGCCGAACGGCCCGGCGCAGCAACGGGTGATCCGCGCGGCGCTGGCCAACGCGGGTCTGCTGGCGACGCAGGTCGACGCGGTGGAGGCACACGGCACCGGAACCACTCTCGGCGACCCGATCGAGGCCCAGGCGCTGTTGGCGACCTACGGTCAGGACCGTACGCAGGAGCGGGCGCTGCGACTGGGATCGATCAAGTCGAACATCGGGCACACCGGGGCCGCCGCCGGCGTCACCGGCATCGTCAAGATGGTGCTGGCGATGCAGCACGGGGTGCTGCCTCGCACGCTGCACGTCGACGCACCCTCCCCGCATCTGGACTGGTCCGCCGGTGCGGTGTCGCTGCTGACCGAGACGCAGCCGTGGCCGCGGACCGGCGAGCCGCGGCGCAGCGCCGTCTCGGCGTTCGGGGTCAGTGGCACGAACGCCCACGTCATCCTCGAACAGGCACCCGAGCCCGAACCGGTCGGCGCGCACGTCGGCGAGCCCGCCACCACGGCCGTGCGGCCGTTCCTGATCTCCGCCCGCGGTGCGGACGCGCTGCGGACGCAGGCCGCCCAGCTGCGTGGTTTCGTCGCCGGGCAGCCGCCGGGCGACGACCCCGGGATCGCCCACGCGCTGGCCACGACCCGGGCCCGGCTCACCCACCGGGCGGTGGTGCTCGCGGCCGACCGCACGCAGCTGCTCGCCGGGCTGGATCAGGTGGCCCGCGACGGTCTCGCGTTGGGCACGCACACCGACGGCGTGGTCACCGGCGGGCGCGGGCAGTGGCGCCGCGGACCGGTGTTCGTCTTTCCCGGCCAGGGATCGCAGTGGCCGGGAATGGCCGTGGAGCTCGCCGTCTCGTCGCAGGCGTTCCGGGAGCGCTGGCAGCAGTGCGGCCAGGCACTGGCGCCGCATGTCGACTGGTCCCTGGACGCGGTCGCCGACGACGCGGCGGCCCTTGACCGGGTGGATGTCGTGCAGCCGGTGCTGTGGGCGATGCAGGTGTCGCTCGCGGCGCTGTGGCGATCCTTCGGGGTCGAGCCCGCCGCGGTGATCGGTCATTCGCAGGGGGAGATCGCGGCGGCGGTCACGGCCGGCGGCCTCTCACTGGCCGACGGCGCGCGTGTGGTCGCACTACGCAGCCAGTTGTTGACCGAACTCGCGGGCCAGGGCGGCATGGTCGCCCTGGGCCTCGACCGCGACGACAGCCGCGAGCTGCTCACCCGGTGGGACGGCCGGCTGGTCGTCGCGGCCGTGAACGGGCCGCGTTCGGTGACCGTGGCCGGCGATCCGGATGCCTGCGCCGAGCTGGTCGCCCACTGCCAGCAGCGGCAGGTGCGGGCCCGCCGGGTGCGGGTCGACTACGCCTCGCACACCCACCACGTCGAAGCGATCCGGGAGCGGCTGCTGACCGCGTTGGCGCCGCTGTCCCCCACGTCATCCCCGGTGCCGTTCTACTCCACGGTCACCGCGGGCGCGCTGGACACCGCCGAGCTCGATGCCGGCTACTGGTACCGCAACCTGCGCGAACCCGTCGCCCTGCACGACACGGTGCGGCTGCTGGCCGACCACGGCCACCGGGTGTTCGTCGAACCGAGCGCGCATCCGGTGCTGACGGCCAGCGTGGAGGAGACCATCGAGCAGGTCGCGGACGGCACCGGGCTGGTGGTCGGCTCCCTGCGCCGCCAGGACGGTGGGCCGCAGCGGTTCCTGGCCTCGCTCGCGGAACTGGACGTCCAGGGCGTCACCGTGGACTGGACGCCCGCGCTGGGTGGCTCCGCCGCCGACACCGCCCGGATCGAGCTACCCACCTACGCGTTCGCCCGCCAGCGGTACTGGCTGGACGAGCCCGCCGCCGACACCCCCCGCCCGGACCCGCGCGCGGGATCGGCGCTGCCCACCGGGGCGGCCGCCGACCCGGCCGAGGTCGACTTCTGGGCCGCGGCCGAACGCCGCGACGGCCAGGCCCTCGCCGACATCCTGGGAACCGGGCCGGCCGAGCCATCCGCGGACCTGCTGGCGGCGCTGGGCGCCTGGCGCACCGGACGTCGTGAGCGGGCGCTGATCGACTCCTGGCGCTACCAGCCACGGTGGCACAGCCGCGGCGAACCGGGGCCGGCGGTGCTCGGCGGGGACTGGCTGCTCGTCCTGCCAGCCGACCCAAGCCCCGACGACCCAAGCCCCGACGACGCCATTCCCGACGACGCCATCCTCGGCGATGCGGGTCGCGCCGAGGCGGGCGGGGCGGGCGGGGCGGCGCTGGCCGACGCGGTCCTCGCGGCGCTGGCGGCGCACGGTGCCCGGGTGACGCGGGTGCCGGTGGCGGCGGGCATCGAACGGTCGGCGCTCGCCGCCCAGCTGCGGGCAGCCGGGGCGGCGTCGGCCGCCGGCGTGGTCTCCCTGCTGGCTCTGGCCGACTCCGACGAACCGCGGCACCCGGGGGTCCCGGCGGGGCTGATCCAGACGCTGACCCTGGTGCAGGCGCTGGTGGACACGGCCGCGACGGGTCGGCTGTGGCCGCTGACCCGCGGCGCGGTCTCGGTGGGCCGGTCGGACCGGCTGGTCAGCCCCGCCCAGGCCATGGTCTGGGGTCTGGCCAGAGGCATCGCCGCCGAACATCCCCAGCTGTGGGGCGCCGTGGTGGACCTGCCGGCCACCCTCGACAGCCGCGCCGCCGCCCGGCTGGTGGGCGTCCTGGCGGCCCCGGGTGCGCTGGCCTCGGCCCGGTCGGCCGACCGGGCCGAGGCCAGCACGGACGCGGCCAGCGAGACCGACGACGAGGTGGCGCTGCGCGTCGGTGGGCTGTTCACCCGCCGGCTGGCACCTGCCGCACTGGCGGCCACGAGCCCGGTCACGAGCCCGGTCACGCGTGCGTCGTGGCTGGCCGGGACGGTCCTGGTCACCGACGCGACGTCCCCGCTGGGCCAGGCGACCGCGTTGTGGCTGGCCCGCGGCGGGGCCAGGACACTGCTGCTCACGGTGCGACCGGACGTCGCCGCCGCCCACAGCACGCGGCTGCACGACCAGCTGCACGCGCTGGGCGTCCAGGCTCGGGTCCTCCCGGTCGATCTGGCCGACCCGGACGCCGCCGTCACTCTGCGTGAGGCTCTTGATCCCCGTGGCGGGCGGGCCCTGACGGCCGTCTTCCACACCGCCCAGCTGCTCGACGAGGGGCCGCTCGACGCGTTCACCCCCGAGCGTCTCGCCCAGGTGGTGCGGGCCAAGGCGACGGCGGCCCGCACCCTGGACGAGGTCACCCGTCCGCTGACCCCGGCGGCCTTCGTCCTGTTCTCCTCGGCGGCCGCGACCCTCGGCGGCCCCGGACTGGCGGCCTTCGCCGCCGCGAACGCCTACCTGGACGCCCTCGTCGAACACCGGCGGGCCGCCGGCCTGCCCGCCACGGCGGTCGCCTGGACGGCCTGGTCCGAACCGGACGTCGAGCCCGACACCGAGCCAGCGGCCGAGCCGGACACCGCCGCCGGCACGGGGGCGCACCCGGCGGTGGGGCACGACGGGGAAGCGGGCCGGCTGGCCCGGTTGCGCCGCCGCGGTTTCACCCCGGTGGACCCGGACCTGGCTCTGCGCGCCCTCGGCGAGGTACTCGACCACGACGAGCCCGCCATGCTGATCGCCGACGTCGACTGGCCCCAGCTGGTACGCCACCGCGAGGCGGCCGGCGGCACACCGCCCCTGGTCCGCACGATTCCCGCGGTCGACGCGCTTCGGCGAGACCAGCGGGCCCGCGAGGCCAGCCGGCCCACGTCCACCCGGATCTCGGTGGCACGGCTCGCCGGCCGGCCGGCCGCCGACCAGGAAGCCAGTCTGCTGGAGCTGGTGGGCGCGGAGATCGCCGCGGTCCTTGGCCATGGCGGCGGGCGGCGCGTCGACACCCGCCTCGGCCTCCTGGAACTCGGCTTCGACTCGCTGACCGTGGTGGAGCTGCGCAACCGGCTCAGCGCGGCGACCGGCCTGCACCTGCCGGCCCGGGTCATGCTGGACGCGGGCAGCCCCCAGGAACTCGCCCGGTACCTGCGCGCGCGACTTCCCGGCGCTGGGGACGACCATCCCCAGACCGCGCCGGCTCCGGCCGCGTCCGCCGCCATTCCACGCCAGACCAGTGGACCGGCCGAACCGCGCAGCACCCAGAGCCTGCTGAGCGCACTGTTCCAGCAGGCCCGGGAGACCGGCCGGCTGGCCGAGTTCACCGAGGCGATCTCGCAGACGGCCCGGTTCAGGGCCACCTTCGAACATCCCGGCCCGGGCGAACGACCGGCGCTCACCCGCCTGGCCGAAGGCCGGGAGCTACCGGCACTGGTCTGCCTGCCCACGGTGCTGGCGACCTCGGGGCCCTACCAGTTCGCCCGGTTCGCCGCGCACCTGGTCGGAACCGCGAGCGTCTGGGCCCTGGCGCTACCCGGGTACCTCGACGGCCAGCGGCTGCCGGCGTCCAGGCAGGCCCTGGTCGAGGCGATCGTCGAGACGTTGCGGCCGGTGGCGCAGGACGGGCCGTTCGTGCTGGTCGGCTACTCCTCGGGCGGAACCCTGGCGCACCTGGTCGCCCAGCGGCTGGAGGAGCTCGACACCGGCCCGCTGGCCTTGGCGCTGCTCGACTCCTACCAGCCGGCCGGTGCCGCGTTCACCCACGTCGGACCGGCGCTGCTGGCCGGCATGGCCGAGCATCTGGACGAACTGACGCCCGTCGACGACGTCCGGCTCACGGCGATGGGTGGCTATCTGCGGCTGCTGGCCGACGCGCCACGGGCCACGCTGCACGCGCCGACGCTGCTCGTACGGGCGGCCCGGCCGCTGCCCGCCTGGTCACCGGACACCGCGTGGCAGGCGGACTGGCCCGACGTCGAGACCGCCACCGACCTGGCGGCCGATCACTTCTCGCTCATCACCGAGCACGCCGGCGCGGCAGCGCGGGCCGTCCAGCAGTGGCTCGCCGGGCTGCTGGTCGCGACCCGCTGACCCCTACGTCCACCCGTGCACCGTTCAAGGAGACCGCAATGAGCAGTGCGACATCCGTCCTGATCGTGGGAGCGGGCCCCTGCGGCCTGGCCCTCGCCGCGGTCCTCACCCGACTCGGGACCAGCGTCCGTGTGATCGACGCCGCCGACGCGGCCGGGACGGGGTCGCGGGCGATCCTGCTGTGGCCACCGGCCCTGGAGGTCCTCGACGACCTCGGCGTCCTCGACGAGGCGCGACAGCTCGGCTTCGCGCCGCACGCGATGAACTACTACCTCACCGGACGGCGGACCGTGCGCATCGGGCTTGACCCGCGCAACCGGCCGCTGGTGCTCCCCCAGGAGCACACCAGCCGGCTGCTGAGCAAAGCGCTCACCGAGCAGGGGGTGGCGGTCGAGTGGTCGACCCGCGCCACCGATCTCACCGTCAGCGAGCACGGGGTCGTCGTCGAGGTGACGCGGCCGGCGGGCACCGAGACCATCACGGCCGACTGGCTGATCGGTGCGGACGGGGTGGGCAGCGCTGTCCGCCAGCGGCTCGGCATCGAGTTTCCCGGCGGGGATGTCCCGCTCACGGTGCTGCTCGCCGAGGGGATCGTCGACGGCGGCTTCGCCCGCGACGAGCTGCACTACCATTTCGGCCAGGCCGGTCCGCTGCTGTGCGCGCCGCTGCCCGGTGGTTTCGTGCGGCTGGCCTCGCCGCTGGCACCGGACACCGCCCTGAGCACCGAGCTCGTCCAGCGACTGGTGGATCTGCGGGGGCCGGGTGGGCTGACCGTCGGCGCGCTGGGCACCCTGACCACGTTCACCAGCCAGGAGCGGATCGCCGCCACCCTGCGGCTACGCCGGGCGTTCCTGATCGGGGACGCCGCGCACACCCACTCCCCGATCGGCGGGCAGGGCCTCAACCTGGGCCTGTCCGATGTGCGCAACCTGGGCTGGAAGCTGGCCGGCGTCGTGCAGGGCCGGCTGGCCGAGTCGGTGCTGGACACCTATGACCCCGAGCGGCGCCAGGCCGCCGAGCAGACGGTCCAGACAGCCGCCCGGCTGATCCGGCTGGCGGTGCTGCGCGGAGCGAAGGCCCGGGTGCGCAACGCCGGCTGGGATGTCCTGCAGCGGACCGGTTCGCTGCGCCGCTGGTACGCGCCGCTGCTGGCCGGCTGGCGAACCCGCTATCCGCTGCTGCTCGGCGAGCCCGAGCCCGCGGGGGCGCTGTCGCCGGGCGGGCTGCTGCGCGGCGCAGGGCTGGGCGGCAGGGGGTTGGGCGGCAGGGGGTTGGGCGGCAGGGGGCTGGGCCGGGCGTCCCGGCGGGGCCTGCCGCCCGCGGGTGCGCGCACCCCGGCCTGGATCCCGGCCGCCGGACCGATCCGCTCCGCCACGGCCGCGGGACGGCTGCGTCTGGTGACGAGGGGACCCGCGGCACCGACCAGGCCGGACGGGTCCACCGGGCAGGTCGCGGACAGCCTGGTGGGGGCCGCCCGGGCCGTGACCGACCGCTTCCCCAGCCTGGTCAGCCACGAGCATGTGGCGGACGGGCCGGCGGGGTTCGTCCTGCTGCGCCCGGACGGCTATGTCTCGGCGTCCGGTTCCCGAACCGCCGAGCTGGCCGAGGTCGAGCGGCTGCTGACCGTCCTCTCCCCGAGGCCGCGGACCCAGGCGCCGACCACGGAAGCGGCATCCGGGCCGGCGACATCGTCGTCCGGGTCGACAGCATCGAACGGGGAGCCGGTCTCGGCGCCGCAGGACACCCCGAGGCGGGGGCCCGGGGCGGCGCCCCCAAAGGGCCGCGGCGCGGGGCCGCGGATGGGAAAGCGGCCAGGAACCGAGCCGCGACAATCCGATCCGCTCTTGGACGGCAACCCTGGGTATAC
>NZ_JALKFT010000066.1:0-8455 GCF_023242945.1 Frankia umida
TCATGGGATTCTTCGGTGATCCCCACCTCGCCTACATCAACTGGTAGCGAGTCCAGCTACTTTCGTTCTCCTTAGTATGTTGACGCGCACATCGAATTTGGTACTGAAATAAACGCTTTCGGAAAAAAATCAATGATTTCTTTCACGGCCGACCCGGACGTGGCGATGAGATTTGCCGATGGTGGAGCTGTGTATGCAACAACAGTAAATGTTGAAGATGTTATTATAGTGCCTAATTCACCAGACTCGGAGATCCTTGTCCGACACATGATCGGAGTTGAAAGATGGCGATAGTCGGTGCCGATGTCGTGGGGCACGAGGTCGATTACTGGCCGGCTGAAGTCCCCTTTGAAAGTGACGTTGAAGTGCGGAAATACGTGCCGAACGAGGATCTTTACTGGGCATCTCAGGGAAATATAAGAAGGGTTGTCGTAAAATATTTTCATCTTCCGCCGATCTATTATTTGATGCACTGGAACCGAGGCGTCGAACTCGCCGGACTAGACGCGAAAGTTGCAGCGGGCAGGGCGTGCAAGGAGGATTTTTCCGGTGCAATTTTGGCCGAGGTGGTGGGCTATATTTGTCGGTTCTGTGATGCGAGGCTGCGGGCTGCGCTCGCCGATGGTGGTAACCCGATTCTCAGTGATGACATGTCCGTACGTATGAGCACTCACGAGTTTGTCGAGAAATGCCCGGTCTGTCATCATCAGATTATGAGGAATGTCGTCGAATTTCTTCCACGGCTTTGATCGTGATGGCGTTGTATCGAGTCGCTTCAAGGTTGAAATCCAGTGGGGCGGCAGAGGTTGGACGCTGTCAGGTTAGGTGCTGCTCGGACTCCTGGTAGCCGGCCAGAGTGGAGTTCTGTGTGGTAACCCTGATGTAGATGGTAAAATGTCCGGCTGCCTTCTTCTGCTCGCCGATGAAGTGAACCGAAATCACAGATATTTCCTAGAGGGCGGAAGGAAGGTTCATTGCGGCGATAGTTCCAGGGTTTTCCGATTCTGCAGGGTCGGGTGGTGGCGGTGGTGGCAAGGTGTGTAACGCGGAAATTCTTAGGAAGCTGCGAGTGCTTCGGGAGAGTGTCTCTTCAGATCGGGTCGGAATCGATGATTCTTACTCGGCCCTTGAGGCTCTGACTTGCTTGCTTGCAAATGTGGCCCGCTCGGACGACCATGCCCTCCATGGCATGGTCAATGATATCGCGATACTTAGATAATAATATCGCGATAATTGGATTTGGTCCTCCGCTCGAGGATCAGAAACTGGCTGTGCTCGAGGTCCTCATAAAAGCGGAAGCAATTGTTGAACGTTACCGCTGAGCTGGAAGCGAGCACCTGTCGCGCGTGATTGCGGCCTGGAGGATGCTCGGTTCGGGTGGCAGAAGGTTGAGGAGATGGTCGCAGCTGATGCGTGGGAGCGGCATGTGACGGGGGCGATCACACGATGATCATCAGGGTGCGGGCGGTCGCGATGGGCGGCGGGGCGTGGGACTGGTCGGTGGAGGTCCGGGCGGACGCGACCGTGCGGGAGCTGGGTACGGCGCTGTTCGGGCCGCTCGGCGAGTTCGGGCTGGTGGTGGAGGGCGAGTCGTTCGGGCCTGAGGTGCCGGTGGCGATCTGCGGAATCGTCGATGGCGTCGAGGTGGCGCCGGCCGAGCCCGTGGCCAGGTACGGCTCCGAGCACCGCAAGGCCCTGGCCGGGCCAGGTGCGGCCAGCCTGCCGGCCGGCGGTGGTTCCGGCTGGGTGCCGACGATCGGGCCGGCCGGCGGCGGTGGTTCCTGGCGGGTGCCGATGATCGAGCTGGAGGGCGGTGGCGTCGTGGCGGCCGGGTCGGCGATGGACCTGTGGGCCCCCGTGCCGCAGCCCCGCGCCGAACTGACCGCTCGCGCCGAGTCGGCCGCTCGCGCCGAACTGGCCGTTGCGCTGCCCAGGGTGGCGTCCACGTCGTACCTCGCGGGGTGGGAACTGGTGGTTGTCACCGGCCCGGGCGCCGGGTCGCGGCTGGCGGTGCCGCAGGGGCAGGCGGTGTCGCTGGTCGTCGACCCGTTCGACGGGCCACTGGTCGAAGTCGACAGCCGTCAGGAGGCGGCGGCCGGGCTCACCGTGGCGGGCGACGAGGTCACCTGCCGGTGGGCGGTCGACGAACTGACCGTGGACGGCGAGACCCCCGCGGACGACCAGGTCCTGCGCCCCGGCGCGGTGCTCGCGATCTGGGGCACCATCGCGCGCCTGACCCGCGTGGGCGCTGCGGTGACCCGGTCGGGCCAGGCGCTGGGTGCACCGACCAGGCATCGCCCGACCGTGCCGTTCCACCGCACCGCCCGTCCGATGCCGCCGCGGGCACCGGACGTCGTCGCGCTGCCGCCGACACCCCGGGAGCCGGGCCGGGCGAGCCCGTTCAACTGGGCGTCCCTGGCCGCGCCGCTGGTCCTCGCCGGCCTGCTGTTCGTCATGACCAGGCAGATGATCTACGCGCTCATGTCCGCGCTGGGCGCGATCATCGTCGTGTTCTCGTTCGTGGAGAGCCGGCTGCGTCGCCGCCGCGAAGTGCGCCGCGGAGCCGCCGAGCAGGCGGCGGAACTCGTCGCGTTCGACACCAGGCTGGACGAGGCGCGACACCAGGAGCTGCGGCGCCGCTGGGATGTCACACCGACGGCCGCCGACTGGGTTCACCTGGCCGACCAGCTGGGTGCGGCCCTGTGGGAGCGCGGTCCCACCGACAGCGACTTTCTGGACGTCTTCGTCGCCGTCGGGCACCTGGACTGGCGTCCACCGGTCGAACGGGGAGACCAGGCCGGCGCTGAGATCAGGCAGCGGGTGGCCCGTTCGGGGGGTCTGGTGTCCGTCCCGCTGACGTTCAGCCTGGACCGCGGCGAGCTCGTGACGCTGCGCGGACCGCGGCCGGACGTGCTGGGCCTGGTTCGCGCGGCGATCTGCCAGGCGTGCTGCGCGCAGGGGCCCGCTCACCTGCGGATCGGCCTGCTGGTCGAGGACACCACCGACTGGGAGTGGCTCAAGTGGCTCCCGCATCTGCGCGACGACACGACCGGGGATCCGCGGGTGCGGTGCATCGACGCCGCCGCCGACCCGCAGCGCGCCTTCGACGAGGCCGCCGCCTGGCTGACCGGCGCCAGCGCCGGCGCCGGTGCGGGCTCCGCCGGCTCGCCGACGCTGCTCAGTCGGCCGGACGGCGCGTCCTCCGAGCGGATACAGGCGGTCCGCACCCTGCTGATCGTCGACGGCCCGCGGCTGCGGCCCGGATCCAGCCTCGCCTTCCGCCGGGCGCTCGCGGCCGACGCGTCGGCCATCATCGTGGACGCCCCACCCCCCAACCTGACCACCACCCTGATCGAGTTCGGCCCCGACGACACCCTCACCCAGGCCGACATCAGGACCGGTCGGGTCACCTCCGGCGCGCATCCGGCACCGCTCGACGCGGACGACGCCGAGCACTGCGCGCGGATGCTGGCACGCCTGGACGATCCGCTGGTCGCCGAGCGCCAGACGCCGCTGCCGACCCAGGTGCGGCTGGCCGACCTCGTCCCGTTCGATCTGGCGCAGCCGTCCGACCGGCTTGGCGAGGCCATCCGCATGCACTGGGCGATGGCCCGCCGTGACCCCGGCAGCCTCGCGATCGCGGTGGGCCTCGGTGAGGACGGGCCGTTCGAGCTCGACATCGTCCGCCACGGCCCGCATGGCCTGCTCGGTGGTGCGACCGGATCCGGCAAGAGCGAACTGCTGAAGATGATCGTCGTCGGCCTGGCGACCCGGTACTCACCCGACCAGGTGATCATCGGCCTGTTCGACTTCAAGGGCGGCACGTCGTTGCAGGAGCTCACCCGGCTACCGCACTGCGTCGGCCTGGTCAGCGACACCGACCTGCACGAGGCCGCACGGGCCCTGCGCTACCTGCGCACCGAGCTGCTGCGCCGCGAACGGCTGCTGTTCGCCCGCGGCGCGCAGAAGATCGAGCAGATCGCCGACGAACTGCCCCGACTCATCGTGATCATCGACGAGTTCCAGATCCTCGCCGACGAGCTCCCCGACGAGCTGGCGACCATCATCGACCTGACCAAACGGGGCCGCTCGCTCGGCGTCCACCTGCTGTTCGCGACGCAGAGTCCCGCCTCGGTGCGCAACTATGACGAGATCAAACGCAACACCCAGCTGCGGATGACCCTCAAGCTCCTCGACGTCGAGGACTCGCTGCGTCTCATCGACCTGCCCGACGCCGCCCGGTTCACCACGTCCGGCCGCGGACTGGCCCGGATCGACAACCGGGTGCTCGCCTTCCAGGCCGGCTATCCCTCCGGCCCCGTCGAGGCCACCAAGGAGGACGCGGTCCGCCTCGCGCCCTTCACGCTGCTGCACGGACTCGGCTCGGACGGCACCAACCTGGACAGCGCCAGCTCGAGCACCACAGGCCCGGGCAGCGTCAACCTGGGCGCTGCCAACCTGGGCGCTGCCGGCTCGGGCGGAGTGGGCCTGGGCGGCGCGGCCATCGCCGCCATCGGGGCCGGCAGCGGCGCCGGCGGGACGGGCGTCGCAGCAGGTGGGGCAGGTGGAGCGGAGGGAGCGGGCGAGGTCGACGATCGGTCCGAGCTGGGCAGGTTGATCTCCGGCGTGTGGCAGGCCTACCGGTTGGCGTTGGGCTGGCGCCAGGTACGGCCGGTCGCGGATGTCTGGCCGCCGGCGCTGCCCGCCTCGTTGACGTTGGACGAGGTCTGGGCCCGGGCCCGGGCGGGTGAGGTGATCCCCGGAAACCCCGCCGGGCTCGCGGCGTACTTCGCCCGCGGCGACCGTCCCGACGAGGCCGAGCATGCCCGCCAGCCCACCATCGCCTGGCATCTCGACGCCGGCAACCTGCTGGTCTTCGGTGCTCCGGGTGCCGGCGCCAGCACCGCGCTGACCTCGCTCGCGATCAGTCTCACCGCCGCGCTGCCGCCGACCGAACTGCATCTGTACGTGCTGGACTTCGCCGGCGGCGACCTGCGGGATCTCGCCGGGCTCCAGCACTGCGCCGGCAACGTCATCGTCGGCGACGAGCTGGAACGGCAGGCGAACCTGCTGGCCTTCCTGCGGGCCCGGATCGCCCGGCTGGGGGGTCTGGACGCGCCACGGCGGGCGGCCGAGGCCCAGTCGGTTCTGCTGATCGACAACCTGGGTGGCTTCCTGAACGCGCACGAGTCCGTCACGTCCAAGCAGGGGATCTCGGTACTGGAGGACTTCGCCGCGGTGATCGGCGCGGGGCCCGCGGCCAAGGTGGCGGTCGCCGCGTCCATCGTCGGTACCCGGGTGCGCAGCGAGATCGCCGCCCGCGCACCCCAACGGCTCGTGCTGCGCCTCGCCGACCGTAACGCCTATGGCGATCTCACCATCGGACGGCGGGCGATCCCCCGGGGCGAGCCCGGCCGTGGCCTGTGGACCACCGGCAATGACCTGCTGATGGAGGTCCAGGTGGCGATCCCGGGCATGGTCTCGCCGGCCTCGCCCCCGATCTGGGCGGACGGTGCCAGCGCCGGGGCCGGGCCGCGACGTGTTCGGGCCCTGCCCGCCGTCGTCGAACCGGACGACCTGACGGCGGACGGGGGTGCGCGCCGCGACGGTGACATGCTGGTGCTTCCGGTCGGTCTCACCGTCGCGGGCGGCGAGGTCGTGCCGGCCTGCCTGGAACTGGCGGAAGCCAGCCCGGCGCTGGTGTACGGCCCGCCCCGCAGCGGCCGGAGCACACTGCTGTGTCGTCTGGCGCGGCTCGCCCGGGCCGGCCTGGGCGACACGGTGGCCATCTACGCGGCGGCCCCCGCGGATTCGCCGCTGACCGGCTGCTCGGCCGTTGACCGGGTCCGTGACCTCGACGCCGCGACCACGCTCGCCCAGCGGGCCGCCGGTGAGGACCGGCCCACGCTGCTGCTGGTCGACGATGTGACCCGACTCGGCGACAGCCTGAACGCCTTCCTCCAGGAACGCCACCCGCGGGTCCGGCTGGTCGTCACCGCGCGCATCGGCGAACTGCGCACCGCCGACTACACGTCGTCGGCGAGCCGGCTCAAGTCGGCGTCCACCCGCCTGGTGCTCGAACCGGAGCCGGGGGAGTCCGATCCGATCAGCGGCCGGTACTTCACCTACCCACCGGGCGGACCCGGCCGAGGCCGGGGTTTCCTGCTCTCCGCCAGCGGCACCCGCTTCGTCCAGACCTAGCCGGGACGGCCCTGCTCGGCGGGCTGGTCGATGAACGAGGCGATGCGTTCGCCGATCATGATGGCGGTGGCGGCGGGGCCGCGAGACGGGACGGTGGGCAGGATGGACGTGTCGGCCACCCGTAGCCCGGTGATGCCGTGCACGCGGCCCCGCTGGTCGACGACGGCCTCGGAGTCGTCCGCGGCGCCCATCCGGCAGCTGCCGCTGGCGTGGATGGCGGTGGCCAGATGCGCCTTCATCCAGGTGTCGAGGGCGTCGTCGTCCTCGAGGGTGAGGCGGTCGAGTTCGCCGAGTTCGCCGAACAGGTCTGCGAACGGGTGTGAGGTCAGCAGGTCGACGGTGACGCGCACGACCTCGCGCATCCGGGCGAGGTCGCGTCTGGTCGACAGGTAGTTGTAGTCGATGCGCGGCTGGGCCAGCGGGTCGGCCGAGACCGTGGTGATGGTGCCGCGGGCCTCCGCCTGCTGCAGGGCGATGGCGAGAAACAGTTCGTTGCGGTGCGCGGCCTGCTGGGCGAGCCGCCTGATCGACACCCCGCGCAGCGCGCGCAGCGTGGCCACCGGATGTCGGATCATCCGCGCCGTCGCGGTGTGGTCGCGGCCGACGGCGGCGCCGAGGCCGGCGATGTCGGCCAGCGACCGCAGCGACGGCATGATCTCCAGGTCCTCGCCGTAGGCGGCCGAACCGGAGGGGAAGTTGAGCACCGACTCGAACGCCGGCGTCCCGGGGGTGACCGGGGGGATCGGACGTCGGGAGCGCCAGGTGAAGGACAGGTCCGGATGGTCGGTGAACCCCTTGCCCACGGCCGGCAGGTCGAGGATCATCGGGATGCCCGCGGCCTCGAGGTCCGCCCGGGGGCCGATACCGGACAGGGCCAGCAGATGCGGCGACATGATCGCTCCGGCGCTCAGCACCACCTCGCCGGCGGTGATGGTCCGCCGCTGGCCGCCGGTGTCGACCTCGACGCCCACCGCGACGCGGTCGCGCAGCACCACGCGCAGGGCCCGGGTGTTCGCGAGCACCTCGAAGTTCGGCCGGTGGCGGGCCGGGTTCACGTAGGTGATCCCGGTGTTGAGCCGGATGCCGTCGACCGCGTTCACGGGCAGCGGGCCGTACCCGGCGGGCTGCTCGCCGTTCTTGTCCGCCTCGTACGGGTAGCCGCGGCTCGCGCAGGCCTCGGCGAACGCCTCGGTCACCGGATGCGGATGGGCGATCTCGCGGGTGACGGTGATCGGCCCGCTCCCACCGTGCAGGTCGGACTCGCCGTACTGGAGATCCCGCTCGAGGCGTCTGTAGAACGGCAGCACCTGCTCGTAGGACCACTCGTCGAGCCCGGCGGCGGCCCAGTGGTCGAAGTCGGCCCGGCGGCCACGGATGAAATACGTCCCGTTGAGGGCGGTCGAACCGCCGAGGACCCGGCCCCGGGCCACGGTGTAGGGCAGGTCGGGTGTGAGGTTGGCCAGCAGACCCCAGTTGTTCGGATGCCCGGGCAGCATGGCCGCCATGAGCCCGGAGTCGAGCAGCTCCTTCGGGAAGTCCTCGGTGCTCGGATGGTCACTGCCGGCCTCGACCAGCAGCACCCGGCGGTCGGCGCGTTCACTCAGCCGGCTGGCCAGCACCGCCCCACTGGCCCCCGCACCAACCACGACCACGTCGAACTCCGCCACCCCGCCGCCTCCACCTCATCGCCACCCGGCCACCCGGCCACCCGGCCGCCTGCCCGGCCTGCCCGGCCGAGCCGACCGGTCCGCCGGGCCCCACCGGCCCGCCCGGCCCGACCGTCGTTGCCCAGGCTAGGCCCGCCGCGGCGGTCCATGCCCGGACGTATGGGTTCAGAGCGCTATCCGACGGGCACAGTGTGCGTTGGCGAGGGCTTTCGACGTCGTCCACAGTGGCGCCTCTTTTGGCGGAAAGCAGTGGAGAGCGTGGTGTTCTGGAAAGACCGACGGATTTCCCGCCGCACGGTCAGGCCCGCGGTAGAGCCACATTCGCGGCGGAGTCAAGTCCGATGGCCGACCATCATCGACAGCATGGATCGCCGGTATTCAAAAAAGAGTTTCCGCTGAAAGAGGTCGTGGACAGATGCTCGAATGGCGACGTCGGGTGTCGCAGTCACAGGGGAGCCGACCTGATCGTGAATTCTGTCCGGACGATCGACCATGCGGGAAGCTGGGCGCTGGTAGCTGTTCAGCTCGGGTGAGTGGTTCGGTGGCTGTATTTGCGCAGGTGGGAGTGGCCGTCGGTGGGATCGGTG
>NZ_JALKFT010000067.1:0-6682 GCF_023242945.1 Frankia umida
GCGGGCACACGGCCAACGCCGACGTGAACGCGGCTAGGAACATCGCGGCCGGACGGGCCGTGACCGCGCGGGGAGGCGCCGGGTCGCCGGAGCCCGTGAACCGCGAACCCCAACACCGCGCACCTCCTCATCTGACGGGTGTGTAGGAGTTGGAATCCCCCGCCTTCAGACGGGGGAGGACGTCAACCCATCAGTCCCGCCGCCCGGACATCATCGCGGGTCGCCCGATCGGGCGGTGCCACCAGGTGCCGTTCTCGTCGAGTGGCTTTTTATGATCATGAAGCGAGACGACGTCAACGGCGTTGATTATCTTGAGGTCGGACGGCCCTGGCACCGAATCGAACATGACTCGGTGCCAGGGCGCACCGCGATCGGTTCTCCGGGCGCCACGACTTCGACCTGAACTCCTGGCCGGCGCGCGTGCCGCCGTCGACGAGGATGTCGATGCCCGTGAGATACCCGGGAGCCTCGCTCGCCGCGAACGCCAGCACCGCCGCGATCTCTTCGGGCTCGCCGAAGCGCTTGATCGCCGAGACCTTCAGGAGATCCGATGCTCCAGGGTCGGCTTCGAGCTTGCCCATCGCCGTGTCAAAGCTGCCCGGAGACACCGAGAGCACTCGTGCCTCCCTCGCGCCGAAGACGGCGGCGAGGCGACGGGAGTACCACTGGACGAAGTTCTTGCTGAAGCTGTGGGCAAGGCCGGAGTGCAGCTTCTCGCCAAAGACCTTCGAACACCTCACGATCACGCGCACGAAGGCGGCCGGATCGGTCTCTGCCAGTGGGAACGACCTGGTGGGAACGAGGGCCTTCGGGATGCTGTGCGACCTCGCGGTCAGGATCATGGACCAGACGCTGGCGTTCCTCGCTGCCAGCGCCGCAACCCCGGACGCCCGCCTGGTTCCAAGCCGCCTCGTCGATATCGGCTGGCACACCTTCCTGCTCTACACCCGCGGCTACACCAACTTCTGCCACCAGATCGCCGGCCGGTACATCCACCACATCCCCAGCGGCCCCACCGGGGAGGCAGCCGACACCGCCGCTGAGCGCATGCGTACCCTGGCCGCGATCACCGCAGCCGGATACACCCTCGACGCCGACCTGTGGCCTCTCGCTGTCGAGGGCCGACACGGCGAGTGCTCGGACGAGGGAAACTGTTCCGCCTCCGGCAAGGACGGTAACGAGAACGAGGAAACCCGAATCCCGCGGCCATAGAGGGAGGATCTGACCGTGGTGGACCGCTGGGACTCGCTTCCCGCTGTGGTGCGCCAGGCCGCCGGGCGTCACCTGGGCACGGTGGACTCCGTAGTGGCGGTGCCAGGCGGTCAGAACAACGACCTTGCCGCCGTCGTCCACACCCGCGGCGGGGCGGTGTTCGTCAAGGCCGTCCGCGGAATCTGCCGACGGATGCGCTGGTTGCGCAACGAGATCACGGCCGGAACACTCGCCCCCAGCGTCGCCCCGGCCGTGATCTTCGCCGAGGACGTCGAAGCGGACGGCGAGCCATGGCTCATCGTCGGCTTCGAATATCTGTCAGGCCGGCCTGCGGACCTCTCCCCCGGCTCGGCCGATCTCGCTGTCGTCGGGCAGACGCTGGACCGGATCAGCTCCCTGCCAGCCCCAGGGGTACGCGGCCTGCACGAGCGGTGGAGTGTCCGGGACTGGTGGAGTCGTCTGCGTGCCGTCGCCCCGCATGTTGTAACCGGCGTCGACGTCGACCAGATGGACGGATGGGCCTCGCTCGCATCCCAGGCCGTACGCGGCGACCGCCTTGTCCACACCGACCTGCACGCCGACCAGTTCGTCATCGACGACAGCGGCGACGTCCACGTGATCGACTGGGGCTTTCCCGGTGCCGCGGCCAGCTGGGTCGACCGGGCTTTCCTGGTCATCCGACTCATCCAGGTTGGGCACACCCCGCACGACGCCGAAGCATGGGCAGCGACCCGTCCAGGCTGGCCGACTGACGGCGCCACGCTGACCGCGTTCGCCGCACTCGTCGCCGGCCTGTGGACCTACCGGGAAGCCACCGAAGGGACCGGCGGGCCATGGGTTCACGCCGCCCGCGACTACGCCGCCTGGCGAGTCGGCATATCACATTGAGATCTCTGCGGAGTCGCCCTCGGCGCCGATAAGCGCGATCTCGACCTCGGCTGCCCTACGATTCTCACTCCAGTCCGTATCATCTTCGCAGACCAGTCCTGCAATGACAAGAAAACCCTCGCCCATGGTCAGCTGCTGATACCACACCCGTCGCTTTCCAGGTAATCCGCAAATCCCTGACCGCCGACGCGACCAGCGTGATCATGACTCGCCCGCCGAAACTCCACGGACAATCGACAAGCAGCGGAATCCTCCAGCCGAGACACCCACCGCGCTTCACGGTCCGTGCACGCATGCAAGCCACCGGTTCACGGCGCACTACACTGCCCGCCATGCCCCCCACACGTTCCAGACGAGCACCGCGAGAAGCCCAGACACGCCGGCCCGCAGCCCCTGCGGTACCAGCGTCGCTCACCGCGGTCAGCGCGCCGGGACTCGACGACGACGGCATCTATACCAGCACCCTGTTCGACGGTAGCGATCTCTCCGGCCAGAACTCCGCTGCGGTAGAGATCGACAAGTGTCGTATCGCCAACTCCGACCTCAGTGGCACGCGGCTTTCACGGGCCATGGTGATGGACACCGTCGCCGAGCGATCCAACCTGTCGAACCTGCAGGCGACGAACTCGTCCCTGGTCCGCGTCGAGATGACAGCATGCAGGATGACCGGGTTTTCCTGGGCCAACGGACGACTGCGTGACGTGACCTTTCGGGACTGCCGACTTGACTTCTCCAGCTTCCAGTCGTCCACCGCAACGGATTCCCTGTTCGTCGACTGCAACCTCAGACAGGCCGATTTTCACGACGCCGACCTTCGGGGGGCGACCTTCAGGACCTGCGATCTGAGCGGCGCACAGCTCTCCGGAGCGCGGATGGACGGCACCCGCCTGATCAACTGCACGCTGGAGGGCGCCAGCGGAGTGACAAGCATGGCCGGCGCCGTGGTGGCCAGCAGCGACATGGTCACCCTGGCCCACCTGTTCGCCAGCGCCCTGGGCATCAACGTGGTCGACGAGGAGTCGCCCGACTGACCCGGACCGACCCACACCGACGCAGCGATCAGCCGCGTCACAGCCCCATGCGAGTCGCCCGCTGCCGTCGAGCGATCGACCAGACACCCAACGCCATCACAGGCCAGCGAGAAGGGTGTCCGGTCGGGCCAGCTCCTGTGATTCGGCCAGCTCGGACGAAGCGGGCCCTCCGGGTACGTGACACCCTGGCCCGACTCCCCCGGCGCCCCGGCCAGGCCAGGTAGAACAGGCCATTCGCCCAGGTCGGGCAGACCGGCCGCATCACCAGCCACGACAGCAAAAGCCGGGACTGGAGGTTGCGATGGCGCAGCTACCGATCTTCGGTGCAGGCCGGGATCAGAGCGGCGGCAGGAACTCGACGACGAGCCCCGTGATCTTCTGATGGCAGACCGGGCACTCCCGAACGAAGTCGTGGGCGCGAAGTCGCACAGCACGGCCCTTGCCAAGGATCGGGTTTCCGGTGTCGGCGACCGCAGCCCGCAGTCGCGCGTCGCAGAACGGGCAGATGCAGTCGATCACCTCGACAAGAACTGCGCCGGTGAATCATGTCTTTGTCGCTTGCGAATGGCACACCCACAGGCCAGTAGTCGATCTCATATCCTATGAGATCGACTACTAATATGACCACAGTTCCACCCCTATGATGCGTCGCACCAAAACGTCAGAATCCGGCGATTTTGATATGGTCATACCATCGCCGTGATTTATCTTCGTCGCGTAGATAACCCTGCCACCGGCGAATCTCCTCGCCACATCAAGGTCGATGGCGAAAGATGTCATCTGAAATCATGCCGATGCTCGCCGACCGCCCCACCCACCACTTCCCACGTGGCACACTCCGTCCTCGTCGCCAGGCTTAGGATCGAAACACGATCCTCAACCGTCCATGAACCCAAAAAGCGCATCAGGACGATGCTCCCGCTGTGGAACGACGTGTCCCGGCTACGACAAGAATGTGGGACGGCGCCGCTGGCGAGCCCCGGATCTGGGCACCGTCTAGGTCTACCTCGAGGCGGATCTTCCCCGCGTGCGCTGCCCGGAGCATCACGTGTTCGTGTCCGCGACCTCTTGGGCACGACCGGGATCGGGATTCACCCGCGATGTCGAACAGACCTGCGTCTGACTGGTGAAGCACCTGGCCAAGACGCAGTTGGCCGAGCTGCTTCGGGTGGCGTTTCGCACCGTCGACGACATCACGACCCATGTCATCGCCGACCTCACCGGCACCCTCGACCGCTTCGAGGACCTGACCCGGATCAGCATGAACGAGATCGCCTACCGCAAGGGCCACCACTCTCACCGTCGTCGTCGACCACGACACCGGCCGACGCAACATAGCCAGCCGAAAAACTATCGTCGAACTCGCCATGAGACATTACTGCTAGAATCAGATCCGTGGGCAAGAGAATGCAGAGCGAGCTAGGTGTTCTATCCGTGCGGAGAATATCCAACGTTCTTCTCTTCTGCGCGATCTCTCTGATTCCGTGGATTTTTTTCCTCGGCATCTTCCAGGGAAGCGGAACCTATGTCATCCGACGCTGGGGGCTGGCCTGGATGGGACTGGACGTCATGGAAGTACTGGCATTGGTGATCACCGCCGCGCTGCTCCGCCGGCGCAGCATCTTCGCGTCCCCGGCGGCTGCCGTCTCCAGCACGCTTTTCTTCACGGATGCCTGGTTCGACGTGGTGACCGCGAAGTCGGGCGGCGACTACGCGGAGGCGCTCCTGCTGATGTGCGTCGCGGAGATTCCGCTGGCAGGTCTGTGTCTCGCTGTCTCCGTGGGGGTCACGTCGAGATTCGCACAGTTGCCCCGCGCTGACAGATAGACGTGTGTAGCGGTCCGCGGAGGCACTAGGTGCCTTTTTTCTTCCGGACAGTGCCCCCTACTAGAATAGGGGACATCAATGCCATGGACGAATCATTCTTCGCCGCCCTCAAGAACGAACGGGCCCACCGCACCGCCTATCCCACCCGCGAACACGCCCGCCGCGACATCACCCGATACGTCGAACTCCGCTACAACACGACACGCCGCCACTCCGCGCTCGACTACCGCACCCCACGGCAGGTCCACGACGAATACCTGAAAAACAGCCCGCCGCGTAGATCGACCTAATAGGGACTACCCGGATTTAAAAGGGCACATCACTGGACATAAGTGCCGCACCACCAGATCAAAGATCTTCTTCGTCTGCGTGCCATCCGGCGTGATCGCGTGGTACGCGAGGCGCAAAGGCAACCGCGTCAGCGCCACATCCGCACCTGCCTCGCTGATGTCCGAACAGACCGGCTGCCGTTCCGCACGATGCGCTTGTCCAGCCGGTTCTCGGACAGCTGCGAGTACGCCGCACGGAACGCGGTGACGAACGCCTTCCCCTGTGGCGATGCGATCAGTGCTTCCTCGGCGTCCAACCTGGCCTGCGCCGCCGCCTGGGCTCCTGTCAGTGTTGCGGCTGCCGCTGTGGTGCTGCTGGCCGTACTCGAACAGCGCACCCGATGGGCCGGGCGCTGGTGGGCGAGGATCGCCGGCGCCGCACTCGCGAGTTCCTTCACCGGGCCGCTGCAGGCGGACAGTCTCGTCGCCGGGGTGACCCTCACCCGCCTGCACCTGCTGGTCGGCCTTGCCCTGATTATTTGATTCACCCACACAAGTTCTATTTGCCACACCCGTCCGGTCCGTCTGGGGCCGGCCCGTGGCGGTCTGCCGGCCAACCTGGACCTGAGCCGGGCGGGGCAGCGCGCAGGACGACCGCTGCGCACGGTGTGGTCGGCGACGTGCGGGTAGCCGCGACGGAGAGCCGTATCACGGCCGCTGCCCGCGCCCAGCTGGAACGACCCACCGCGGCGGGCGACTCCCCACGGTCGATGGCGTGGTGACGCTGCCGGACCCGGCACCCTGCTGGATCTTTGCGATCTCCAGGTCTTCGTGAACCGTCAATTCACATATTCAGCCCATACTTCACCCAAGTCCGGGTGTAGTCAAATATCCGAGCTGACGACAGCATGGGAACTCGTCGAATTTCCGGTGATCCCAGAAACGAAGAACCCCTGGCGCCCAAGCCACAGGGCGGCCTTTCTCGACAGTCGGGACCCCCCGCGCGGATCCGGCGGAGTGGCACGCAGGACACACCTACCGCAGTATGGGATTCGCAGCGATTAATTGCTCACTCTGGGTGACATCGCTGCATGGAGAAGGCAACAACTCACCGTCTGAGTAGGAGAACAAGCGAAGGGGTATTTATTATGCGACTCGAGAAGAAGCGAGTGTGCGCGGTGCTGGCCACGGCTCCGGCAGCGGCGATACTGATGTTTACGCAGTCCGCAGAAGCGGCTGCTCAGGGCGGTTCCACCGGTTCATTCGGTGGCGGCGGCGCCCAAGGCGGCTCGACCGCCGTCTTCGGGCCCGGTGGCGCCCAGGGTGGCTCCACTGGTTCGTTCGGTGGCGGCGGCGCCCAGGGCGGCTCGACCGGCTCCTTCGGGCCCGGTGGCGCCCAGGGTGGCTCCACTGGTTCGTTCGGTGGCGGCGGCGCCCAGGGCGGCTCGACCGGCT
>NZ_JALKFT010000067.1:6782-6987 GCF_023242945.1 Frankia umida
CCTTCGGGCCCGGTGGCGCTCAGGGTGGCTCCACTGGTTCGTTCGGTGGCGGTGGCGCTCAGGGCGGCTCCACTGGTTCGTTCGGCGGCGGCGGCGCCCAGGGCGGCTCGACCGGCTCCTTCGGACCTGGTGGCGCTCAGGGTGGCTCCACTGGTTCGTTCGGTGGCGGTGGCGCTCAGGGCGGCTCCACTGGTTCGTTCGGCGG
>NZ_JALKFT010000068.1:0-6610 GCF_023242945.1 Frankia umida
GCCTGGTAGTCGATGGTGCTGGCGATCTTGTGGAAGCGGTCGAGGATGCCGTCCATGTGCGGGGAGTGGAACGCATGACTGACGGTGAGCTGACGGGTCCGGTGCCCTTCGGCCTGCCACCGTTTGGCCAGGTGCTGGCAGATGTCGCGGTCTCCGGAGATGACCGTGGCCGCGGGGCCGTTGACAGCGGCGATGCAGACACGGTCCTCGAGTCCCGACAGCGCCGCGGCGACGTCCAGCTCGGGGACGTCGACGGCGATCATCGCGCCGCCAGCCTGCGCCGCCTGCATCAGCTCACCGCGGGCTGCCACCAGCCGGCAGGCGTCGCCGAGCGACATCACCCCGGCGGCGTGCGCCGCTGCCAGCTCGCCGACGGAGTGGCCGATGAGGTGGTCGGGGACGACACCCCAGTGGGTGACCAGCCGGAACAGAGCCACTTCCAGGGCGAACAGGGCGGCCTGGGTGTATCGGGTCTCGTGTAGCAGCCCGGCGCGCGGGTCGTCCGCCGCGGCGAACAGGATCTCTCGCAGCGGCACCTGAAGCTGGCGGTCGAGGTGGTCGCACACCTCGGCCAGGGCCCGGGCGAACACGGGATGGGCGGCGTGGAGTTCGCGGCCCATCCCGGCCCGCTGGCTGCCCTGTCCGGAGAACAGGAACGCGACAGGACCGGCCTCGTCCGGCGCTCCCCGGGTGACGCCGGCAGCCGGTGTGCCCTGGGCCAGGGTGGCGAGCCCGTCGAGCAGCTGCTCGCGGTCCGCGCCGGTCACCGCCGCACGGTGCTCGAAGAAGGCGCGGGTGGTGGCCAGTTCGGCGGCCACCTCGGCCGTGGTGAGGTCGGGATGCTCGGCGAGATGTGTGCGCAGCCGCGCCGCCACCGTGCGCAGCGCCTGGGGGGTGTGCGCCGAGAGCAGCCACGGCGATCCGGGCGCGGCAGGGGCCGGGGCCGGCGCGGGAATCGGCGGTGCCTCCTCGAGGATCACGTGCGCGTTGGTACCGCTCATCCCGAACGCGGACACGGCACCGCGGCGCGGGCGGTGTTCGTCGGCGGCCCACGGACGGGCCTCGGTGAGCAGCCGGACGTCGCCCTGCTCCCAGGCGACGTGCGGGGACGGCTCGTCCACGTGCAGCGTGCGGGGCAGCAGGCCGTGGCGTAGCGCCAGCACCGTCCTGATAACGCCGCCGACGCCCGCGGCAGCGTTGGTGTGGCCGATGTTGGACTTCAACGAGCCGAGCCACAGCGGCCGGTCGGCCGGGCGGTCCTGGCCGTAGGTGGCGAGGATGGCCTGGGCCTCGATCGGGTCTCCGAGACTCGTGCCGGTGCCGTGGGCCTCCATCGCGTCCACGTCGCCGGGGGTCAGGCCGGCGTCGGTGAGCGCCTGGCGGATCACCTGTTCCTGGGCGGGGCCGCTGGGCGCGGTCAGCCCGTTGCTGGCGCCGTCGGAGTTCACCGCGCTGCCGCGCAGGACGGCGAGCACGGGGTGCTGGTTGCGTCGGGCATCGGAGAGCCGTTCCAGCAGCAGCAGACCGACACCCTCCGCGAACGCGGTGCCGTCGGCCGCTGCGGCGAAGGCACGGCAGCGTGCGGTGGGGGACAGCCCGCGCTGCCGGCTGAACCAGACGAACAGGTCCGGGGTGGCGAGCACGGTTGCGCCCCCGGCCAGCGCCAGGTCGCACTCCCCGCTGCGCAGCGACCGCATCCCCAGGTGCAGCGCGACCAGCGACGACGAGCAGGCCGTCTCCACGCTGACGGCCGGGCCGCGCAGCCCGAAGGAGTAGGCGAGCCGTCCGGAGGCGACACTGCTGGCGCTGCCGATCCCCAGGTATCCCTCCAGGTCGTCGGGCACGGAGCGCAGCCGTGAGCTGTAGTCCGTGCCCACCGTTCCCACGTAGACGCCCGTGCGGGTCTCCCGCACCGTGGCCGGGGGGATGCCGGCGCGCTCGAAGGTCTCCCAGGCGGTCTCCAGCAGGAGCCGGTGCTGTGGATCGGTGGCGAGCGCCTCCCGCGGGCTGATGCCGAAGAACTCGGCGTCGAAACCGTCCGCGTCATGCAGGAAACCGCCCTGGCGGGCGTAGGTCGTGCCCGGCCGGTCCGGGTCGGGGTCGAACAGTCGGTCGAGGTCCCAGCCGCGGTTGGTGGGAAAGTCGGAGATCGCGTCGGTGCCGTCGACGAGGATCCGCCACAGCTTTTCCGGCGAGTCGGCTCCGCCCGGGTAGCGGCAGCCCATCGCCACGATCGCGATCGGGTCGTCGGTCTGACCGGATCGGCCCGCCGGCCCGCGTGCGCGCACGCGGGACTGGTCGGGCTGGACGCGGGCGAGCAGGAACCGGGCCAGCGCCTGGGGGTTCGGCTGATCGAAGGCGACAGTTGTGGGCAGGCGCAGCCCGGTGGCCGCCGAGAGCCGGTTGCGCAGCTCCACCGCGGTCAGGGAGTCGAAACCGAGGTCGGTGAACGCGCGGTCCGCGCGTACGGTCCGCGCTTCGGGCAGGCGCAGCACGGCAGCCACCTGGGCGCGCACCAGGTCCACCAGGGCGCTCTCCTGGCGGCTGGTGGGGACACCGGCGAGCTGGCGGCGCAGTGCCGTCGCGGTGGTGGCCATCGGTGCCGTCCGGCCGGCGAGCGCGGCGAACAGGGGTGCTGCCGTGCCCGCCCCGAGCGGCGAGCGCACAGCGGTGGGGTGCAGGGGAGCGGGCAGCAGCAGGGCCCGGTCGCGCCGGGCGGTCCCACTGGCCGTGAACAGCGCCCGGACCAGGTCCGCGGGCAGCGGGGCGAAGCCGGCGGCGGCCGTGCGCGGCTGGTCCGCCGCACCGGCCCGCTGCCACGGGCCCCACCCCAGCGACGTCGCGGGCAGGCCGACGGCCTGCCGGTGCTCCGCCAGCGCGTCGAGGAAGGCACCTGCCGCCGCGTGGGCGGCCCGGCCTGCCGCGCCGGCCGTGGCCGCCGCGGTGGAGAACAGCACGAACTCGGTCAGCGGCGATGTCGCGGTCAGCTCGTGCAGGTTCCAGGCCGTCCGTGCGCCGGCGTCGAGCACGGAGTCGAGCTGAGCCGGATCCAGCGAGCTGATCATCCCGCGCACACTCAGGTCAGGGATGTGCACCACGCCCGCGAGCGGGCGGTCGGCCGGGATGCCCGACAGCAGCGTGGACAGCGCGGCCCGGTCCCGGGCGTCGCAGTGTGCGATCTCGACCTGTGCGCCCCGGTCCTGCGCGGCCGCCGCGGCGGTCCGCACCGGATCGTCGGGGCCCTCCGGGGCGGGTCCCGCGATGGCCTGCCGTGTCGGCGGACCGAGCGCGACGATCAGGTGTCGCACCCCGTACGCGGTGACCAGATGATCGACGACGAGGGCGACGTCGGCCGCCTCGTCCCCGACGACCAGCACCGTCGCGGCGTCGCCGAACCGCCAGGACACCGCCGTGGTCGCGTCGCGGTCGTGGGCGCCGGCCGCGGGTAGCGCCCGGAGCCGGGGCACACGTGGCTGGCCGTCCCGGAGCGCCACCTGCCACTCTCCGGCGGCGAGTGCGTCGGCGACGCTCTGGTGGAGCAGGTCCGCGGCGACCTGCGGCGACTGGCCGGTTGCGCGGGGGTTCACGTCCAGCAGCACGAACCTGCCTGGTTCTTCCTGTTGCGCCGAGCGCAGCAGGCCCCAGACGGTGGCGGCGGCCGGGTCGGGAGCATCGTCCGCGGCGGCGGCGACAGCATCTCTGGTGAGCACCACCAGGCTGCTGGCAGCGAGTCTGGTCTCGGTGAGCCACCCGCGGGCCAGCGCCAGGACCTGGCCGGCAGCGGTCCGTGCGGCGGCCGGCAGGTCCGGTGCGGTTCCGTCGGTGCTGTCGGCCGCCGCGGCGGGGGGAATCGCCACGAGGACCGCGTCAGGCAGCGCCAGCCCACCCGCGACGGCCTCGGCCAGGGCGGTGAGGGACGGATGGGCCGTCACGCCCGGCAGATGCGAAAGACCGGCGGTGCCGTCCTGGAGGTCCGGTGCCGCAACGACCGCCAGCCGCAGCGCGGCCCGACGGGACGGGTCGCTGGCGAGCGGAACCCAGTCCAGGGCGAGCAGGGCGTCGCGCGGCAGCACCCCCGGTGATGTCGGCGCGGTCGGGAGCTGGACCGGACCGAGGACCAGGTCCGTCACCGAGGCGATCGGCTCCCCGTCGCCGTCGGTGAGAAGCACGTCGGCCGCACCGGCGGCGTCCGGGCCCGCGCCCGCGGTGATGGTCAGCCTGGCGCGGATCGCCGAGACGGACGTGGTCGTGCCGTGCAGGGACACGTTGTGCCAGGTCCGGGGCAGCAACAGCCGTTCGGGCCGGTCGACGAGCGACAACGCGAACAGGGGACGGAGCGCGGCGTCCAGCAGCAGCGGATGCAGGGTGTAACCGTCCGGGCGCCTGGCGGGCAGCTCGGCCTGTGTGTACAGGTACGCACCGTCGCGCCAGACCCGTACCGGCAGGTCGAGGGCGGGTCCGTGCTCGAGCCCGACGTCGGCCAGCGCCTCGGCCAGATCCGCGGGATCGAGCTCGTCGGCGTCGGGCGGCGGCCAGGTCCGCAGGTCCCCCGGATCCGGGTGGCCCTCGGCGAGCGCCGCCCGAAACGCGTCGGCCTGGTCTGGACGGTCGGCCGTGGTTGCTGGTGCCGGGAGGGTTCCGGTGGCGTGCCTGACCCATTCCCCGGGCCGGCCCTGGGCGTCCCGGCTGTGCACGGAGACCGTCCGCCGTCCAGCGCCGTCCGGGCCGCCGAGGACGACCTGCAGGTCGATGGCCGTCTTAGGCGGGATCACCAGCGGGGACTCCTGCGTCAGGCGCTCCACCCCGCGCACCCCGACGCGGGTCGCAGCGCGCAGGACGAGGTCGAGGACGGTACCGGCGGGCAGGACCGCTACGCCGTCGACGGTGTGGTCGGCCACCCAGGGATGCGTGCCGGTGGCGATGCGTCCGGTGAACAGGTGCTCGGCGCCGTCAGCGTGGTCGAGGGCTGCACCCAGCAGCGGATGCTCGGGTGTCCCCAGGCCCGCCGAGCCGACGTCCCCGGCAGGGGGCGGGGTGTCCAGCCAGTAGCTCTCGTGCTGGAACGCATAGGTGGGCAGGGTGACGTGACGGCCCCCGGAGCCGGCGAACAGCGCCGGCCAGTCGACCTGCAGACCGCGGGTGTGGACGTCCGCCACGGCCCGCAGAAAGCTGTCCGGGCCGGCAGCGTCCCGGCGCAGGGAGCCGGTGACGAGGGGTTCGGCCACGCCCTGTGCCTCGGCTGTCTCCTCGATGGCGGCGGTCAGGACGGGATGGGGACTGACCTCGATGAACGTCCGGTGCCCAGCGGCCAGCAGGGTGCGGATCGTGTCGGCGAAACGCACGGTCTGACGCAGGTTGCGGTACCAGTACCGTGGGGTGAGCTCCTGGGGATCGAGACGGTCGCCCGTCACGGTCGAGTAGAACGCGACGCCGGCCGCCCCCACCTTGTCGTCGGCCGCGACCGTCGTCTCACCACCCGGCCCGGCCAGATCCGCGAGTAGCGGATCACGGACGGCCTCCACCTGCGCGGAGTGCGAGGCGTAGTCGACCGGGAGCGTCCGTGTCCGTATCCCCTGCGCGCGGCACTGCGCGGTGAACTCCGCCAGTGCGTCCACGTCACCGGAGACGACGACCGCCGTGTGTCCGTTGACCACGGCCAGGGCCAGCCGACCACCCCACGGGGCGATCCGGGCGCTGGTCTGCTCGGCCGACAGGGCGATCGCGGCCATGGCGCCGCCCGCGGGCAGCCGAGCGAGCGCCCGGGAACGCAGCGCCACGATCCGCGCCGCCTGCGCCAACGAGATCGCGCCCGCGACATGCGCGGCCGCGACCTCGCCCTGCGAGTGCCCGACCACCGCGTCCGGCCGCACACCCAGGTGTCGCCACAGCGCCGCCAGCGACACCATCACGGCGAACAGCGCGGGCTGCACGACGTCGACCCGGTCCAGAGACGGTGCCCCCGGCGCGCACCGCAGCACGTCCCACAGTGACCAGTCGACGTGCGGCGCGAGGGCCTCGGCGCAGGAGTCCAGCGCGGCCCGGAAGGCGGGGCTGGACTGCGCCAGGTCGACGGCCATCCCGATCCACTGCGAGCCCTGGCCAGGGAAGACGAACACGGTTCCGCCCGTCGCCGCCGTGCTCCCCCGCACCAGTCCGGCTGACGCACCGCCGCCCGGGGCGCTGTCCACCGGTGTGGCGTCCGTCGCTGTGATCCCGGCGGACTCCTCGCGGCGGGCCAACGCGGCCAGGTCGACCAGCAGCGCGGCGCGATCGCTGCCCACGGCCACGGCCCGGTGGTCGTGGTGCGCGCGGGTCGTCGCCAGCGAGTAGCCGATGTCGGCGACGGTCAGGTCGGGATGCGCGGTGGCGTACTCGTACAGGCGGGCTGCCTGCGCACGCAGCGCGTCCGGCGTGTGCGCCGAGACCGGCCAGGCCAGGGTCGCCACCGCGTCGGCGGCCACCCAGGGCGTGCGGGCCGGGTCTCCGTCGGTGGGGTCCTCGCCGCCGCCGTGGGCGGACAGGTCGGCGGGATCGGCTTCTTCGAGGATGACGTGGGCGTTGGTGCCGCTGATGCCGAAGGCGGAGATGGCGGCGCGGCGGGGTCGGTGGG
>NZ_JALKFT010000069.1:0-6510 GCF_023242945.1 Frankia umida
GTACTCCCGCCAGCCGAACCCCTTGGGCTCACCGGCACGACCCCGATGCTGGCGCAGCCGGTAGAACCAGCGCGGCAAGATCAGCGTCGTGGCGGACGGGCCGGCCGCCCCTGCTGCCCTTCTTCTTCCGGTTGGCGGCCTGGTCCTTCTTCTCCGGGATGACCACCTTGATACCGCGTTTCCGCAGGTAGGCACGGTTGCCGCAGGACGAGTACGCCTTGTCCCCGGCGACCGCGTCGGGTCGGGTGCGGGGACGGCCCACGGGCCCGGGGACCCGTACTTTCGCCAGCACGGGGATGAACTGCGGGCTGTCCGCGGCCTGCCCCGCGGTCAGGACGAACGCCAGCGGGCGGCACTTGCGGTCGGCGGCGAGGTGGACCTTGCTGGTCTGCCCGCCCCTCGACCGTCCCAGCAGAGCAGCTTTCAGCCGCAGGCCGTGCCGGCGCCGGAGACGTCGTCGCTCTTCCCGCTCGGGGTCGCATCCGGCGTTCTGCCCGTCTTGTCCCTCCGAGCCGCCCCCTTTTGCCGGGCCTCCTCCTCCTCGGCAGCGGCTTCCTCCAGGGCGGTGATGACGTCGTGGCCCAGGTGCATCCCGGCAGCGTCGTGGTGGGCCCGGCTGGTGGTGGAGTCCACACTGACCAGGGACAGGTCCACCTCACCGCGCTTCGCGGCCTCGGCGACCATGCCCTCCAGCAGGGCTTCGAAGACACCAGCGTCCCGCCACTGCCGGAACCGGTTGTGGACCGTCGGCCAGGCACCGAACTCCGCCGGCATCTCCCGCCACTGCCCGCCCGTCCGGAACCGCCAGAGCACGCCCTCGAACTGCGCCCGTAGCCGCGCCGGGTACGGGCCGAACCCGCCGATCGGCAGGTAAGACTCGATGAACACCCACTCCTCGTCCGTCAGTTGCATCCGTGTCATACAGGACGATCTACCGGATCAGGCCCCGCCACGAGGGCGAATCCCGCAGACAGATCACAACTCGACACGCGCCCTAGCACCGGACCCGGACCCGAGTGTGTCGTGGGCAACCGTGGCGCGCCGGGACTGCCTCGAGCCACGACAACCTGTCGCAGCTGTTGCACTGACCACACCCTCTGGAGAGACCTGATGAAACTACCCGACCACCAGATCAGGAGCTACCGGGACGACGGCTACCTGGTTGTGAACCGGCTGTTCGCACCGGACGAGGTCGACGTGCTGCGAACCGCCTTCCAACACGACGGCGGGATCCCGGGCGCGCACCGGATCACCGAAAAGGACAGCACGGAGGTCCGCGCCGTGTACGCTTCGCACCGCCGGCAGCCCGAGTTCGCCCGACTGGTCCGCTCTCCTCGGCTACTCGGCCCGGCCCGGCAGCTGGTGACCGACGAGGTCTACGTCTACCAGTTCAAAATCAACACCAAGCCCGGGTTCTTCGGCGAGGGCTGGTCCTGGCACCAGGACTACGCAGCATGGCGGATCGCCGACTACCTGCCCGCACCGAAGCTGGTCAACGTCGGGCTGTTCCTCGACGACGTGACCGAGTTCAACGGACCGTTGCTCTTCCTTCCTGGCTCGCACCGCGACGGCCTGATCAGCTCCGGCCGTCGCAGCGAGGCCACCTCGACCCAGCACGTCGACCCCGAGGACATCAAGCTGACCAGGACCGAAATGGCCCACCTGGTCGACCGCCACGGCATGCGCAGCCCCAAGGGCGCGGCTGGTTCCGTGGTGTTTTTCCATCCGGAGCTCGTGCATGGTTCGGTCGCCAACATCTCGCCGTTCGGTCGGCGACTGGTGCTGGTGACCTACAACGACGTCACCAACGAGCCGCAGCCAGTCGGCAAGCCTCGCGACTGGTACCTCGTCGAGCCGGACGCGACCTCGCTGACCATGGTCGATGAACCGCTGCTGTCCGCCGGCGCAGCCCGGTGACCGGCGGGCAGCAGTGAGCCGCAGGCAGCGCCGCGCTCGCGCCGCGGTACTCGCCGAGTTCGGCCGGGACCTGAAACTGCACGAGTTCCCGGTGCCTGCGGCACCTGTGGGTGGCCTGGTGGTAGCGGTCGAGTACGGCGGCGTCTGCGGAACCGACCTGCACCTGCGGCAGGGTCGCCTGGACGTGCCGGTGCCGCTCGTGCTTGGGCACGAGGGTCTCGGCGTGGTGCACGAGATCGGGCCGGGCGGTGGAGCCGACGCCCTCGGCGCGCCGTTGGACCCCGGCGACCGTGTCATGTGGGCCTCGTCAATCGCCTGCGGAGAATGCGTGCCCTGTCGGTCGTACCGGGAACCGACGCTGTGCACCCGGCGGCACACCTATGGGGTCAACCGGTCGACGGCCGACGAACCCGCGTTGTCCGGGGTGCGGGCGGAGTTCATCTGCCTGCGCCCGGGCACCGTGGTCGTCAAGGTGCCGGATGGGCTGAACCCGTTGGCTGCGATGGCGTTCGCCTGAGCGGGGCCGACCATGGTGCATGCGCTGTTGGAACGGCGGCCGGTTCGGGTCGGTGAAACGGTGGTCGTGCAGGGCAGCGGACCGGTGGGCCTGGCCGCTGCGGCGTTGGCGCAGCTGTCCGGGGCGGCGCGGGTCGTCGTCGCCGGCGGGCCGCCCGGGCGGTTGGCGCTGGCCGCCGCGGCCGGAATCGGTGACCACCAGGTGGCCCGTCGTGGAGGTGACGGACTCCGATGCCGCGCTGGCCGAGGTGGTCGACCTCGTCGACGGTGGCGCGGACCTCGTGATCGAATGCGCCGGGGCGCCGACTGCCTTCGCGCAGGGGCTGCGGCTGGCTCGACGAGGCGGGTCCTGTCTGGTCGTCGGCCAGTACACCGATAGCGGGGACGCGATGGTCAACCCGCACCAGATCGTGTCCCGGCAGCTCGACGTGATCGGGTCATGGGCGTTCACCGGGCGCACCTCATCGAGTAAGTCCGGTTACTGCCCACGTTGACATCCCGGTTCGACCTCGCCAGCCTGGTGACCAGCTACCCGCTCGCCGACCAGGCGGTGGCGCTGCGCGAGGTGACGGACGGTACCGTGATGAAGGCGGTCCTGGCGGGCAGATAGAACTGCGGCCGGCCGGCGGAAGACTCGCTACACTAAGCGGTGTCGAAGTTTCGCTCCGGGTTCGTACGCCCGGTCGTCCGCCGCGCAAGCGGGCTCGTCCTCGGCGGTGCCAGCGGCCTCATCGAGCTGGGTTTCCTGCTGACTTCGGTGCCCGCTTGGGCGATCCCAGCAACCCGGCCACGGGTGCTGTCGACAGCGCACGGGCTGGCCGAGTATGAGCGGCGCAGGATCGAGAAGTACTTCGGCCCGACGAACGCCGAGGAGTACACCGAACGGCAGGCCCTGCGCTATCTGAGGGTGCGGTGGCTCGTGGGCGGGCTGAGCGCGGGCATCCTGCTCCTGGTCGTCCTCGGCGCGTTGACGGCGCCGTTCCTGGCGCAGCGGCTGATCTCCGAGGGCCCGAACCTGGGCTGGGACGCCCCGATCACATCCGTGATGTTCGGCGCCGTGCTGGTGTTCGTCACGGTGCAGGGGCTGGTCGGGGTCGTCGACCTAGACCTGGCGACGGCGCGGCGCATGCTCGGCCCGAGCACCCAGGACCTCCGGCGCCGGGTCTCGGAACTGACGGTGAGCCGGTCGGAACTGGTCGAAGCGGTCAACCACGAACGTCGTCGGATCGAACGCGATCTGCACGACGGTATCCAGCAGCAGCTTGTCGTGCTGGGCATGGTGTTGGGCCAGGCGGCGAGGACGGTCGGGTCGCAGCGGGGTGCCGAGCTGGTCCACCAGGCACACGACGAGGCCGGCCGGGTACTGGCCGAACTACGCGAGGTGAGCTGGCGAGTGTACCCGGTCGCGCTGGACGCCGAAGGCCTGCACGAGGTTCTGCGGACGCTGGCCGAGCGCTCCACCGTGACGTTGCGGCTGCGCTACATGCTGACCGAGCGCTGTCCGAGCACGGTGGAGGTTCCCGCCTACTTCGTGATCTCCGAGGCGGTGGCCAACGCCTGCAAGCACGCTGGAGCGACACGGATAGACGTCGAGGTGGCCCGGGTTGGCAAGATGGTCGTCGTGCGGATCTGTGATGACGGTCGAGGCGGCGCGGACCCCACCGGCAGCGGGCTGTCCGGCCTGCGGCGCAGGGTGGCAGCCGGGGACGGCGTGTTCACCGTGGAAAGCCCTGCGGGCGGTCCGACGGTGATCACTGCGGAGTTGCCGTGCGGGTAGTGCTCGCGGAGGATTCGGTCCTACTCCGCGAGGGCCTGGTCCGGCTGCTGTCCGACGAGGGATACGAGGTGCTTGCCGCGGTGGGCGACGCGCGCGTCCTGCTCGCCGAGACCGAACGGCACCAGCCGGACGCGGTGATCACCGATGTACGGATGCCCCCCACCCACACCGACGAGGGCATGCGGGCGGCGCTGGAGATCCGCCGCCGATGGCCAGAGGTGGGGGTGCTGGTGCTGTCCCAGTATGTCGAGACCCGGTACGCCACCAACCTGATCACTGGTAACACCGGGCGAGTGGGCTACCTGCTCAAGGACCGGGTGACCCAGGTCGAGGAGTTCCTCGACGGCCTCAGACGGGTGGCGGCCGGCGGCACCGCCTTCGACCCCGAGATAGTACGGCGGTTGTTGGCCAGGAGCAGCGGCGCCCACCCACTGACCCGACTCACCGCCCGCGAGCGCGAGGTACTGGCAAAAATGGCACAGGGCCACAACAACGCCGGAATCGCCGAGGCCCTGTCCGTCTCACAGAGCGCGGTGGAGAAACACGTCAACGCAGTCTTCGAAAAGCTCGAGCTGGCCCCCGCCACCGGTTACAACCGCCGGGTCCTGGCGATCCTGCGCTACCTGGGCGACCTCAGGGAGATGTCATGACCGCGGCGGCCTACCGGTACGTTGACGTGGTCACCCGGTAGGTCACCTTGCGGCCACGGGCGGGCAGCGCCTTGTGCATCACCAGGGCATTGTCCCAGATCACCACGTCGCCGCGCAGCCAGGTGTGCCGGTAGAGGTTTGCTTCGGCGGTGGCCGCCGAATAGAGGCTGTCGAGCAGGGCCGCACTCTCGTCGGCCGACAGCCCCTCCACCGACGGAACCCGTCAAGCTGTTTGAGGCAGTGTTGTTCGAAAACTAGCTACTTGCCGGTTCCGGGTCTGGCTGCTCCTCGTCGGGTGGCCGGTTGATCCAGGCGGGTGCCGGGAGCTTCGGTGGGGTCGGGGGCCGGCGGATGAACCGTTCCGGGTGGGCGGTGTAGGCGGCGTCGAGGACCTGGGCGCGGGCCTGACGGACGCTGTCGGCTTGGCCGTGGTGGACGACTGTCGGGGTGAGCATCCCGATCCCGGAATGACGATGATGGTTGTTGTAATGGTCGAAGAAGCGCCGGCACCAGGCCCGGGCCGTCTGCAGGTTCTCGAACGAGCCCGGATAGTCCGGCCGATACTTGAGCGTCTTGGACTGGGATTCACTATAGGGGTTGTCGTTCGATACCCGCGGGCGGGAATGGGACCGGGTGACACCGAGGTCCGCGAGGAGCAACGCGACGGATTTCGAGGTCATGGACGTGCCGCGATCGGCGTGGATCGTCAGCCGCTCCGGAGACACCTGCTGTTTCGCGCAGGTAGAAGTGATGAGATCCTCCGCAAGCGCAGCTGATTCCACCTCCGCGACCATCCAGCCGACAACATAACGACTGTACACGTCGAGGATGACGTACAGATGATAGTAGGTCCATTTCTTCGGTCCGTGCAGTTTCGTGATATCCCAGCTCCACACCGCGTTGGGTTTCTCGGCGACGAGTTCGGGTTTGATATGGGCGGGGTGGGTGGCCTGGCGGCGGCGTTCCCCGGTCTCGCCGTGCTCGGCGAGCAGCCGGTACATCGTCCGCGGCGACGCCAGGTAGACCCCCTCGTCCAGCAGGGCCGCCCACACCTGGTCCGGGGAGGCGTCGACGAACCGCTGCGAGCGCAGCACGTCGAGGACCCGGGCCCGCTCGTCCGCCGTCAGGGCCGCCGGCTGCCGCCGGGCCCTGTGCGGGATCGGCGCCGGCCGCGGCGGAGCCGGGCTTTTCCGGTGCCGCCGATAATGCGTCGCCCGGGACCGGCCCACCGCCCGACACGCCGCGACCGCCCCGACCTCCGGGATCAGCTTCCCGAGGGCTTCCTCGGTCAGCCGTTCGGCGTGTGCGGCGACGTCGGGTTCCCCTCGGGAGCGCCCTCGGAGAGTTTCTCCAGTCGGGTAGCCGGCGGGAATCTCACCCGCCGGCTCCCACAGTTCCGTACGTGAACCTCTCGGTTCATACGGCTCTTACCGTCCGGCGAAGGAGAATCCGCAGTCCGTGACCCACGCCCAGTGGGAGAACAGGGCCGGTTCGTTTCCGGTGACCCTTTCCCACCACCGTTGCAGGCGACCGGCGTTGCGGAGCCGTTTATATTTCTTGCGGGCCCAGCGCATTAGCCTCGATCTTTCGCCTGCTGGGCGTGTGAGGTCCCGTGAGGACCGCCCGCTGTTTTCGATGTTGAGTTTTGCT
>NZ_JALKFT010000006.1:0-288283 GCF_023242945.1 Frankia umida
CGGTCGCGGGAGCGGCCGCGACCGTGGTCGTGCGCCGTCCGGTGGCGGTCTAGTAGGCGATGCCGGCGGAGCTGAGCAGGTGGGAGATGCGGCGGGCGAGGGTGACGTCGAGATCGGTCACGCCGCCGACGGAGTGGGTCCAGACGGTGAAGGTCAGGGTGCCGGGGCCACGGTCGATCACCGGGTGATGATCGAGTTCGTCGGCGGCCCGCAGCACCTCGGTGCTGATCGCGTCGGCCTCGTCGCCGTCCACGATGATCTCGAGCTGGATGCGGTCGGCGTCACCCAGCCAGCCGGGGAGGGCCGCCAGGGCGTCGGCGACCTCGGCGTTGTCCAGGCGGGTCTGCTTGGTCGGCATCGCTGTCCTCCTTGCACGGGGGCCGGACGGTCCGCGCGACCGCCGGCCGGAGTCGAGACTGACGTCGGGGTGTGTCCAGTCGAACACGTCCACCGTGAATTGGTGCTGCGCCGCACCGCCCTGTGGACGACGCGATCCGGCCCCCGTACGGTTCCCTCGGGCTTGCCGGCAGGCGACCGGGCGCGATGATCGGATGCAGGTGGGCTCCCCCGAGCCGACCTCCCTGAACCGCCGAGGGTCGTGGTTTTCGGTGGTCTGCGCGTCTCGGGGGTGTCCAACCGAGGGGACTGCGCCCGAAATCGGTGGGAGTCTGGGAGAGTCCGGCAGCATGAATGTGGATGCGCGCGGTCCGGGTGCCTGCGCCCCCCACCCGCCAGCGGCGGGCCGACTGGTCGTCGCTGTCGCTCTGCTCGACCTGGAGCCCCATCCCAACCCCGGGTCCCCGTCCCACGCCGACCTCCCCTCGGACGTCGGCTCCCGTTCCGACCCCGGCTCCCCGTCCGGTCCTGATGGACGCCCTGCCACCGGGCCTCGGGTGCTGGCCGCGCGGCGCCAGGAGCCGTCCGCCTACGCGGGGATGTGGGAGTTTCCCGGTGGCAAGGTGGAACCGGGCGAGAGCGAGCACGAGGCGCTGGCCCGGGAGTGTCGGGAGGAACTCGACGTCGAGATCGAGATCGGCCCGCCGCTCGGCGAGGTCGATCTGGCCAGCCCCGGCTGGGTCCTGCGGGTGTGGTGCGGCCGGATCACACGGGGACGCCCGCGCCTGGTCGCCCATGACGCGCTGCGCTGGCTGAGCGCCGCCGAACTCGACGACGTCCCCTGGATGCCCGCCGACGGCCCGCTGGTGGACCGTCTACGCGACGTTCTCGCCTCTCCCGCCCCCCTCGACTGGTCCTAGACGCATCTCTCCCGTGGCTCCGGCTCTCCCGTGGATCCGGGGGCTGGCGCGGCCGGGGGGTGAAGCGTGATCACCGGGTGGCGGTTGATGGCCGGGGAGTGGCTGTCCGGTGAGCGGACGGTGGGCATCCGGTGGCAGATGTGGGTGGTCGGTGGTGGGGTGGACATGGATGGGCGGCCGGGTCCGTACCATGGGGAGTGGTACGGCAGTCGCCGCCACCCGAGTGCGGGAGTCTGTGCGCCGGGCCGTCCCAATGTGGTGTCGCCGTCCGCGCGCGCCGCCGTCCTTTTTGTGCGGGGTCGAGAGCCCCATGTCCGCCCCGGAGCGTCCCACCGTGTCCACACGTGCCGATCTTCGTAACGTGGCCATCATCGCCCATGTCGACCACGGCAAGACCACGCTCGTCGACGCCATGCTGCGCCAGTCCGGCGCGTTTGGCGAGCATGCCGAGCTCACTGATCGGGTGATGGACTCGATGGACCTGGAGCGCGAGAAGGGCATCACCATTCTCGCGAAGAACACCGCGGTCCGCTACGGCGACATCACCGTCAACATCATCGACACCCCTGGCCACGCCGACTTCGGTGGTGAGGTCGAGCGCGGCCTGTCCATGGTCGACGGCGTCGTCCTGCTGGTGGACGCGAGCGAGGGCCCGCTGCCGCAGACGCGTTTCGTGCTGCGCAAGGCGCTCGCCAAGCGGCTGCCGGTGGTGCTCCTCATCAACAAGGTCGACCGGTCCGACGCCCGGATCGCCGAGGTCGTCGACGAGACCTACGAGCTCTTCCTCGACCTCGACGCCGACGAGGAGCAGATCGACTTCCCGATCGTCTACTGCAACGCCAAGGCCGGCCGGGCCTCGACGACCCGTCCCGAGGACGGTGTGAGCCCCGACTCGCCCGACCTCAAGCCGCTGTTCGACGTGCTGCTCGAGACCGTCCCGGCGCCGTCATTCGACCCGGACGCACCGCTGCAGGCGCTGGTCACGAACCTCGACGCGTCCCCGTACCTGGGCCGCCTCGCGCTGTGCCGGGTGCACAACGGGACGATCCGCCGCGGCCAGCAGGCCATGCTGTGCCGTGCCGACGGCACCCAGCAGCGAGTGAAGATCAGCGAGATGCTGATCACCCAGGCGCTCGACCGGGTGCCCGCAGAGGAGGCCGGGCCCGGTGACATCATCGCCGTCGCCGGCATCCCCGACATCACCATCGGCGAGACGCTGGCCGACGTCGAGGACCCGCGCCCGCTGCCCGTCATCACGGTGGACGAGCCGTCCATCAGCATGACGATCGGTATCAACACCTCGCCGCTGGCCGGTCGGTCCGGCAAGAAGCTCACCGCCCGCCTGGTCAAGAACCGGCTGGACGCCGAGCTCGTCGGCAACGTGTCCATCCGCGTGCTGCCGACCGAGCGTCCCGACACCTGGGAGGTCCAGGGTCGTGGTGAGCTGCAGCTGGCCGTGCTCGTCGAGCTGATGCGCCGCGAGGAGTTCGAGCTCACCGTCGGCAAGCCGCAGGTCGTCACCCGGGTCGTCGACGGGAAGGTGCACGAGCCGGTCGAGCGCCTGACCATCGACGCCCCCGAGGAGTTCCTCGGCACCCTCACCCAGCTGCTCGCCCTGCGCAAGGCCCGGGTCGAGCAGATGATCAACCACGGCACCGGCTGGATTCGGCTGGAGTACCTGGTCCCCGCGCGCGGGCTGATCGGGTTCCGCACCGAGTTCCTCACCGAGACCCGCGGCACCGGTCTGCTGCACCACGTCTTCGAGGGCTACGAGCCGTGGTTCGGCGAGCTGCGTACCCGCGCCACCGGCTCCATGGTCGCCGACCGCAGCGGCCCCACGACCGCGTACGCCCTGTTCAACCTGCAGGAACGCGGCACGATGTTCGTCGGCCCGACGATCGAGGTCTACGAGGGCATGATCGTCGGTGAGAACTCCCGGGCGGACGACATGGACGTCAACCCCACCAAGGAGAAGAAGCTCACAAACATGCGCTCGTCCACCGGGGACGAGCTGGTGCGCCTCACCCCGCACCGTGTCCTCACCCTCGAGCAGGCGCTGGAGTTCTGCCGCGAGGACGAATGCGTCGAGGTGACCCCCGGCTTCGTCCGCATGCGCAAGGTCGCCCTCACCTCGGGTGAGCGCGAGAAGCTGCGGTCGCGCCGCCGCTGATGTGAGGCGTCGGACGGCGGCGCGGAACTGTCGGATGTGGGCCGTAGGGTTCACCACCGTGACGTCCTTCGCCGTGCCGCCGCCCGCCGTCAGCCCGTGTTCCGCCGCGTCGGCCGCTCGCCGGCTGATGTTCGTGCACGCGCACCCCGATGACGAGGTCATCTCGACCGGCATCGCGATCGCCTCCTACGCCGCCGCGCCCGAGACGTCCGTCACGCTGGTGACGTGCACGCTCGGCGAGGAGGGCGAGGTCCTGGTGCCCGAGCTGGTCAACCTGCGCGCTGACCTCGGTGACCAGCTCGGCGGTTACCGCATCGGTGAGCTGGCCGGCTCCTGCGCCGCGCTCGGCGTCACCGAACACCGCTTCCTCGGCGGCCCCGGCCGCTTCCGTGACAGCGGCATGATGGGCACCCCGCCCAACGACCATCCCCGCAGCCTGTGGCAGGCCGACCTCGACGAGGCCACCGCCGAGCTGGTCCGGATCGTCCGTGAGATCCGCCCGCACGTGCTCGTCAGCTACGACTCGTTCGGCAGCTACGGCCATCCCGATCACATCCGCGCCCACGAGGTCACCGCCCGCGCCTTCACCGACGCCGCCGACCCGTCCTTCGCCCCCGGCACCGGGGCTCCCTGGCAGCCCGCCAAGCGCTACGAGACCGCGATGTCCCGCTCCCAGGCGGTCGCTGGCTTCGAGCACTTCCGCGACGAGGCCACCACCGACAACCCCTTCGCGGGCCTTGCCTCCGTGGACGATCTCCCCGTCCGCTTCGTCGAGGACGACGCCATCACCACCGAGATCACCGCCGCCGAACCCTTCCTCGACGCCAAGATCGCGGCCATGCGCGCTCATCGCACCCAGATGGCCGTCGACGGCTTCTTCTTCGCCCTCGCGGACGGCATCGGCCAGCGCGCCTGGGGCACCGAGCTCTTCGTCCTCGCCGCCGGCGAACGTGGCCCCGGCGCCACCGCCCACGGCCGCGAGCAGGACCTCCTGGCCGGCATCGACCTCTGACCTCCGGGTGCCACCTGACCTCCGGGTGCCACCTGACCTCCGGGTGCCACCTGACCTCCGGGCGTCACCGGGCACAGTGAACGATCAGGGCCCGGCGGTCTCCCCGCTGGACCCCGGCGGAACCCGACCACGGTTGTTCAAGGACGTCGGACGGCCCGAAGGGGCGGTGGCGGGAATCGTCGCGGGTCGAGCAGCGTCTGTAATGCTGTAATCCCTGCAAATCTGGGGTATCTGGCCCGGGAGGTCGGATGTTCGGCAGCAGCAGACGCGACGACAACCGGCACGACGACAACCGGCACGACGGCGGGCGGGGGATGGAGCCGCTGGATGCCTACTCGGCCGTGGTGACCAGGGTCGCGGCGACCCTGACGCCATCGGTGGCGAGCCTGCGGGTGCGGACCAGGGGTGGGGTGGGAGCGGGGTCGGCGGTGGTGTTCACCGATGACGGCTTCCTGCTCACCTCGGCGCACGTCATCGAGGGGCACAGCGCCGGGCGGCGCGGTGGCGGCCCCGGATCGGCGGCGGGAACGGGCTCGGCGGTCGGGGTCGCGCAGTTCGCCGACGGGACGGAGCGGGAGTTCGACGTGGTCGGCGCGGACCCGCTGTCCGACCTGGCGGTGCTGCGGGCACGGGGGAGCACGCCACGGGCGGCGGTCCTGGGGGACGCGGCGAACCTCCAGGTGGGGCAGCTCGTGGTGGCGGTGGGGAATCCGCTCGGGCTGACCGGGAGCGTGACGGCGGGAGTGGTCAGTGCGCTCGGACGGTCGCTGCCGACCCGAGCGGGCACGGCGGCGCGGGTGATCGACGAGGTGATCCAGACCGATGCCGCGCTCAACCCGGGTAACTCCGGTGGGGCACTGGCCACCTCCGATGCCCGGGTGGTCGGGGTGAACACGGCGGTGGCGGGGATCGGGCTGGGACTCGCCGTCCCGGTGAACGCCACGACCCGAAGGATCCTCGCGGCCCTGATGCGGGACGGACGGGTGCGGCGTGCCTATCTGGGGGTGGCGGGGATGCGGGTGCCGCTGCCGCCGGCGGTGGCCCGGCTGACCGGGCAGCAGCACGGGGTGCGGCTCGCCGAGGTGATCGTGGGCGGTGCCGCGGGGGTCGCGGGGCTGTTCACCGGCGATCTGGTGCTGTCGTTGGCGGGCGCTCCCATTGTCACACCCGGTGATCTGCAACGGTTGCTGACCCAGGAGACGATCGGCCGGCCGGTGGAGCTGACCGTATGGCGTCGCGGGGCTCTCGTGGACGTCGTGGTGGTTCCGCGGGAGCTTGTCACGACCTGAGTGTGCGGATGCCTCCGGTGCCGCTGCCGCGCCGGGATTCAGCCGGCCCGGTGGTGTTCGACGGATGTCGGTCCGAACACGGCATGTCCTACTGTCGACATATGCCCAGCCGCAGTCCCGGTCCTCGCCCCACACCGCCCCGGTCGACGCCGCCGCGCTCGACGTCGTCGCGGCGCGGCACGGCGGGTCCAACCGGACACTCCGCCCGGGACGCGGGCCCCGTCGATCCGTCGAAGCCGGCCGATCCGTCGAAGCCGGCGGGCGCGGCGGATGGGGCGCGCGGTCAGGGGAGCGTCACGCGATCCGAGGAACCCGGGCGCCTGTTTCTCGGCGGTGCGTACGCGCTCGGCGTCGGGCTCGGGGTCGGCCTCGGCCTGTACGGGGTGGTCTTCCTGGCGGACGGGCCGCGTCCCGCGGGTGTTCCGCTGTCGTACGGGCTCGGCCTGGCCGTGCTGGGCAACACCGCCGCGGCGCTGCTGCTGCGCTGGCTGACCGGGACGCGGCTGGGGCCGATGACCGTCCTGATCGGCTGGACACCGGTCGTGCTGCTGCTGGCGAGCACGCGGCCCGAGGGTGATCTGATGCTGCGGGCCACTGCCAGCGCGTACGCGTTCCTGCTGCTGGGTGGGCTGTGCCCGGTGGTGGTGACGGTCCTCGGCCGGGCCCGGCGCGGCCTGACGGCGCTGCCGCCGCCCCGCTGAGGCCTGCCCTGACGGGGTGGCACGCCGCGGGGTGGCCAGCGGTGTTCTCGGTGGGTGGATGGGGCCGAAGTGTGTCGGGTTGTCACGGGTCCTGCCGTCCGGGCGATGGGAGTGGCTGGACGGCGGTAGCGTGGGTCGGGTGGGCAGTCTGCCGCAGGAGACCCGCAACGGTTCGTTCGCCGTCCAGGCGCCTCTGGAAGCGGGTGAGTTCCGTCGGGCGGTCGCGCGGTTCGCGACGGGGGTGACCGTCCTGACGACCCGGATCGGCGAGCGCCATCTGGGTATGACGGCGAACTCGTTCGTCTCCGTCTCGCTGGAGCCGCTGCTGGTGCTGGCCAGTATCCGCCGGGACGCGCATTTTCACGCTCCGCTACTGGCCGCCGGTGTCTGGGGGGTGTCGGTGCTCGCCGCGGACATGGCCGACGTGTCCCGGCACTTCGCGCGACGCGCGGCCGACCGTGAGCGTGATCAGGGCGGCGACGACAACGGGCTGGGTGGATGGGCGCACACCGTCGGCCCGCACACCGGGGTGGCGCTGCTCGAGGGCGCCCTGTCGGTCTTCGAATGCCGCACGGTCGCCACCCATCCCGGTGGTGACCACACGCTGGTGATCGGCGAGGTCGTCCACCTCGAACAGTGGCGCGACGATGCCGCGCCCCTGGTCTTCTACCAGGGCGGCTACCTCACCCCGGCCGCACCCGCACCCCGCGACGCCACCTGAGCCGCGCCACGACCCGCTAAGCCGCGCCACGACCGGAGAGGGGCCAGGCCGCGCCACGACCACAGGGCCGCGCACGACCCCCACAGGCCGCGCGAACGGACCGCTAGTTCAGGCGGGCACGCGCGGTGACGGCGGCCTGTCGGGCCGCGGCGGCGGCGGTCGGTTCGACCTCGGCGACCGTGTCGGCGAACGAGGTCAGGTCCCGCGCGCCGCCGAGGAAGTCACCGAGCCGGATGCGCAGTTCGCCGCGTTCCCGGCGCAGGCTGGCCGGATGGTGGGGGAGCAGCAGGGACAGTTCGACCGCCCACAGTCTGGTCCGGGGCGCGTCGGTGCGGGCCGCCAGCACGCGGATGTTGCCCAGGATGCGGGTGAGGACGTCGGCCGGGTCCATCGGGGCGAGATGTGACCGGCTGAACGCGGTGCCGGCGGCGCGGACCTTCGCCGCCGCGTCGTGGATGGTCAGCAGCCGTCCGGCGTCGAAGGGGTCGACGAGGACGAAGTCCTGCGGGGAACCGACCGCGACGACGACATGCCCGGGCAGACCCACCGGGTAGGCGGCGATGCCGAGGCGGTGGGCGACCTCGAGCCAGACCACCGACAGCAGGATCGGCAGCCCGCGGCGGCGGCGCAGCACGTCGGGCAGCAGCGAGGAACGCAGATCGTCGTAGTCGTCCGCGGAACCGGCGAACCCGGCATCCAGGCCGAGGGCCTCGTGTAACGCCTCGGCGGCGATCCGCGGCTCGAGCCACCCGAATCCGCCCGCCGAGCCCGCACCGACGGGGCGTCCGTGGTCGACGCGGGGAAAGGGGCGGGCCGGGGTAGCCCGGGCGGTGAACAGCGGACGGGCCCGGGCGGCGAGCCGGTCCAACGCCGTCAGGGTGCTGGACGGATCGACCAGGCCGGCGGCGACGTCGTTCGCTGCGGCGCCGGGCTCGGCAGCCGCCTCGGGGGCGGCCGCGGCGCCGGTCTCGGCCCTGGGCGCGGCGGCGGCACCGGCGGCGGTACCGGCACTGGCCTCGGCGTCGGCCTCGAGAGCGAGCAGATGGCAGGCCACGGCGAGGTCGAGGGGCTCACGGCGAACCACCTCGGCGAACTGGCCGCGGCTGTGACTGCGGCTGCTCACCGGCCCTGCGCCCCCTCGTCGGGCGCCGCGGGGGTGGCGGCGGGGGGAACCGACTGTGTCATGCCAGAAATTGTCGCCTCTGCGACCGGCAGGGTTCGGACGATGGTGCCAGAATCTGGCGGGTCCGTGTTCGTCCGAGTATCGCTGGCAGGCTCGCCCATCGGCGTTCCGGCCACGTCCCGTGACCGCCGCGTGGGGGGCCGGGCGGGGATAACGCGTGCCGCTACGAGGTCATCCTCGGTAATCTGAACAGCAGCACCTTCCGCCGTTTCGACCGTCAGCACGCGCGACGACCATGACCGAAGCGTCCCGAGGACATCACTGAGAGGTATGGGCCCGGGGATGCGCCGCCGGATCATGACTCGCGCGCCGATGTCGGCCCGAGTGATGCGGACGACATACACCACCAGCGCACGCCCTTGCTGTCGACACGGAACTGTCCATGTCGATACTAGGGACTCAGTCGCCCGTGAGCCCGAGGAGGAACATCCGGTGACCTACGTCATCGCGGAACCCTGTGTCGACGTCAAGGACAGGGCTTGCATCGAAGAGTGCCCGGTCGACTGCATCTACGAAGGCGGGCGGATGTTGTACATCCAGCCCGACGAGTGCGTCGACTGCGGGGCATGTGAGCCGGTCTGCCCGGTCGAGGCCATCTACTACGAGGACGACGTTCCCGACCAGTGGAAGGGGTTCACCGACACCAACGCGAACTTCTTCGAGGAGCTCGGGTCGCCCGGCGGCGCCTCGAAGGTCGGCGCGTTGAGCTTCGACCCGCCGGCCGTCGCCGCGCTGGCTCCCCAGGGCGAGTCCTGAGCGGCCCTGGGAGGTCGGGTAACACCTCGAGGGTCCTGAGATCACCGGCTCGTTCCCGCGTGCGGCTGCCCGACTTCCCCTGGGACCAGATCGCGTCCTTCAAGGAGAAGGCCAGCACACACCCGTACGGGCTGGTCGATCTTTCGGTCGGGACACCGGTCGACGCGACGCCGGCCGTCGTCCAACAGGCGCTGGCCGGCGCCGCGGATGCCCCCGGGTATCCCCAGACGGGGGGTACCCCGGATCTGCGGGAGGCCGCGGCGGGCTGGCTGGCCCGTCGGCTCGGCGTTCTCGTCGATCCGGGGGCGGTCCTGCCCGTGCTCGGGACGAAGGAACTGGTCGCCCAGCTACCCGGTCAGCTCGGGCTCGAGCCCGGTGACCGGGTGTGGGTGCCCACGCCCGCATACCCGACCTACGAGGTCGGGGCGTTGCTCGCCCGCTGCGAGCCGGTCCTGGGTCCCGCGGACGGGGTCACCCTCGTCTGGCTGAACTCACCGGGCAATCCGACCGGCCGGGTCCTCACGGTCGACGAGATGCGTGCCGTCGTGGGCTGGGCCCGCGAGCGGGGCGTGATCGTCGCCAGTGACGAGTGCTACATCGAGCTGGGCTGGGAGAGCCGGCCCGTCTCGGTGCTGCACCCAGATGTGTGTGGCGGATCACACGAGGGTCTGCTCGCGGTGCACTCGCTGTCGAAACGATCCAATCTGGCGGGCTACCGGGCCGGTTTCGTCACCGGTGATCCGGAGCTCGTCGACGGTCTGCTCGGGGTGCGCAAGCACGCCGGGTTCATGCTGCCGACCCCGGTGCAGGCGGCGATGGCGGCCGCCTACGCGGACGATCTGCATGTCGCCGACCAGCGAGCCCGGTACGCCAACCGGCGGGCGGTGCTCGCGGCGGCGCTGTCCGTGGCCGGTTTCACCATCGACCACAGCGAGGCCGGTCTCTACCTGTGGGCGACCCGCGGCGAGGACGCGTGGGCCACCCTGGACGCGCTGGCCGGCGTCGGCGTTCTGGTCGCTCCTGGCACGTTCTACGGCGAGGCCGGCCGCAACCATGTGCGGGTCGCGCTCACCGCGCCCGACTCGCAGGTCGCGACCGTGCCCGAGCGGATGGCGATGATCCCCCCGGTCGCGCATCCGCAGCCCGCGAACCCCCAGCCGGCCCAGGTGGCGCCGGCCAGCCCGGCGGCGGTCTACGGCCAGCAGCCGGCACGCCCGGCCGGACGACCCGCGGCGCCGCAGGGCTACCCGCCCGAAGGCTACGCACCCGAGGGTTACGGTCCCGAAGGCTACGTCCGGGAGGGCTATGCGCCGGAGGGCTATCCGTCCGGGGGCTACGTGCCCGAGGGGTACGCCGAGCCGCCGAACCGGTACACCGAGGCGCAGAACCGCTATCCCGAGCCACCGGGTGCCTTCGCACCGTCCGCCAACGGCTACCGCGACCCGCGTGAGGGCCATGGCGGCCAGCGTGAGGGCTATGGCGGCCAGCACGAGGGTTACTCCGGCCAGGGTGAGGGTTACTCCGGTCAGCGGGAGGTGTACTCCGGCCCGCGTGGGGGTGGCTATGCGCCGTCGCGGCCGGAATACGGCGGTGGGCACGACGAACGGTCCGGCTACCCGCCGCGGCCGGAACCCGACACCCACACCGGCGGTTATCCGATTCATCCCGGTGACCAGCAGGGCCGGCCCGGTGCGTACACCGGACGACGGGTACCGCCGCGCACCGGCCCCGGCGGATCCGCCGGTTACGAGGGCGAGGCGGATCACCGTTACGACGACGAGGCCCAGGGCCGCGACGGCGCTGACGGCACCGACCGGCCGTGGAACGGCGAGCCCGACATCCGCTGACCTGTCGGCCCCGGCCGGCGGCTGCGGCGTAATCTGCGACGGTCCCGCCGTCCGGGGCGGCGGGAACCTCGTAGGGTCAGGCCCGTGAGCACCTCCAACTCCTCTCCTGCCACCGCGGCCGGCTCCGCCTCGAGCGCCGCCTCCGTGATCGATCCCGTCATCGACGAGCTGTGGGAGCGCCGCGGTGACCTGACCCCCGACGACGCGGACGCGCGCAAGAGCGTCGTCGCCGCCGTCGACGCCATCGACGCCGGTGAGGCCCGGGTCGCGACCATCGCCGCCGACAACACGATCGTCGTCGACGAGCGGGCCAAGCGAGCGATCCTGCTGTCGTTCAAGGTCCTGGACATGGTCGAGTCCGCCGCCGGCGACTTCCACTACCACGACCGGGTGCCGCTGAAGACCCGCTTCGACGGCGTGCGGGTGGTTCCCGGGGCGATCGTCCGCTGGGGGGCGCACATCGCGCCCGGCGCGATCCTGATGCCCAGCTACACCAACATCGGCGGGTTCGTCGGCGCCGGCACCCTGGTCGACACCTGGGCGACGGTCGGTTCCTGCGCGCAGGTCGGCGAGCGGGTGCACCTGTCCGGCGGGGTCGGCCTCGGCGGCGTGCTCGAACCGCCGAACGCCGTGCCGGTCGTCGTCGAGGACGACGCGTTCGTCGGCAGCCGCTGCATGGTCGTCGACGGCGCCCGGGTGCGTCGTGGGGCCAAGCTCGGCGCCGGGGCGATCCTCACCGCGTCCACCCACGTGTTCGACGCGACCAGCGGCGAGGAGTATCCGCGCGGCGAGATCCCCGAGCGCGCGGTCGCGGTGGGCTCGACCCGTATCCGCACCTTCCCCGCCGGCGACTTCGGGATGCCCTGCATCGTCGTGCTGCGCACCCTGGACGAGGGCCAGATCCACGACAAGCTGGCTCTCAACGAGATCCTGCGCGAACACGGCGTCGCCGGAGGCTGAGAGGGTCGCCGACGGGAGAGTCGTCGGCGCCTGACCGGGATGTCGTCCGCGGTCGTGGTGGACGACGGCTGGCCGAAAGGCTTCCGGCGGTAGCCGAAGGTCGGATGGCCCGGACGCTGTCAGGCCGTAGGGTCGGCGGCATGGATCTGGACCTACGCGCGCCGGTCGGGGAACTCACCCGGTGCCTCGTCGACGTGCCGTCGGTCAGCGGCGACGAGGCGGCCCTCGCCGACGCCGTGCAGGCGGCCCTCGGCCGGATCGGTGGGCTGCGCGTCGAGCGGGACGGCGACGCCGTCGTCGCCCGCACGTCGCTCGGCCTGCCCTCGCGGATCGTGCTCGCCGGCCATCTCGACACGGTGCCGATCGCCGACAACCTGCCGTCGCGGGTCGAGGGCGGTCGGCTCTACGGCTGCGGCACGTCCGACATGAAGGCCGGGGTGGCGATCGCCCTGCGCCTGGCGGCGACCCTGCCGCTGACCGAGCCGGGGGCGCTGCGCCACGACATCACCTGGATCTGTTACGACCACGAGGAGGTCGAGGCGGCGCGCAACGGGCTGCGCCGCCTCGCCGCACAGCACCGCGACTGGCTCGACGGTGACCTCGCGATCCTGATGGAGCCGACGTCCGGCGAGGTGGAGGCCGGCTGCCAGGGCACCCTGCGGGTCATCGTGCGCCTGGGCGGCCGGCGCGCCCACTCGGCCCGCTCCTGGCTCGGGGACAACGCCATCCACAAGGCCGGTGCCCTGCTCCAGCGGCTCGCCGCCTACGAGGCGCGCAGCGTCACTCTCGACGGCTGCACCTACCGGGAGGGTCTGTCGGCGGTGCGCGTCGACGGCGGTGTCGCTGGCAACGTCATTCCCGACGCGTGCGCGGTCACGGTGAACTTCCGGTTCGCCCCCGACCGGACGCCCCAGGCCGCCGTCGAGCACGTCCGTGAGGTGCTGGCCGGATACGAGTGCGAGGTCACCGATCTCTCCGGTGGTGCCCCACCCGGCCTGGCCGCCGCCCCCGCCGCCGCCTTCGTCGCCGCCACCGGGCGCACACCGGTGGCCAAGTACGGCTGGACGGACGTCGCCCGCTTCGCCGAACTCGGCATTCCCGCCCTCAACTACGGTCCCGGCGACCCCAACCTCGCGCACACCCGCGAGGAGTACGTCGAGCTCGCCGCCATCGACGAGGGCGAACGCCTGCTGCGCGGCTACCTCACCGGCGCGCTCACCGCCTGAGGCGGGCTGGTGGGTGCCGGGGTGCCGGGGTGCCGGGGTGCCGGGGTGCCGGGGTGCCGGGCGTCCGGGTGTCCGGTCAGCCGTCCGTGAGCAGGCGGCGCAGGGCGGCGACGTCGAGGTGGCCGTCGTGGTCGGGGTGGACCTGGCGGTAGAGCTCCAGCAGGACGGCGATGCGCCGGGTCCAGGAGAACGACTCGGCGCGTTCCCGGTTGCGGGCGCCGGCCTTGGCCCGCAGCTCCGGGTCGGCGGCCATCCGGTCGATCGCGGCGGCGAGCGCGTCCGCGTTCGGTGCGGCGAGGATGCCGGCGTCGCCGAAGGTGTCGCTGACCCCGGCGACATCGGTGGCGATGATCGGTAGTCCACCGGCCATCGCCTCCAGGACGACCAGGGGCAGACCGCCCTCGATGTCCGAGGACAGGACGAACACGTCCGCCCACCGATGCCACCGGGCGAGCGCGTCGCCGGTCTCGGGGCCCACCAGCCGGGCGTCGCGCAGACCGAGCTGGGTGACCTGGGCCTCGAGCGTCTCCCGGTCCTCGCCGTCACCGACGACGACGAGCTCGACGGGTGCCCGCACGGAGCCCAGGGCCTCGAGCAGCCGGGGCACGTTCTTCTGCCGGGTCAGCCGGCCGACGAACAGCAGCCGCAGCGGCCGGCCCGGCGTGCCGGCGACCGCGGCCGGTTCGGGTGATCCGGTCGTCCCGGTCGTCCCGGTTGGTTCGGTCGTTCTGGTTGGTTCGGTCGTTCTGGTTGGTTCGGGTGTCGCGTCCGGTTGGTCGGCGAAGAACTCGGGGCCCACCCCGTTGCTCATGACGAGGACCCGCTCGAGCGGGATCGCGTACTCGCGGGCCATGTCGAGGGCGACCTTGTCGGACAGTGCGATCACGCAGGCCGCGCGCCGGATGGCCGGACGCAGCAGCAGCGCCTTGTACAGCGGGAGCAGAACGCCCATCCGACCGGACTTGTCCGCGTCGATGTGGAAGTGGGCCACATAGGGAAAGCGGCGCAGGGCGGCGGCGAGCAGCACGATCTCGGGCAGCAGCGCGTGCCCCATGTGCAGGTGGACGACGTGGCGGTCGGAGACCGCCAGGATGCGCGGCAGGAAACCGGGTGCCAGCGGGGTGTGGGCGATCTCGACCCCACGCACCCGACGGACGCGCAGTCGACCGCGGCGCTCCCGGCGAGCCACCCCGGCCGCCCCGCAGTCCGAGGTGATCACCTGGACGTCGCAGGACGCGGCGACGCCCTCCGCGATCGACCGCATGACGTTCTCCAGGCCGCCGAGATGCGGCGGGTAGAAGCCGCCCACCTGAACGACCGGCGGCCCGCCGCCTGACGTCGTCCCGGGTACTGCTGCCATCTCCGGCCACCTCTCCGACCCAGTGGTCACCATCAGTAAGATTTCAGGTTCATTGTGTCGCGGATGCCGGCGGCCCGCGCGTCCAGCAGCGCCAGCGGATCGTCGGTGAGCAGCCGCGCGATGCCGCGGACCGCGGCCGGGTCGAACCGGTTCGCGTCGAAGCTGATGGAGACGTTGACGGCCCCCGAGAGCCCGGTGAACGAGCAGGTGAGCCCGTCCGGACCGGAGGTCGTCACCATGCCCTGCAACCACATCCGCTCCGGTGTGACCAGCGGCTTGACGTGGGCGAGCAGCGGCAGGTCGCCCAGCGAGGTGACGGTCAGTTCGGCGCCCGCCGACAGGTCCGCCCGGGGTGCCCGGTGCGGGTGGTCCGCGCGGCCCGGGCGGTGCTGGGTCGGGATGACGCTGGTGACCAGGGCGGCGCCGATGGACGCCAGCGGACGGCCGCAGCTGACCGTACGCCGGACCTCCGTGGTGATCGACTGTGGTGAGGCGGTGTCCGTCGGGGTCAGGGTGACACAGCCCACGAAGTTGCCGACGATCGCGGCGCCGTCGGGCAGATAGCGGCGGGCGTCGAACAGCACCGTGAGCCCCGGGGCGCGGCGGGGCAGCGCGGACCGTTCCAGGGCGACGACCGCCGCCGCGTAGAGCACCCCGTTGGCGGACGCGGTCGGTGCGTTGCGGGCCCGCCACTGCCGTACCCGGTCGCTCAGATCGGTGTCCGACGTCGCGCAGACGCTGACCAGGCGGGACGCCGCGGCCGACCCCGCCCGCGGATCACCCGCGCGGTCGCGGCGATGGCGGTGGCCGTGGGGTGAGGCGGTCGCACGTCGGCCGCGGCGGGAGGTCCGGTACTGGGCCAGCAGGTCACGGGTCGGCCCGACACCGGTACCGAAGGTCCTCCACAGGGCGCGCACCAGCGGGTAGCGCACCGGCGTCTCGATCAGCTCCGTGGGCAGCTCCTCGTCCTGGGCGCGGCGCAGCAGGCTCGTCCAGGTGGCCATGAACAGGCCGGCGTCGCCGACCGCGTGCGACATCTCGAGCATCGAGTGCTGCCGACCCACCCAGAACCGAAACGGCAGATCCCCAAGACCCTCGGCGTAACGGTTGGCCATCCAGGCGCCGATCCGCTCCGGGTCCCGGGTCGGATCGCCGATGGTCGCCGGATCGTCGTCGAACTCGCGGATCACGTCGAGCAGGTGCTGGCGCCGACCGCTGGGCGCGACGGTGAGCAGCCGCCCGTGCGCCGGGTCCACCCGCTGCAGCAGACGGTTGCCCGGATCGAGCGCGGCCAGGTTCCAGACCACGCGGCGCACCGCGTCCACGGACGGCATCCGGACCGGGCCGAGACCCATCATGGAGACCGTGCCGAGTTCAAGCCGATCGCGGGCGGGAAGTCGCGTGTGCATCTGCGCCCCTTTCTGACCCTGAGATGGGCGAATCAGATCCGCAGATCGGCCGAGATCGGCAGATGATCGCTGCCGAACGGGCTGCCGCGGTGATAGCGGGAGACAGTGATGTCGGAGGAGACCAGGATGTGGTCGATCCGGGTCGTCTCCTTCCACCAGGCGGTGGCGCTCCAGGTCGGTGACCAGCCACCGCCGGCCACATCGTGGGCGTCATGCAGTCCGCAGGCGAGCAGACGGCGAAACGGGCGATGGTCGCGGGTGGCATTGAAGTCACCGGCGAACACCAGCGGTCGGCGCGCCTGACAGGCATCGGTGCGCAGGTCCGCGAGCTGCCGCGCCCAGCGCCGGGTGTAGGTCGCGCCCACGGGCGAGCGGGTGTGTACGACGACCAGCTCGACGTGCCGGCCGCCGCCGAGCGCGACGTCCATCCGGGCGAACGGAAAACCGGCCGAGTTCAGGTCCGGGCGGCCCGTCAACGGAAACCGGGAGAAGACCGCGTATCCGTAGGGCTCCAGGGATGGGCGTTCGACCACGTAGGGGAAGGCGCGCAGCTGCGTGAGTCCGTGCAGCCGCCCGGCGATCAGCGGCGTGTACTCCTCGAGCAGCAGCAGCCCCGGCCGTTCCCGGTCGAGCTGCTCGGCGATCCGTGCCACCTCGGTGTTCGCGCCGTTGACGTTGGCCGTCATCAGCCGCACGGATGCCGCCGTCGACGCGGAGCCGGCGCGCTGACCGGCCCCGACGAACTCGGGCACGGTCCAGACCAGATGCGACGCGATGACCCCCACCATGGCGACCGCGACCGCACCCATCGTGATGGCCCTCGCCGGACGGGCCGCCTCCGCCGGCCCCCGCGTGTCCGACCCGCGCTGCCGGACGTATCGCAGCAGGGCCACGGCGGCCAGCGGGTAGGCCGGCAGGTACAGCAGCGGGGTGAACGCGTTGAACGCGGGAAACGGCCAGCCGATCAGGTCGTCCAGGTGGGTCAGCCGAGCGCCGGCGCACAGCAGCAGCAGGCCGGCCGCCCCCACCAGCACGGTGGTGACCAGACGGGGGCGGCTCCGGACCGCGTCGATCGTCATACCTCTTACTGAACGCGAGCATGTCCGGGCCGATGCGAGGGGGTCCGGGCAACGGGAACAGCGACGGCGACCGCCTCGGAGACCGCGGCCGGAACCGGCACGGAGGAGTGACGCCGGGCCCGCCGGGCCCGCCGGGCCCGCCCGGTCTGTCCGGCCCGCCCAGCCTGTCCTGCCCGCCCGGACGTCGCGGCGGGATCGACCGAGGCGGCCGAGTGTCGGCCCGAGCGGGCGCCGAACAGCACGCACACCGCGCCGAACAGCCCGGCGACGCCGCTACCGATCAGCCAGGACAGCGCGACCGCGGGCAGCCCCCGCGGCGCCAGGACGTAGGCCAGCCCGTCGATCAGCGCGGCGTACACCAGGTTCGTCACGATCAGCACGGTGAGCTGGCCCTGCAGCCGCAGCATCGCGTTCGCCCAGCTGTTCAGGCCGACGCAGACAGCGGCGAGCGCCAGCACCAGAAGGGTGCGTCCCGACTGGTGCGGGTAGTCGCTGCCGAACACGGTCAGTGCCGACGGGCCGGCGACGGCCATCACGATCGAGCTGGGCACCAAAAAGATCGCCAGCATCCGGGCCGAACGTCGACGCAGCGCGCCGAGGTCCGCGCCGTGCTGGGAACCCTCGGCCATCAGCGCGGTGGTGACCATGAACGCACCAGTGAACAGCAGGTTCGCGATCTGGAACGGGATGTAGAAGTAGCCGACGGCGGCCGACCCCAGCCGGTCCAGAATGATCAGTGGGACGACCAGGATCGGGATCAGGTCCAGCATCGCGGCGGCGTAGTTGGCGGCGGAGAAGCGCACCATCCCGCGCAGCGGACGCCCCTGGAACGAGACCCTGGGGTGATAGCCGCGCCGCCACATCAGCAGCAGGCTCACCAGCAGCGCGGCCGCGTTGGCCCCGCCGAACGAGCCGAACACGCCGAACGCCCCCATGCCCAGCAGCAGGAACGGCAGCACCATCTTCAGCAGGCCGGTGGTGATGCCGTCCGTCCACATGGAGAAGTGGGCGTCGCGAAACGAGGTGAACGTCGCGCTGGTCATCAGGTTCAGCGAGGTCGCCGCGCACATGGCGACGAACAGCGCCGACTGGACCGGATCGTCACGGACGAACAGGAGCTCCCGGGCGAACCAGGGCAGCCCCAGCAGGTACATGCTGGACACCGCCACGGCGACCAGCAGGACCAGGACGAACCCGACCCCGATCCGCCGTCGGCGCAGATCCAGATCGGATGTCGGTAGGAACCGCATGAACGACGTGTTCAGGCCGAGCATGCTGAGATAGCCGATCATGCCCGCCGCCGAGATCAGCGACGTGCCCTGACCGAGTTCCACCGGGGTGTAGATCCGGGCACAGACGATCCAGAACAGGAAGCCGAAACCGGCCGCCGCGAGGCTGCCGAGCATCAGCATCATCGAACTGCGGGTCAGGCTGTCGGTGCCGCCCGGCGCCGCTACCGGCTCCGGCCCGGCCGACCCGGCGGTGCTGGCCGACCCGGCGGTGCTGGCCGAGCTGTCTGTGCTGGCCGAACTGTCTGTGCCGGCCGAACTGTCTGTGCCGGCCGCATGGTCCTTACCAGCCGCGTGGTGTGTGCCGGGCGGTGCGTCCGGGCCGGTCGGAGCCGACCCGTGTGGCGGCATCCAGATGGGCAGCGGCAGGTCGGCCGGATGCCGGAAGTGGATGATCATGGTCTTGTCGGTCAGGTGAAGGGCCGAGGAAAGCGCGGATTCGACACCCGGGCCACCGTCCGCCTCGGTGCCCGCCCCGCGGTACCCCCGGGCTCGGGCCCGGTCCATCGGGACGTAGCGAATCCGCTGGGTGTCCTCGTTCCGAGCGGACGTGTGGTCGTGCGCCGAGACATGGTCGTCAGCGGGCGTGTGGTCGTGTGCCGAGGTGGGCCCGGCGTCGTCCGACGGTGCGCCCGACGGGTCGCGGGGTGCCGGTGGCCGGCGTAGGCGAGCGGTCATCTCCGGGTCGATGCCCTGTGTCATGGGCGTCCCCCGTCCGGCCTGAGCGCGTCGGGCACCACTGGTGGGTGGGCGAGCGGTCTGGTCACTTTCCGTCGTCCCCGTGATCCTGGCAGTGAATTCTCCCTGTGACTATGGTCTGCCGGGGAGATCTGCTCGGTCATGGCGATTGCTGCACGGCCGATACCGGGTCTGCTGGGCGGGATCGTTCTCCCGGGTGGCGCCAGGGCCCAAGGACTCCGGCGCCGGCAGACGGTAGATCTCCGTGGAGCGGGGGATGTGGTGACCTGCGCGAACGGCGCCACCTCTGGAACGGCGCTACCGGTGGAAGTGCGCTACCTCCACGAGTACCCCCGACTCGCGATGCTGCGCTATCGAGAGAAGCCTAACAGATCATTCCTGGCGCTGATCCGGACCAGTTCCACCGTGAATCCCATCACTGTCGCCTACAGTAGCCGTCCGGACGCGTCGCGATCCAGCCTGTTGAATATTTGGCTAGCTATCCAATTTGTCGGGACGGGTGCTGATCATTTCAGCGTCCTTGCTTCCGTCGGTCATCATCGTCGACATTGTTGATCAAATGAGATCAGCTGACTCGATTGCCGTGGGGGTATTCCCGCGGGGTACTCCGGTTGCGGGTTCGAGGTTGACGGCTGGATTTGGTGATGGCTGTCATATTCAGCCAATTTGACACCTCGGACCCTATTGTTGATCATATCTTGCACTGAGTAGTCAAGCGTTCTCTTTGAGTAATGCAAGCATCGCGGATCGCGACTCTGGGTTAAAAGTAAAGCGCTCAGCGTACTAATATCTGGCTGGTATGGTCGCTGCGCGTCGATAATGCTGCGCTGAGCAACGTCGGCGTCCGGGTGGAACAACAAGACAGCAACTCTCCAGTCACTCTCGCCGAACAACAGGCGTGGCGGTGGCGGCGCCCGGAAGTTGGCCGCAGGCTCCACCTTCTACCCACCCTGGCCTCGGTGTTAGCATCGCTACGGCGCCCTGATGGGGCAGCTCGGGGGAGGCAGAATGATCCAACGCTGGCTGGGCGAGTCCTGTGCCAACGTGTGTGAGGTCAACTGGAGTTGACTCAGGGCAGCTGTGAAGTCGAGGCTCCTCGGCTCGCCCGGATCTCTGCCTGATTTTTTGACTGAGGCAAACGCCGCCGCTGCGCCGCGCCTCGATATCCATTGATGTCACGGCCGCCTGCCGCTGACCTCGAGGTCGATTCATCGACCCAGTTCATCAATCGACGGAACTGCGCTGGCGCCTGGGTTCATCCAGGCGGGCAGCCGTCTCCCGGGGGGGAATATGCCCACTCTTTCCATCGTCATTCCCGCGCTCAACGAGGCCGAGAACCTGCCGCGCGTCGCCGCAGGTATCCCACGGGCCGCTCTGGCTGAGATCGGCTGGGAGACCGAGGTCATCCTGGTCGACAACGCCTCCACCGACGGCACCGGCCAGATCGCCCGTGATCTCGGCATGACCGTGGTGTACCAGCCGAACCGCGGCTACGGAAACGCCTACCTGGCGGGCATCCCCGCCGCCCGCGGCTCGGTCATCGCGACCGGTGACGCCGACTGCACCTACCCGTTCGAGGACCTCCCGCGCCTTCTCGGCCGGCTGGTCACGGACGAGCTGGACTTCCTGAACACCGACCGGCTCAGCCAGCTGCGCCAGGGCGCCATGTCGGCGCACCACATCGGGGCCAACCTGGTGTTCACCGGGGTGACCAAGGTGCTGTTCCGGTCGCCGTTCCGCGACTCGCAGTCCGGTATGTGGCTGTTCACCCGGGACTTCTGGGACAAGGCCGGGGTGCGGTCGCCGGGGATGGCGTTCTCCCAGGAGATCAAGATGGCCGCGCACGTCGGCGGCTTCCGGGTCGCCGAGGTTCCGATCGAGTACCGCGTCCGTGGCGGCGAGAAGAAGCTGAACTCGCTGTCGGACGGCATGCGCAACATGTCCCACCTGTTCGTCCACCGGGCGAAGGTCGCCAAGGGCCAGCGGCGCGCCCGCCAGCTCGAGACCGGCGGCACCGGCCTGCGGTCGTACTCGGTGCGGGTGCCCTTCCCGCGGCGCAGCCGCCAGGAGGCCCAGCACCTGAGCGTGGTCGCCCGCACCGGTGGGCCCGCCGCGCCGGTGTTCGCGGACGCGTCCCGGTCGGAGGCGGTGCAGGAGCTCGACCGACAGTCTGCGACTGGCTGAGGTGACGGGACTGGTGAAGCCGGCCACGGTCGCGACTTCGCGTCCGGCGGGCTCAGCGGGTCCCGGTAACACAGCGGGTCCCAACAACACAGCGGGTGCGGGTGCGGCGGGAATGGCCGGCCTCGCGGGTACGGCGGGCCGATGGACTCGGCCCGCCGGGGGGTGGCTGCGCACCGAGACGGTGATCGTGGCGCTCGTCGCGGTGCTGGCGGCCGTGATCGCGTTCAGCGGCACCACGCCCTGGCCGGTGGCCCTCGTCGGGCTGGCCGCGATCCTGCTGATCCCGGGCGATCTGCTCCTGCGCGGACTTGGCCTGGCCGTGTTCGACGGCTGGCTTCGGCTGTACCTGGCCACCTGTGCCGGGTTGCTGCTGGCCACGCTGCTGGGCCTGCTGCTGAACACGGTGCTGCCGGTGGTCGGGGTGGCTCATCCGCTGGCGCCGAGCCGGGTCCTGCCGGCTCTGGTGCTGCTGACGGTGGGCATGTACTGCCTGGTCGTGCGGCGGACCGGGTGGCGACTGCCCGAACTGTCCGAGCTGTGGGCGCTGCCCGCCGTGCAGCGGCTGCGCCGGGTTCGCCCGGGTGGCGTGCGCGGCGGTGCCGGTCGGCGTGGGGCCAACGCCTCGACGGTGTTCCGGTTCGCCGTGCCGACCGCGCTGCCCGTCGTCGCGGCCCTGGGCGCGATCTCGCTGGACAACGGTGGGCCGAACGGCCCGACCGTCCTGATGCTGCTCGCGACCGTCCTGCTGTTCGTGTTTCTCGCGGTCCGCGCGAACGGGCTGTCCAGCAGTTACTGCCTGTACGCGGTGTTCTGCGTGGGTCTCGCCTTCGAGCTGATGACCAGCCTGCGCGGCTGGTACGCGACCGGGCACGACATCCAGCGGGAGTACTACGTCTTCCAGGTCACGCTCGGGAACTGGCGCTGGAACATCGCCGACTTCCGTGACCCGTACAACGCCTGCCTGAGCATCACGGTGCTGCCCACCATGCTCAAGGGGCTGTTAGACGTCCCCGCGGCATCGATCTTCAAGATCTACTACCAGTTCCTGTTCGCGTTGATGCCGGTGGCGGCCTGCCTGCTGGGCCGCAGACTCGCGGACAACCGGGTGGGCGTCCTCGCCGCCGCGTACTTCGTCGCCTTCCCGACCTTCTTCTCCGACATGTCGATGCTCAACCGCCAGGAGATCGCCTTCCTGTTCCAGGGCGGCATGATCCTGCTGCTGGTGCATCGTCCGGGCGCCGCCCGACACCGGCGGGCCCTGTTTCTGGCCCTGGGCCTCGGCACGGTCCTCAGCCACTACTCGACCACGTTCCTGATGCTCGGGCAGTTCCTGCTCGCCTGGGTCTTCCTGGTGCTGTGGCGGCGGTTGGGTCGCCGGTTCGGTGAACGGGCGTGCCTGGACGCGGGGTCCGGCTGGCGTTCGACGCTGGCCTGGGCACGTGGCCGGCTGGCGGGGCCGCGGGGACGTCCGGTGGCGGGCACGGGTGGCCCGGCGAGCGCGGCCGCCGGTGGCGGAGTCGAGCCGGCGACAGTGCGTCTGAGCAGGATCGACCACGGCGCTCCCACTGCCGCGGCTGTGAGTGGACGTGGCTGGCGGCGGGTGTTCTCCGGCTGGGAGGACAGCAGGATCCTCACGCTGTCCGCCGTTGTGCTGCTGGCCGTGCTGACCGTCTTCTGGACGGGCCCGGCGACGCACACCGCGAACAACATGACCGAGGTCGTGCGGCAGGCCGCCCAGTCGCTGGTGCACGGCGGGGACAGCGAACGCTCGTCGGACACCCGCTCGAGCATCGTCTCGGGCGGCGCGGTCGACCCGCAGGTCCAGGTCGACCAGTTCGCCCGCTACGCCTACGACAACCGGCTGCCGAACGTCACCTACTTCCCGCGTGACGTCGTCGACCGGTACCCGCTGCGCTACGCCGAGGACGAGTTCACCCCGCCGACGACGATCGGGCGCGCACTGTCCTCGGTGGGTCTCGACCCGCAGGCCCTCAACGGGGCGCTGCGTGGCGGCTCGGCGGTCGTGCTGCAACTGCTCGTGCTGCTCGGGGTGATCGCGCTGGTGCTGCGCTGGCCGATCTGGATGCGGGTGAGCCGTGAATACGCGGCCCTGTGCGCGGCCTCGCTGATCTACCTGTGCGTGCTGGTGGTGGTGCCGAGCCTGTCGGCCGAATACGGCCTGCTCCGAGCCTTCCAGCAGAGCCTGATCGTGTTGGCGCTGCCGGCGGTGCTCGGCCCGATGGTCGCCACCGGCTTCCTGCGCCGGGGACCCCGACTGGTCGCCGCCGCCGCACTGCCCGTGGTGTTCCTGATCTCCAGCACCGGGCTGTTGGCCGCGACCACCGGCTCGTACATCCCCCAGCTGCACCTGGCCAACGACGGGGACTACTACGAGAGCTTCTACCCACACGACGCCGATGTCTCGGCGCTGAAGTGGATGGCCCGCCAGGAGGCTCTCGCCAACGGCACACCGCCACCAGCGCCCGGCAGTTCGGCCGAGACGCTGGCCGTACTCGGGCAGTTCCAGCTGCCGGCGAAGAACCGGGCGGCACCGGCGCTGGTACCGGTCAACGGCTACATCTATCTCGACTACGCGAACCTGGCGAAGGCGCGGGCCATCGGAATGCTCGACAGCACCGCCGTCCGCTACCGCTATCCCATTGCCTTTCTCGATTCGAACAAGAATCTTGTCTATGACGCGGGCGAGGCGGCGGTCTACCGGTGATCCCCCTTGAAAGGAAATCCGTGAGGAAGCTGTTCGGCTCGCGTCGTCCACTGTTCGCTGACAGTGAGGCGCAACGGATCGTTTTTGTCTACGACGCCGTGTACCCCTGGGTCAAAGGTGGTGCGGAGCGCCGCTACCACGCGCTCGCGAAGGAGCTCGCCGCCCGCGGGCACGACGTGCACTGGTACGGCATGCAGTACTGGTCCGGCCCGTCCACCACGCGTATCGACGGCATCGCGTTCCACGGTGTCTGCAAGGCGCGACCGCTCTACACCGAATCCGGGCGCCGGTCGATCTCGCAGGCACTGATCTTCGGTGTCTCCTGCCTGCGCATGATTCTTTCCGGCGGGTTGTCCGGGGCCCAGATCGTCGACTGCTGTGGGTTCCCGTTCTTCTCGCTGTTCAGCGTCTGGCTGGTCACCCGGCTGCGTGGCCAGTCGATGGTGGTCACCTGCCACGAGGTGTGGGGCGACCAGTACTGGACCGAGTACCTGGGTGCCGCGGGACGCGTCGGTGCCCTCGTCGAGCGGACCGCGTTGCGCCTGCCCAGGCAGATCATCGCCGTCTCCGCGGACACCCGCGACCGGCTGTCCGCGGAGATCGGGGTGTCCGCCGACGTCACGGTGGTACCCAACGGGGTGGATCTCGCGGTGATCGACCGGATCGTCGCCGCCGAGCAGCTGACGGACGTGCTCTACGTCGGCCGGCTCTGCGACTTCAAGAACGTCGACCTGCTGCTGGAATCGCTCGCCGTCCTCGTGCGGACGCGTCCCGACGTGCGCTGCGACATCGTCGGAGACGGCCCGGACCGGGAGCGGCTGGAATCCCGCGCGGCTGAACTGGGCCTCGCCGACAACGTTCGTTTCTGGGGTTTTCTGACCGAGGCCGACGAGGTGTACGCCCGAATGAAGGCGGCCACCGTCCTGGTGCTGCCCTCCACCCGGGAGGGTTTCGGAATGGTGGTTCTCGAGGCCAACGCGGCCGGTCTTCCGGTGGTGGTCGCGGACTATCCCGCCAACGCGGCGAAAAGTCTGATAACCGGACGCAACGGGGTCGTGTCCAAGCCGGATCCCGAAGCGTTCGCCGAGGCGCTTGGCGATTTTCTCGGCGACGCTGCCGGGCGGTTTCACGACGACTGCCGGTCGGTCGCTCTCGACCACGACTGGGCCGGACTCACCACGCGTTGGAAGGCGGCGCTCGCATGACCCGACTGACCGTGACGACCAGCTGGGACGACGGCCATCGACACGACACCCTGGTGGCCGACATGCTGCGCCAACACGGGCTGGCCGGCACGTTCTACATCGCCCCTGACAACGTGGAGATCGCCCCGGCGGACCGGCTGTCCGCGACCGCCGTGCGGGACCTTTCCGCCGATTTCGAGATCGGTTCGCACACCCTTTCCCATCCGGTGCTGACCCGGGTGCCGCGCCCGCGTGCCGAGCGGGAGATCACCGATTCGAAGAAGGTCATCGAGGACCTCGTCGGAAAACCGGTCACCACCTTCTGCTATCCGCGTGGGATGTACGCCCCGGAACACGTCGACATGGTCGCCCGGGCCGGCTACACCTACGCCCGCACGGTGCGGACCCTGGCGACGGGCATCGCGGACAACCCGCTGGAGGCGCCGACCTCGCTGGAGACGGGGCGTTTCGCCCGCCAGCGGATGGTCGTCGACGTCGTCCGGGCGGCCCGCGTGGTGGGTTCCACCTCGCTGGTGCGTACCGGGCGCTGGGACGACATCGCGATCGCGCTGTTCGACCGTTGCCGGGCGACCGGCGGCGTCTACCACCTGTGGGGCCATTCCTGGGTCGTGTCGGACCGCGCCGAGTGGGCGAGACTCGACCGCGTGCTGGCACACATCGGCGGGCGGCCCGAGGTCACCTACGCCGTCAACGGCGCGCTGGGCCGCGGATGACCTCGGCCCAGACCACCCCGATCCCGCGGCCGGGTTCCCGGCCGGGCACACCGTCGCCGAACCCGGGGTCGGGGACCCGGTACCTGGGGGCCGGGCTGGTCGTCGTGTTCGTCGTGTCCGCGCTGGTGCTGTGGGCCGCCGGGGTGCTGTCGCTGCCGGGAGCGGCCCAGGTCTCGCAACGCCAGTCCGAGACCACGGCGCAGCTGTACTTCGACAGCCCCGCCGGCCTGCCGACCGCCTATCGCCCCGGTGCCCCGCTCGCCTTCACCTGGACCCTGGGCAACCAGACGGACTCCGGCCGCGGCTACCCGTTCACGGTCACCGCCGAGCGCGGTGCGACGAGCACCGTGCTCGAGCGGGGCGTGCTCACCCTCGCCGCCGGTCAGCAGGCGGCCCACACCTCGACGGTCGCCCTGCCCACGGGTGGTCCCACGCTGATCGTCGTGCGGATCGACGGCATGGCCAACCGGATCTTCTTCCATACCACCGAGCGGGCCGCGGCCGAAGCCGGTCACTGATCGCCGGCCCGTCCTGCTCCGGCCAGCCCTGTTCCGTGTCGTCCTGTTCCGCGCCGTCCTGTCACGTCCGCCGGAGCTCGAAGGAGTGTGCCCCGTGAAGATCCTGCATGTCACCAAGCGTTATCCGAACGCGACCGGTGGGGACGCCTTCGTGGTCAGCGGGCTGGAACGCGAGCAGCGGGCCGCCGGCCATGACGTCGTCATCCTGACCTCCCGCAACGCCGAGATCAGCGACGCCCCGCATGTGATCAAGTTCGGGGCGGCGCTGACCGCCCAGGAGATCGACGTCCTCAACGCCCGTCGGGTGCTGACGATGGCGGCGCTCGCGGTGCGCGCCCCCGCCCTGCTGCGCCGTGTCCGGCCGGACGTCATCCACGTGCACACCGTCGACCTCGGGGTCGCGCTCAGCCTGGCCGCGCGGATGCTGCGGATACCGACCGTGATCACGCTGCATGGGACGACGGTGGGCAAGGCGACGGCGCCGAAGGCCAAGCGGCTGCTCGAAAGCGCCCTGCTGGTCGCGGGCCGGTACCGGCGGGTCATCTCGATGGACCCGTCCTCGTTCCCGGCCCTGCGGTCGCTGCGTCTGGGGCGCCGGCTGGCCTACGTGCCCAACGGGATCGACGTGACGGACCTCGCGGTCCACGAGGAACCGACTCCGGTGGCGGCTGCGGCCAGGACGGTGCTGTTCGTGGGACGGCTGGAGCCGATCAAGGGGCTCGTCTACCTGCTGTCCGCGTTCGCCACGGTCGTGCGCCAGGTTCCCGACGCCCGACTGGAACTGGTGGGCGACGGTGCGCAGCGCGAGGACCTGGCGGCGCTGGCCCAGGAGCTCGGCATCGCCGAATCGGTGCACTTCGTGGGCCGCCGGGATCGGGCGCAGCTCTCGCGCGGCTACCGGGAGGCGGCGGTGTTCGTGCTGCCGTCCCTGCACGAGGGTTTCCCGCTGGTGCTGCTCGAGGCCTGGGCGCACGGCGCGCCGGTGGTGACCACCCGGGTCGGCGCGATGGCGGATGTCTGCGTGTCCGGTGTCGACTCGCTCGTCGTGTCGCCCGCGGACGCCGGCGAGCTGGCGACGGCGATCAGCCAGGTGCTGCGCGACCCGGGGGTGGCCGAGAAGATCGCAGCCGGTGGTCAGGCCCGGATGGCGGCGGAGGGCGAGTTCACCCCGTCCGCCGTCGCCGCGGGGGTGGCGCGGGTCTACGAGCTGGCCCTCGCCGAGCGCCGGCCCGCCTGGGCCGGTGCGGACGGCACCGGGGGCGGGGCCGGCACGGTCCAGCGCAGTCGGCGGGGTCAGCGGGGTCAGCGGGCGGCGGTGAACCCCGACCTCAGGACGTCGTAGGCCGGTTTGGTCGCACCGTCCGAGCGGATGACACCGTAGTGATGCTCGGCGTCGTTCGGGTTCGTCCCGAGATCGTTGAAGTTGTACCAGAAGAAGCCGCGGATCCAGGAGGTGCGCGCGACCAGGTCGAGCGCGTTCGCCGCGGACTCGCGCTGGAAGTCCTCGTCGACGTGGTCGGGATGTTCGGCGTACCGGCGGTTGGCCAGGGTCGCCTGCGCCCCCGGTCCGCTGGTGGGCGCACCGAACTCGGTGATCCACACCGGCTTGGCCGAGTCGCCGTGGGCGACCATCGTCGCCCGCAGCAGCGTCATCTGCGACCATCCGCTCCACAGCTGGGCGATGTCCGAGGGCAGCGCGGGGAACGAGTAGGGATGCATCGCGACGCCGTCGAACGCGCCGGCGCCGGCCACGTCGTACACCCGCCGCAGGAACTCCTCCGGCGCGACCTGGCCGGCGCCGGTCTGGGCCGGCCCGAGGCCACCGACGAGAACCTGCGCGGTGGGGTCACTGGCGTGGATCGCGGCGCTGGTCTGGCGCAGCAGCGTGGCGTAGGCGCTCGGATCCGGGTTCGGCGCCCAGCCGACCGCCAGGTTCGGCTCGTTCCAGATCTCCCACACCTTCACTCCGAGCGGGGAGTAGCGGGCCACCGCGGCGGCCGCGAACCGGGTGAAGTCGGCGACCTGGGCCGGCGGGCAGTCGATGTTGGTGCAGCCGCTCACCCGAGCCCAGGCGGGTGCCGCGTCGAGGATCGGCAGCAGCCCGAGGCCATGGTCGCGAGCCGTCTGAACCACCCGGTCGAAGGTGTCCCAGCTCCAGTTCTGCGGCCCCTGCGGCTGGACGGTCAACCAGGCCGCGTCGAAGCGGACCCAGGTCGCGCCGGTCGCGGCGATCGCGGCCAGCCGGGCGTCCAACGCCGCCGGGCTGAGGTCGCTGACATCACCGGCGGAGAAACCGTAGACGCGCCTGCCGGCGGTGGTCGACGAGGTCGCGGCGGCCGCGGTGGTGCCCGTCGCGGCCGGTGACCCGGTGCTGGTCGGCGCGGACGCCGAACCCGTGGGCACGCTCGGTGTCTGTCCGGCCGCCGCGGGTGTGGGTGCACCCGCGGCGGGGACCCCGGGCGCCGCGGAGGCGCCGCCGCTGATCGCCATCGGGTCGCTGGCCGGCCGCTTGGGATCGGCGGTGCCGACCGGAACCGGGCTGCTGCTTCCGGACGCGGTCTGCGCGCCGTTCATGCACGCGCTCAGGGCCGCCAGAACCGCCGCGACAATCGTCATGCACAGCGTCGAGCGGCCGAAGTGGCGCCGCGGGGTCCGTTTGCCGCACATTCTGTTTGTCCATCGCATCAGGCCTCGAGAATACGGTGCGACCTCGCTGAGCTGGCCAGGCGGGGCGAAACGCCACAAACGGGGGGTGCGGAGAACGGCCGGATGGTTTCGTTCCGTCCCTACAGTTCTCCCAGCATGGTCAGGGGCGCCTCGATGCAGCCCGCGAGGAAGGCGAGGAATCCCGCGACGGGGGTGCCGTCACAGGCCCGGTGATCGAAGGTCATCGTCAGCTGCATGATCTTCCGGGGGAGGATCTCCCCGTCGACGACCCAGGGGCGATCGGCGATCCGTCCGATCGCCAGTTGGGCCACCTCGGGATGGTTGATGATCGGGACGGCCCCGTCGCTGCCCAGCGCGCCGTGGTTGTTGACGGTGAAGGTGCCACCGGTCAGGTCCGCCACCCCCAGGCCGGGTTCGCGGGCCTGGTCGGTGAGCCGGCGGATCTCGCTGGTGAGCCGGACCGCGTTCGCGGCCTGCGCGTCGTGGACGACCCCGACCGTCAGACTGTCCTCGACGGCGATCGCGAAGCCGAGGTGCACCCGGGCGAACCGGATGATCTCGCCGGCCTCGGTGTCGACGTGCGCGTTCAACGCGGGGTAGCGGGCCAGGCCGGCGACGCAGAAGCGTCCGACCAGGCCCAGCACGCTCACCGTCCGATCGGGCTGGGCGCTGTTCATGGCCGCCCGCGCGGCGAGCAGCGCGGTGGCGTCGACATCCCGCCAGGCGGTCGCTTCGGGGATCTCCTGGCGACTGCGCGACATCCGCGCCGCGATCACCCGACGTCGCCCCTGCAACGGGATGCGCACGACGTCCGCGTCCGCGCCCGCGGTGGGCGGCTCGACCTGGCGCGCCCGGGTGGATGACGCTGGTTCCACGGGGTGCGTGGGTTCGGCCGCGGGTGCCTGCGGGCCGTGGGCGGCCAGGTCACGCTGCCACAGCGCGCGGTCGACGTCGGCCCGCAGGATGATCCCACCCAGGCCGGTGGCCGAGACCGCGGCGAGGTCGAGCGCGGCCGTGCGGGCGAGGCGCCGGACAAGCGGTGAGATCACCCGAGGAGGGCCCGCCGCGTCGCGCACCTCGCCACCCGCGCCGTTGTGCGCGCCCGGGACGAGACCGATGCCCAGCGTCAGAGCCGGGGACGGTGCCTGGGCCGGGGGCGGGGCCGAAGTGGGGGAGCCGGTGATGGTCGGCTCGTCCTCGACCGGGCCGAAGCCGATCAGGGGACGGGTCGCCAGCGGTCGCACCGTCACCAACGGCGATCCGACCGGCAGTTCGTCTCCGGCCGCGCCATGTCGGATGTGGACCCGACCGGCGTAGGGGCTGGGGATCTCCACGCAGGCCTTGGCCGACTCCACCTCGACGATCGGCTGGTCGACGCCGATCACATCACCCTCCTGGACCAGCCAGCGGACCACCGTCGCCTCGGTGAGGCCCTCGCCCAGGTCGGGGAGATGGAACACGAGTGGTGCTCCGTCGGTGGCCGCGGCCGCGGCCGCACCGCTCATCGCGCGGTCACCGCCGCATCGGTCGCGGTACGGGCGTGGGGCAGCTCCGCCGCCGGGCGCTGGGCGGCCAGCGGCGGCGCGACGGCGACCGCGGGCGCCGCGGTGGGTGGCGCCGCGGTGAGCCACCGGGTGTCGGGGGTGTCCTCCCACTGCAACCGGTCGAACGCCGCGAGGACGCGGGTCACGTCGGGCAGGTGGTGACGTTCCAGACGCGGTGCCGGGTACGGGACGTCGAAGCCGGTCACCCGCAGCACGGGCGCGGCCAGGCAGTGGAAGCAACGTTCCTGCACCCGGGCCACGATCTCCGCGCCGACTCCGGCGAAGCCCTGGGCCTCGTGCACGACCACGCAACGTCCGGTTCTGCGCACGCTCGCCATCACCGTCTCGTCGTCGAGGGGAACCAGGGAGCGCAGGTCGATGACCTCCACCGACCAGCCCCGTTCGACCGCGGCCGTCGCGGCTGTCATGGCCAGGGGCACGGTCGGTCCGTAGGCCACGAGGGTGACGTCCCGGCCGGGTCGACGGATCACGGCGCGTCCGATGGGCTCGGTGCGCACCGGCAGGCTGATCGTCTCCCGCGACCAGTACAGCCGCTTGGGCTCGAAGAAGATCACCGGGTCGGGGTCCTCGATGGCCGCGCGCAGCATCGAGTACATGTCCCCGACGGTCGAGGGGGTGAGTACCTTCAGCCCGGCGGTGTGGGCGTAGTACGCCTCGCTGGAATCGGAGTGGTGCTCCACGGCACCGATACCGCCGCCGTACGGAATGCGGATCACCATGGGCAGTCGGACGGCTCCGGCGGTGCGGTTGCCCATCTTCGCCACGTGACTGACGATCTGCTCGAGGGCGGGGTAGGCGAACGCGTCGAACTGCAGCTCGACCACCGGGCGCAGCCCGTACATCGCCATCCCGAGGGCGAATCCGACGATGCCGGCCTCCGCGAGCGGGGTGTCGACGCACCGATCCGGGCCGAACCGGGCCGCCAGACCGTCGGTGACCCGGAACACGCCGCCGAGCGCGCCGATGTCCTCACCGAGCAGCAGGACCCGGGGGTCGGCGGCCAGGGCGTCCCGAAGGGCCCGGTTGAGCGCCTGCGCGGCGGTGGGACCGGTCTGCCGTGGGCCGGTTTCGGAGGTGCTCATCGCCTGGTACCTCTCCCGCTGGTGACGCCCGACGCCGGTTCCGTGGTGACGTCCAGCCGTGCGAACGCGGCCTGCTCCGCCTCGTGGCGCTGCTCGGCGAGCGTGGCCGGGGGCTGCGCGTAGACGTGGGTGAACAGATCCGCGGGGCCGCCGGCGGCCGGCTCGCCGACGCCGGCACGCACACCGGCGGCGAGCTCCTCCGCCTGCGCGCTGATCGCGTCGTCGTCGTGGTCGTCGAGCAGCCCCGCCGTGCGCAGGTAGGTCCGAAGCCGCACGAGCGGGTCCCGTGTGCGCCAGCGGGCCGTCTCGGCCGGATCCCGGTAGCGGCTCGGGTCGTCGGCGGTGGTGTGCGCGGCCAGCCGGTAGGTGTGCGCCTCCACCAGCATCGGCCCGTCCCCGCCGCGGGCCCGTTCGACGGCGACCCGCAGCACGGCGAGCACGGCCGCCACGTCGTTGCCGTCGACCTGCTCGGCGCGCACGCCGTAACCCACACCCTTGTAGGCCAGAGCGGGGGCCGCGCTCTGGCGGGCCAGAGGAACGCTGATGGCGTAGCGGTTGTTCTGGACGAGCAGGACGACCGGAGCCCGGAAGACCGCGGCGAAGTTGAGCGCCTCGTGGAAGTCGCCCTCGCTGGTCGCGCCATCACCGACCAACGCCAGGGCCACGGTCGGCTCGTGGTCGCGGGCGGCGGCCGCGGCCAGTCCCACCGCGTGGAGCGCCTGGGTGGCCAGCGGTGTCGTCATCGGCGCGCACCGATGGTCGTAGGGGTTGTACCCGCAGTGGACGCGGCCGCGTACGGGGGCGAGCACGTCGATCGGGTCGATGCCACGGGTCAGCAGCGTGGTGCTGTCCCGGTAGGTCGGAAACAGCCAGTCGGTGCTCGCCAGCGCCTGGGCGGCACCGACCTGGCAGGCCTCCTGCCCCTCGGAGGAGGGGAAGGCGGCGATGCGTCCCTGCAGGGCGAGCACGCACGCCTGCCGGTCGAAACGACGGCCGATCACCATCGCGCGGTAGGCGGCGAGCAGGTCCGCGGCTGGTGGCAGCGGGTAGTCGGGGTGTGCGTCCACCCGCTGGCCGTTCTCGTCGAGCAGGCGCACCGGCGCCGGGTGTGGCAGCAGCCGGTGCACCGTACTTCCATGCTCGGCCTGGGTGTGTTCGTCAGAGTGAGCGGGGATGCCGCCGTCCTGGGTCACGGGGTCAGGGATCATTGCGCCCTCCGGTCCGCACGCGTCCGCCTGTCAGGGTGTCACCGGGCTGGCGGTGACCCTGTGTGGCCATACTGAGATCGGTGTTGACTGCTTCGGGGACGACCACGCTGTCGGCGCCCAGTGGCCGGGCCGTCGGCTGGACGGGGATGGGCACCCCCGCCGCGGTGCTCTCGGGTCCGGGGGGTTCCGCCTGAGCCGGGAGCAGCCCGGTGCCGGTGGCCCGCAGGCCCTGGCCGGGCCGGGCGGACTCGAGCCGGTGCCGGCCGGTGTTTCCGAGCCGGAACAACGACTCCACGACCGGATGACCGATGGCGCTGGACGGTGCGTCCCCGAGCGCGTCACACACCTTGACCAGGTCGGCGACGACCTCGGTGAGCAGGCCCGCGATCGGTGAGGCGTTCGCCGCGACGATGTCGGTCCACAGGTCGGCGTTGGCGCCCGCGATCCGGGTGAAGTCCATCAGCCCGGGACCGGCGAGCTTGACGACATCCTCGGAGACCAGCGCGAGCCGGGCCGCGACGGCGCTCGCGATGACGTGCGGAAGGTGGCTCAGTAAGCCCAGCGCGAGGTCGTGGGTCGGTGGGTCGAGCTGGACGATGCTCGCGCCACAGCCGACGGCCACCAGTCGGGCGTGTTCGCGGGCCAGCGTGCTGGTGGTGGGCAGCGGAGTGAGCACCCATGGCTGCCCGCGGAAGATGTCGCCGGCCGCGGCCTCCGGGCCGCTGCGTTCACCGCCGGCGACCGGATGCGCCCCGCACATGGACGTCAGGTCGGCGCCGAGACGCCTGGCGTCGTCCAGCGGCTGGACCTTCACCGAGGCGGTGTCGCTGAACGTCGCGTTCGGCAGCAGACGTTGCCAGGCGAGCAGCACCTGCCCGATCTGGCGGGGTGGCACGGCCAGCACGACGTGGTCGACCTGCGGGCTCGCGGTGGTGCCCTGCGGGCCGGTGCCCGGTTCGTCGGGCGACCAGGGACGGCCCGCGCCGCGTCGGGCCGCCGTCTCCACCCGCTGGGTGTTGTGATCCGCGAGCAGGACGTCGGCGCCGCGTCGACGCAGCGCCAGACCTATCGAGGTACCGATCAGACCGGCGCCGACGACAAGGATGCGGAACCGGGCGAGCTCACACGCGGCATGTACCCCGGTGGGCCGTCCTTCCGGCGTCACCACATGCCCCCGGGTCTGAGTGGACGGCTGGAGAGGAGTGAAAACATGGCTCGCGCATCCCCCCGGGACTACTGGCAAGCAGATTCCCTGCCGCATCGGACGCGGCAGGTCATGACCGTGTTGGTGCGTGCTGGTGCCATCCTTTTTGACGCACCCGGCCGAATGATATCCAGTCGGATGTCATGTCGTTCTGCAGATGGCCCGCGATCGGCCGCGGAGTTTTTCACCGTGGAGTTTTTCACCGTGGAGCTTTTCGCTACCGATGTGCACCCTCGTCGGAGGGTGATCGTGACGCCAGTTTCAGTGTAGCAGTCGGTGGATGGCCGGGTCGGTGGTTCGGACGTAATTATTCGGCGACCTGAAAGGAAGGAGCAGGCGTCGGTACGGTAGCCGGCAAGGTGGCCACCGGCCGCGCTGGCGCCGGTTCCGGCGGTATCTCCGGGGTCTCCGGGATCTCCTTGATTATCTTTGCTGGTATGCCGCCGACGATGGTGTACGCCGGCACATCCCGGGTGACCACGGAGTTCGCTGCTATCACCGCCCCGTCGCCGATCGTCACACCCTGAAGGATGGTGGCTTTGGTGCCAACCCAGACGTTTCGTCCGATTTTAATCGGTTTGGAGACGAAGCCCCGAGTGATGAAGGGCCTTTCGTCCCGCGCTGGAATGTGATTCTCGTCGTGGATGGTGACCATTGCGCCGAAGCGCGTGTAGTCGCCGATGATGATCTTCTCGTGGGCAACAAGATGGCAGCCTCGATTGAAGAAGACGCCGTCGCCGATCTCCAGCGTGCCGATAATGTGGACTCTTTCGTCCCGGGTGAAACGAACCCCGGAGCCTATCCGGACGGTGGCCGACGCCTCCACCCGGAACTCCGAACCCGGGCCGAGGTAGAACAGTCCCGTACGCAGGTTACGAAAGCGCAGGCGCAGGTACAGCCAGCGCAGGAGACCGGCGATGTTGCGCGCGTTCAGCGCCGGTCGCTGGCCGGCTCCGGTGACATCCCGGCGCCGGCCCGGAATGCGGTCGAGATCGTTGTCGAAGGTCATCGCGGCGCCTCCGTGTGGCCGTGTGTGGTCGTCCCGGTCGGAAGGGTCGTCCCGGTCGGAAGGGTCGCCGTGGCCCGTCCCGTGCCGGCAGGTGTCTCCGGCCGCCGCGGTGCCGGAATCCGCTGCCGGTCGCCGCGATGCCCGCGAGCACCGCGCATCCGGGCAGCGGTGAACTGCCCGGCGAGCATTCCGACCGAGGTGGCCGTGACCCCGGTGAGAATGCTCGTCGACCGGGCCAGTCCGGCCAGGTCGCCGGTGAGGGCACCGCGCAGTTCGCGGCCGGCGCCGCGAGGCAGTGTGCGCAGGACGTAGGCCCGTTCGCTGGAGGTCGCGTCGCCCGAGCCGAGCAGGGCGGCGAGCTCGGCCTTGCCCCGCCCCTCGTGCCAGCAGCGTCGCAGGAAGAAGCGCATTGTCGCGCGGTCCGCCGGCACCTGGTGGCCGACCATCGCCTGCGGCACGTGAAGCCAGTGACCGTCGGGGTGCGCGTGCCGGACGCGCAGGCAGAACTCGGTGTCCTCGGGCCGGGACCGTTCACCGAGCTTGCCGAAGCCGCCCCGGAAACCGCCGACGGCGAGAAAACGATCCCGGCGCAGGGCCATGTTCAGCCCCCACACGTTGCGCACCGGTCCGGGAACCTCGGGCATCCCGCGGTAGCTCGCCCCCACCACCCAGCCGAACTCGGCGGGAAACCACCGGGGGGCCGGGCCGGGCCAGATCGGTCGCACGCCGCCGCCCGTGCCCAGCACCGCGGGGTCGTCCAACGGCGCGCACAGGGTTGCCAGCCAGTGCGGATCGGCCACCGCGTCGTCGTCGAGAAAGGCGATGATCGCACCGCTGGCGGCCGCGACACCGGCGTTGCGGGTCGCGGACGCGCCGCGCTGATCCCGGTTGGCCACCACCCGCACCCGCGGGAAGGCCGCGGCGGCGCGATCCTGAAGGCGTTGGTTGTGATCGATCGCAAGGATGAGTTCGACTGGCGGTGAACTCTGGCCCTGGACGGATTCAACGGCCGCCACCAGGGCGTCCCAGCGCCGTTCGGAATGCGCTGGGATCACCACGGAAACGGTGGTGTCCATGTGAGGGACCCTTTCTGGTCTGCTGTTCGGGCGGAACCGGCTCGGCGCTCGGATGGTCGGCGGGGGCGGGTCAGGGGGACAGCGGGGTCTGGCGGGCGGTGGGCCTGGGGCGGCGCAGCGATCTGAGCAGTACCGGGATCAGCGCAAGAGCCTGCAGCGTGACCGCGGCCGTCCACCCGGCCGCCAGACCGTTCAGTCCGTAGAAGGCACCGGCGGTCGCCGCGCAGCCGAGTTCGGCCGCGGTGCCGCAGGCGACGAAGATCGCCGCCCGTCGAATCCGGCCGTCGGTGCGGCACAGGGCGACGAAATGGTCCTTCGCCACCAGCGGAATGCCGGCCAGTGCCATCAGCAGGAACGGTGTGTAGGCCCGATCGGCGTATTCACGGCCGAACAGCGACAGGAGTGGATGCGCGACGACCGCCGCGGCGACGTAAAGCCCGGCGCTGACGGCGATGCCCAGCGGCAACGTCACCCGGGCACGTTCCACGGCCCGGGCGATATCTCCCTGAGCTCCGGCGTAGAGCGCGATGGCCAGGGCGTAGGGCGGCATGAACAGGAAGGCGGCGGCGAGCCGGGCGCTGGAGAAGTAGGCCGTGTGTTCGGCGGAGACGGTCAGCGCGGCCAGCACCGGCAGCAGGAGGGTAGGTGCCTGCAACGCCAGATTGACCACGTGGTGCCCGAACGCCGACCGGGAATGCCCGCGTAGTTCCCGCAGCCCCCACCGCCAGCCGGCACCGGTCGGCCCGGACGCCTGGGTGTGCCTCCCCGGCGGCACCAGTCCCAGGACACACACCGGCAGCGAGATCACCATGGCCAGAACCCAGACGCCGTACAGGGAGAACCCGGAGGTCACCCCGAGCGCGACCAGGCCGAGCACAAGGCCGACCTTGGCCGCGGCGGTGATCAGGTTCCGGGTGAACTGCAGCCCGCCCCGACCTCGGATCAGCACGGCCTGGTCGAACACACTGGTGACGGCGGTGAGCCCCACCCCGATCACGAAGACCAGCATCGTCAACGGGTTGTCGGCCAACGGCCGCATGGCCTCGCTGGTCCACCGGGCGGCCACCGCCCACAGCAGGCCGAGGACGCCGGCGGTGATCGCGACGACCAGCAGGGCGGCCCGCATCAGCCAGAGCTGACCGGACCGGTCGTGGCGGGGCACCTCGATGATGAGCAACGTGCCCATGCCGAGCATGCCGAGCACACCGAGCACGGCCATCGCCGAGGTCGTGGCCGAGGCGACTCCGACCTGCGCGGCGGGGTAGGAACGCGCCGCCGCGGCCCAGAAGCCGGCGCCGAGCACCGAGGTGACGATCTGCGTGCCGATCACGGAGGTGGCGATGGCGAGGATCACCCGGATGCTCGACCGCTGCCGATGGCGGGCACCGTTGGCGCCGCCGTCGACCCCGGCCCCCTTCGCCGGTCCGGCCCGGTCCACCGAGGCGGACGTCTCCGCGGGTTCGGCCAGTGGGCCGGCCAGGGCGTCGACCAGCAGGTCGGGGGACGGTCCGGTCGCGGGCGGGGCGGCGGTGGGTGGTGTGGCCACCGTGGTGGCCGTCAACGTGCTGCGCCCAGATTCGTCCACGTCGGAACGAACTGACCGCTGGGACGGGACGTTGACCGTCATGGCGCCGGTACGTTCAGGTAGAGCCCGCGCAACGACCGCGCGCAGTCATCCCAGCTGGGCAGCGCGAGCTTCGGCGGGGGAACGGGATGGGTCAGCTCGCGGTGCAGTGCGCCCGCCACCGCCCACGCGTCATCGGGGGCGGCCACCGTCCGGGCCAGACCGCGTTCGGCCAGTTCGCTGAGTCCGGACGTGGCGCTGACCAGCACCGGCCGTCCGGTGGCGACCGCTTCCATCACCGCGACGGGATGGGCCTCGTAGTCGCTGAGCAGCGCCACCGCCCGGGCATCTCGCAGGACCGCGCTCATGTCCTCGCGGTCGGTGGGCGGGATGAACCGGAAGGCGACGCGGTCGCCGAGACCGAGTTCGGCCGCCTGCCGGCGAAGCTGCGCCTCGTAGGGGCCGCGTCCGATCAGAACCAGCCGGGCCTGGGGTTCCCGGCGCAACAACTCGGGCATCGCGGCGATCAGCCGGTGCTGGCCCTTGTACCGCTCGAAGCGGCCCACCGACACGACCACGCGGTTGTCCGGGATCGGCGCCGCGGTGGAGAACGTCTCCACGCCGTTCTGGATGACGCTGACCCGCGACGGATCGGGATGGCAGAGCCGGGTGAACATCTCGGCTTCGAACCTCGCCACGCAGACGAGGTGATGTGCCCGGCGGACCAGAGGCCCCAGCGCACGCCACTGCGACGCCCGCAGGCTGTGCCGGGCCCGGGAGGAATGCCCGCCGGTGTGTGGCGTGAGGATGTACGGCACACCCGCGCGGACCGCGGCGGACATGGCGAGGACGGGAACCGCCGTGTGCGCGCCCTGCACGTGCACGAGGTCGGGGCGGCGTGCCTTCATCTCGGCGACGAGTCGCGGCGCGACGAGGTAGTCCCGTTCCCGGGGAAAGGCGGGCACCCGGGTGACCGCGACACCGGCGATCGTCTCGGTTCGGAGATGGGCCTGGCGCTGGTCGGTGGTGAGCACCTCGACGCGCAGATCGGGCAGTTCGTTCAGTCGCCGGGCTGTCTCGAAGACATGGGTCTCGATGCCTCCGATGTCCGGAAAGAACCTCGGCGTCACCATGAGGATCTTCCTGACCTGCATGCTTCCTCCTGCGCCGCCGGGTCGGGCTGGCGATGTGATGGGCTGGGCCACGCCGCGCGCTGTCGTGCCATCGGATGTCATACGGTCGGATGTCATGGGAGAGTCACCGTCCGTATGACGGCTCCGTCGCGTATCAGGTTCACCGTCGCGCCACTGGCCGTCGCCGTCTCGGGGATGGTGATCCGCAGCGCGGAACCCAGCCGGGGCAACTGGGCCGAGCGCCAGCTCTGCCGTCCGCCGCGCAGGACCGCGAGGTACATCACCGAACCCGTGTCGCCGGCCCGGGTCACGGTCACCTCGGACGCACCGTCGTGCGCGCCGATGGCCAGTGCCACGTCGGGACGATCGGCGTGATGCGTGGCCCTCTCGGAGACGACCAGTCCGGTGACGACCAGGGCAAGCGTGACTACCAGGCTGGTCGCCGCCAGTCGACGGTGGCGCCCGGCGGCGACCAGCCGGGCCAGCCGCGTCGCCCGCAGCAGGGCCTGTCGCTGTCCGCCGATGGCCACACATCCCGCGCTCAACCCGATGCAGACGAGGTAGAAGGCCCACGGCCGGTTGGCGATGCCGACGGCGCCCAGCAGCAGCGCGACCAGCAACAGCAGCGACATCACCGCCAGCATCAGCCGCAGGACGGCGACGCGGGACACCGCCGGTTCGCCGGAGCCCGCGGGCTGGGTGACCAGACTGACGGCGAGGGTCAGCCCGGCGATCACGACGACACCGGCGATCAGGTGGGCGAGGGCGACCATGGTCATGGGCGCGCCCCGGTGACCAGGCCCGGGTGGCCACCGCCGCGGCCTGGGCGGGAGAGCTGGGTCATCGCTGGGCCGTCGTGGTGGGGGTCGCGATCGACGGTTTCCCGCGCCACAGACCGACGACGGAGTAGATCCGGATCGGTCCGTTGTCGTAGACACGGACGGAACCGGGTACCCGGTCGTACTTGGCCAGCGCCTCATGGGTGATCCGGGTGCCCGGCTCGGCCTCGCCCGGGGCGACGTAGACGCCGATGCGGGGCAGCGACTTCGCCAGCCGCTGGTCGACCACCAGGTAGTCGACCTTGTTGCGGGCCAGGATGCCCTGCTCGTAGCGGCCGAAGTGCGGCCCGAAGTACAGCGGTCCGACGTTCGTCCCGCCGGACAGGCCCGAGGTCACCCACACACCGCCGCGTGCGGCGAACACGGCGCCGTTGACCCGGTCGCAGGCGAGGACGGAACCGGCGGGCAGGTTGTCGCGGGCCCACCGGGCCGCCTGGAGCGCGAAGCGGTCAACCGAACGGGCGTCCGCGGAGACCAGGTAGGGGCCGGTCGAGCGCTGCCAGTCCGGGGAGCCGAGCACGATCCCACCGAGGAACGGCAGCATCGCGGCCAGTGTCACCACGGCGGTCGTGCGCTTCGCCGGATGCGCCGACATGAACCTGGCGCCCAGCATGCCGACCACCAGGGCCAGGCCGATGAAGATAAAGGTCGAGAACCGGGTGGTGAACTCGGCTGTCTTCGGTGAGACCCGGCCGACGAGAATGCACGGATAGGACAGACCCAGGGCGAACAGAATCCGGAACATGTACCGGTCGCTGGCCTGGTGGCGCCAGCGGGGAAACCAGCGCAGCAGGGGCAGGATCGCACCCAGCCACAGCAACGACCACAGGATGATCGCACCGCGTTCCCACTGCGGCGTGACGGGCCCGCCGTTGCCGCTGAACAGCTTGCGGCTGGAGTTGCTCCCGCCCACGACCCCGGCGAGCTGGCCGAACGCGTCCTCGAAGATCGGCGCGAGGTATTCGCCGATCATCGGACCGCTCCACACCGACCACAGCACCATGGCGCCGAGGCCCGGCAGGAAAAGCCAGGTCGCCCAGCCGGCCCGGGCCGGGTCGCGGGAGAAGCGCCGCACGCTGAGCGTCCAGAGCGCCAGTATCCCGACGGCCAGCCAGCTGGTCAGATGGTGGGATGTCGCCAGCGCGGCCAGACCCAGGACCGGGGCCACCACCACGGCCGCGGGCGGCCGAACCGACTTCGACCGACCTGCCGAAGGGACATCCCCCGGGCTTTCGTCCGCCGGTATCCCGCCCGGGGCGGTCCCGTCCGCGGTGTTCCCGTCCGCGGTGGTGGCGTCGGTCGTGGTGGCGTCGGTCCTGGTTTCCTGGGCGAGGCTTTCGGGTGGTGCGGCTGCCTTTGTCGGTGTGGCTGTCCGTGTCGGTGCGGGGGGCGGTGGCGGGGTCCGGGTCGCCACCGCCAGGGCGAGAACGGCGAACATGAGGCCGATCGCCAGGCTCTGGTAGGAGAACTGGGAGTTGAACAGGTAGTACTGCGGGCTGGCGCAGTAGACGACGACGCCGACACCCGCGGCGTAGGCGGACCCGCTGAGCCGTTCCACCAGCACGAACAGTGCCCAGATGGTGAGCGTCCGGGCGAACAGGATCACGACCGCGCCGGACAGCGTCAACGACAGTCCGGTGAGCTGCGCGACGGCGTCGGTGAGCAGTTCGAGACCGGGATAGCGCGCACTGGCCGGAAGCAGCGGGTTATGGCTGAACAGCACGCCTGAATGCATCAGGTCGGTGGCGGTCCGAATGTGCAGCAGCTCGTCGAACTGGTCGAAACCCCGGATCTCGGCCACGGTGCGGCACAGCGTGAGGCCGACACCGAGCGCGAGCGCGTCGCGCAACCGGTCCCGGGCATCGCATCGGGGATTGAACAGCCGCCCGCCGGCCACCAGATAGATCAGGGCGATCCCCAGCCACACCAGCTCGATGCTGCGGCTCTCCGACCCGTCCCGACCGGCGGCGATCCCCAGACCGTTGAGGAGCACGCCAAGGCCGACCACCGGGAGCACCAGCGCCTTGTGGAACCGCTCGAACCAGGAGAACCGCGGCCGGGCCGGCGTGAGTTCCACGGCCACCGTCGGCTCCCCCGCCGAGGCAGCCATGACCGACGCTCCCGTGGTGGTGGACTGGACGGTCACCGGACCGTCCAGTGACGTGGACGCGGTCGCCATGGCATCAGTCGCCATCGCATCAGCGGCCATGAACGAGATGGGTGTACACCTGCTCGATGCGTGGCAGCACAGTGCTGGCCAGGTACCGGTGGACCCGGGCGCGCCCGGCGGTGCCCAGTTCGTCGCGGTAGCCGCGGTCCTTGCTGAGCCGCTCCAGTGCGTCGGCCAACCCGGTGGCGTCGCCCGGCGCGACCACCAGACCCTCGCGATCCTGGCGGACCATGTCCGCGATGCCGCCCAGGGGCGTGGTCACCACCGCTCGTCCGGCCGCCATGGCTTCGAGGACGACGGTCGGGCAGGGGTCGGGCCAGATCGACGGGGCGACCGCGAAGGCCGCGTGGGCGAACGCCTGGACCACACGCGGGTGATCCCAGGCCTCGGCGATCGTCGCCCCCTCGGGCAGCTCCCGGGGAGTGGAGGTGGTTCGACGGCCGACCATCAGCAACGGCAGGCGTGGCAGCGGCAGCCGCTGGTAGGCGGCGAGCAGAACGTCGACGCCCTTCTCGGCGCTGAGATCTCCGACGAACAGGATGTAGCCCTCGGAGACCAGACCCTCCGGTGGCGAGCTGACACCGGCCATCTTCGTCAGCAGGTCGTCCGGAACGAAGTTGGGGATCACCTCGTAGGGCACACCGAGGTCGTCGAGCCGGTTGTGGCGGGCCACCGCACGGCTGACGGCGATGATCTGGTCGACATGGCGGCGGCGCAGCCGCTGGCCGGCGAGGTTGGCCGTGTAGGTGGCCGTCCCGACCACGGTGCCGTAGTGGACCCGGCAGCAGGACAGGCAACGGGCCGGCGCGGGTCCGGAACAGACCTCCACGTCCGCCCGCATGTACCGCTTCGTCGCGCAGGCGTGGCTGTAGTCGTGCAGGGTCAGGACGACGGGCACGTTCGCGCTGCGCCGGGACGGCAGCACGCTGTTGACGATCCAGTTGTGGGCATGCACGACGTCCGGCTGCTCCTCGCGGATCAGCCGGCGCAACGCCACCGTCATGCGCGGATCCGGTGCGGGCGGCGCGTAGGTGCGGTCCGGCTCGCTGTAGAGCATGGGCAGGCTGGCTGTCGCCGGCTGCACCGTGCGGACCCGAACCCCCTCGCGCAGCTGCTCGCCGCCGGCCGGGCCCTGGGTGATGACCACGACGTCGTGGTGGTCGTGCAGGTAGTGGGCGAGGTTGCGCACGTGCCGCTCCTCGCCTCCGATGACCGGCGGATAGAACTGCGCCAGCAGAGCGATTTTCATGATTCTCCCGCGGTAGCCGAGGGCCCGTCAGGCGCCTTCCCGCAGGTAGGTCGGCTCCTCGGGCGTTCGCGTCTCAGGAACCCGTCGCTGGTGGACGACGGAGGCCGCAGCGGCGAAATGCGGGCGGCGGGCCGGTGCGCGGCCCGGTGAGGCGGGGTTACGGCGCAGGCGACCCCATTCGGCGAGGATCGTGCGCAGAACGCGCAGGCCGTCGGAGAACGCGTTCAGGTTGCTGACGCCGTGCAGCCGATCGTGTTCGTAGCTGGGTACCTCGACGACGCGCAGGCCGGAGTGCGCGATGCGGATGTTGACCAGCGTCTCGACCTCGAACCCGTCGCCCCAGCGGCGCGGGCCGGGCTCACCGGATTCCAGTGCCAGCGCCGGCAGGCAGCGCCGCCAGAAGGCGTTGTAGCCGTAGCAGAGATCGGTGTAGCGGCAGTTGAACAGGACGTTGACGAAGCCGCTGAGCAGCCGGTTGCCGAGCTTGCGCAGCAGGGTCAGGTCGCTGCTGCCCCCACCGACCAGGGAGCGCGATCCTTTGGCGAAGTCCGCGCCGGCGACCAGCGCGCCGACGAACGCCGGGATCTCGGCCGGGTCGGCGGAGCCGTCCGCGTCCACCATGACGATGATGTCTCCGGTCGCCGCGGCGAATCCGCAGGCGAGAGCGTTGCCTTTACCTCGTCTGGTCTGGTGGACGATGACGACATCCCGGTGCAGCGAGCGGGCCGTTTCGACGGTGTCGTCGACGGAACGGCCGTCCACGATGATCACCTCGACGCCGGCCGGCAGCCTGGCGAACACATGCTGCAGGTTACGGGCCTCGTTCAGAGTTGGTATGACGACACTGATGGACGGGTTTGCGGGCAGGCCGAGCACATCTCCCCCTGAGGTACCGAGCTGCCGCATGAGGGCAGGCATGACAAAGCTTTTCCCCGCTCAGAACAGTTTCGGCGAGTCCATGTCCGGGTGTGGCGAGAAAGCAGACTGGGCTCCACTCGACGCCGGTGACCGACCGTGTGGCCGACGTCGGTGGTACTGGCCCGCGTTGGTTCTGGGAACCGGCCCGCGGTATGTTGCCCGATCCGGCCTGGAAGGCTCCTGCCGGTGTCGTCAGGCTACCTCATCGGGCGTGCCGAAGGGCTGGTTTTCGATCTCTTCTCCTGGTTGTAATGAATGTTTTTCCGAGTCGTCGTTTTTTCGGTCTTTCGGTGTCAGTTGGCATGCCGGAGCGACACCTGGGATATCGGCCGGAACCGGGCCGGTGTCAGGGCATGGCGGTGTTCCTGCCTGTGGGCGGTGCGGGAACCGCTCGGTGGCCGCGCCGGAGGTCTCCCGGTGGCAACCCCGTCGATTCCACGATTCGCCGATTTCTGAGACAACCGTCGGCCGGCTGGAACTCGCCCGCCGGCTCGGCGGCGCGACCGGGGAGGACCGAGGCCGCCCGGTCGGCGTCCGCTGGCGCAGCCATCGGCAGCACGGGACCGGCGCGTGGCCGTGGGTGTACGGGCTCACGGAAAAGGTGATCGACCAGCTGGTGGGCGCGACCGGTGGGCAGAACGGTGCCACCCGGAAATCACACTAGGCCGGGGTGGCCTCCTGAAGGGCATCGGTCGTGGAAACGGTGCCAACAACGGTGTTCGTCTTTACCGTGGCCTGGGCCGGGACATTCTCCTGGACGGGGCTGGACTGGAGGGAACGGATCTTCTTGGCCGGCACACCGGCGTAGAGACCAAAGTCCTCACAGTCCTTGGTGACGACGGAACCACCTGCAACCACAGTATGATCGCCGATCGTCACGCCGGGCATCACGACCGCCCGTGCACCGACCCAGCTGTGCGCGCCGACGCGGATAGGACCCTTCTCGAACACCTCTCGCTGGACTCCCATCGGGCCGATGGGGTGCCCCGAGGTGAGGAAGGTGGCCTGCGGGCCGACAATCGTGTGGTCGCCGATGTGCACCTCGGCCGAGTTGTCGATGAAGACGCCCCAGCCCAGGCCCACGTGCCGACCCAGATGCGCCCGATGGCCGAGTACACAACGCGGGAATATCTCGGCGCTCTGCGTCTTCACGCCCCCCAGGCGATAGAGCAGGTAGCGAATCGGGCGTGGCGTCAGTACTGATCCACCGAGAACGTTGACGATGAATCCCTGGGCGAGCATGCCCAGCTCCAGCCAGACCTGATAGCACAGGCGGCGTACTTTCATTCGAGCCCCCTCTAACCGTCTTTGACGGCCCCGTCCGGATGCTATCGCAGCCGGGTAGACCCATCCAGCAGATCTCACTTCCCGGCCAGAACGCGGTCAGCGCATGGTGTCTCTGTCGCCACCCGCGTGATCCCACCCGGCAGCGCACCGCCGGCATCGGATCGCACCGGCCGATGCTCTGGTCCGGCGCCCGGGATCCGAAATCCGCTGTATCGCATTCACCGAGGTGGGGGCGCTGCGGGCAATGACATGGCGGGCATGGCCCGGGTACTGGGGTGCATCCCTGGCGGGTGACGGATGCGTCCCGAAGGAGCAATCGAGGTGGCGATGCGTTACCCGGAACCGAGCGCCGACCTGCGGGTGTGAGGTAGGACACGGTGCGGCGAATGCGTCGACGGATTGAATCGGCGGGGCGGCGGACCCGAGGATTATCGGCTTCCTGACGGCGGGACGCCCGGTGTTCGCCGCCGGCCCGCTCCGCGGTCGGCGCGCTGTTCGTGGAGCTTGCGACATAAACAGGGTGACCAGGCTCTCCCCCGAGGTCAAGGTGAATATTCCATGGTTGTGGCCGCGCACCCGCTGGTTGCGGTTGTAATGTCACTGCCGCACACCACTCGCCGCGCATATCGCATTTGGGGGGGATATGTCCGTCTTGAGGAGGTGGATTACCGTCGGGCTGGGTTTTTGCGTCGCGGTAACCGCCGCCGGCTGTTCGGGTGGCGGTGGGCGGGGTTCGTCGGGTTCGGGTCACGCCCTGTCCGGGCGGGAGACGGTGGCCACCGCGCAGGGCCCGGTGACCGGGCAGCGGACAGCGGGCGGTGGCACGTCCTTTCTCGGGGTTCCCTACGCGGCATCGCCGGTGGGTCGGTTGCGCTGGCAGCCACCGCGACCGGCACCGTCGCGGGCGGGTGTGCTGGCGGCGACCAGGGCCGGCCATGCCTGCCCGCAGCCGGACCTCGCCAACACCAGCGAGGACTGCCTGGTGCTGAACATCTACGTCCCACCCGGCGCGCGGGCGGACGCCTCCCACCTTCCGGTTCTGGTCTGGCTGTACGGGGGCGGCTTTCTGACCGGCCAGGGGACGGACGTGGACGGTGCGCGGCTGGCCGAACAGGGCCGGCTCATCGTCGTCGCGCCGAACTACCGACTGGGCGCGCTCGGTTTCCTGTCCCTGTCGAGGATGACCGAGTCCACCGCGGGGCCCGGCCCGGGCGACTTCGGCCTGCTCGACCAGCAGGCCGCCCTGCGCTGGGTGCGCGCCAACATCGTCGGGTTCGGCGGTGATCCTGCGCGGGTGACCCTGAGCGGGCAGTCGGCCGGCGGCGCGAGTGTGTGCGCCAATCTCGTGTCACCCAGCGCCGAGGGACTGTTCCAGCGTGCGGTCGCGCAGAGCGGCTGTGCCCAGCGGCTGCGCACCCGCGCCGAGTCGGACGCGCAGGGCGCCACGTTGGCCGCCGCCGTGGGATGCGCGCAGCCCGCGACCCAGCTGGAGTGCCTGCGGGGGACACCGGCGGACCAGCTGGTCGCCGCCGCGAACACCCGTCGTTCTCGACTCTCCTGGGAACCGGCCGTGGGTGGCACCACGCTGCCGACGCCGATCCTCGCCGGTCTCGCCCGGCTGACCAGGCGGGTACCCGTCCTGGTCGGCACCAATCGGGACGAGGGTGGCGTCTTCGTGGTCCCAAGCTACGACTCCACCAGTAAGCCGCTCTCCGAAGCCGGCTACCAGGCGGCACTGACCGCGCAGTTCGGCGCGGCGGCCACCACCGTGGCCACGGCGTACGCCGCTGGGCCCGGAGTCTCCCCGGGGCTCGCGTTGGCCCGGGCGATCGGCGACAGCCGGTTCAGCTGCCGTGGCCTGAGCGCGGCCGACCTGCTGGCTCGGGCCGTCCCCACCTACGCGTACGAGTTCGTCGACACGGACGCGCCGGGGCGCCTGAGCGCCACCGCGCCTTTCCCCCTGGGGGCGTATCACGGTGCGGAGATCCAGTACGTCTTTCCGCGGGCGGATTCCGCGCTCACCGGCGAGCATGCCGCCCTGTCCGAGACGATGATCAGATATTGGGCGGCGTTCGCCGCGGATGGCGATCCGAACACCGCGGGCGCGGCGTCCTGGCCCACCTATGTCAGCGGTTCGGGGCGCTTCCAGTCGCTGGACCCGGCGGGTATCCGCACGACCACGAGTTTCGCCGCGGACCACCACTGTGATTTCTGGAAGCAGGTGGCCTGAATCGAGGTGGCCGGCGGTGTCCGAACGTCGGGCCGGACGGGGTACCCGCGTGGAAGCGACCAGGAAACAGTTATATTCAGATATCCAGCATTGAACTATGGACGATAAACGTGGCGCGATGGATCGTCATGTCGGGAGTTCCCACTGTTACTCTCAGAACCGGGGGGGACCGGTCGACGATCAGTGAATCCGTCCTTGTACGGGGGTCCCCATGGTCAGGCATCGGCGCGCCAGGCGCCGCTCACTTCGAAGCCCGCTCCTAGCGTTCACCACCGTTCTGGCCCTTCTCGGCACCGGATATTTTGTACTGTTTCGACCCGATGCTGACCAGCCCGATCGCCTGGTCGCCTCGGACGCGTTCTCCTGCGTGACCGACGACGACGGCGTCTGCTGGGTACCGCATCAACTCGGCTCGCTTCCCGCCACCGCCACCGCCGAGGTGAAGACCGGTGGGGCGGCACCGGCGCCCGCGTCAGGCGGACCATCCGGTTCGACGTCGACGGTGGCGGATACCACCAGGCCAGAGCCGCTGTTCGCCGCACCGGCGCAGCTGCAGCTCGGGCGGATCAAGCTGTTGTTCCTGGCTCCGGACGGGCGACCCTACCGGCATGGGCGCCTGCACGGCCGATATTTCGTCTACCGAAAGTGCCCGACCGCACTCGGCACGTGGTGTCGGCCGGGGGCGCGGCCGCCGGTGACCGGGGTGACGCCGACGCCGTCACCGGCACAGCCGATCCCGTCGGGGCCCTCGAGGCCAGGGGGACCGGTACCGGTGACGCCAGGCGGTGGTACCGGCTCACCGCCGGTCTCCCCGGCTCCGACAGCGCCACGGCCGATACCCAGTGTGGGCTCGGGCGGGCAGCCGACGCCAACCCCGCCGACGCCAACCCCGCCGACGCCAACCCCGCCGACGCCAACCCCGCCGACGCCAACCCCGCCGTTGCCAACCCTGGTGACGCCAGTGACGCCGACGCCGGTGGGTCCGCCCACGGTGGTGGGGCCGACGACACGCCCCTCGGCCACTCCCACCAGGCCGGTGCCGGTTCCGACGCGGCCCGCCGAACCCGTCCCCGGGGGCGGCGCGAACCTGCGGTTCGCCGACGAGTTCGGCGGACTGGCGGGTGCCGCTCCCGATTCGGCCGTGTGGTCACCCACAGTCGGCGATCGATGGGGAGTGAACGAGGTCCAGTGCTACACGGCGAGCCCGAACAACATCCGGCTGGACGGCTCGGGGCATCTGCTGCTGTCCGCGAACCGCGAGCCTTCCTGCAAGGGACGGTCGTACTCGTCCGGGCGGGTCGAGACACGTGGGAAACAGGCCTGGAAGTACGGGTACTTCGAGGTCCGGGCGAAGCTGCCCACCGGCGCTGGAATGTTTCCGGCGATCTGGATGCTCGGCCCCAACGGAGTCACCGAGTGGCCCCGGTCCGGCGAGACCGACATAGTCGAGATCATCTCCAGTAGGCCCGGCACTGTTCACACGAACGTCCATGGGATCGATGCCGAGGGTGCGCACTGGGAGGCCGGCTGGAGCGGCACCGGGCGAAGTCTCGACTACGCCGGAGCGGTCAGCGACACCTTCCACACCTATGGTCTGGACTGGACGGCGACCGGCCTGCGGTTCTACTTCGACGACAGGCTGATTCGCACGTTGTCGCGAGGTGATGTTCCGGTCTGGCTGTGGGATCAGCCCTTCTACATGATTCTGAACGCGGCGGTCGGCAGCTACGGCGGCTCACCTGACGCGGGGGCCTTCCCGCAGACCATGACGGTCGACTACGTGCGGGTCTACTCGTCGAAGCCGACAGCCTGACCCGCCTGACCCGGGCTGATCCGGCCTGGCCGGCGCCGCGGATGTGCGGTTGGGATCTAACGTTCGGTTGCCTCAAGAACGGAACCCAGCAGCGGGAAGGTCGAGGAACGTGCGGCCATCTTCTGTGCGAGGGTGAGGAAACGGCCCGAGGAGCCGAGGTAGAACCGCTCGTACAGTTCGGCGCGACCGCCGAAGCTGCTGCCGACGAAATCCCAGGCGAGTCGGAACAGCGCGATCCGGTCCTTCGCCGGCAGGCCGTTGGCGCCCTGGTAGTAAAGGTCGATCAGGGGGCGCAGTTCGGCGTTGTCGAGTTCGGACCAGGCCGGTGTCGCCAACAGGCTGTGGCTGCCCAGGACTTTGATGATCTCGTTGACGCGGGGGAACCACCTGGGCAGGGTCGGGCGCAGGGCGGCGAACGGTGGTTCGGCTGGAAGCCAGGTGCCCGAGCCCCATTCGTGGGCGCCGGCCTCGGCGGCCAGCAGTGCCGACCGGGTGAGTTCCAGATAGGTCCAGATCTCGCCGAGCATCTCGGTGGTCGCCGGGGACGAGTTGTTGACGGCCGCCGCCATCCGGGTCGCGAGTTCCCAGGCGAACTGAAGTTTGGTGACCGCCCGTATCGTCGTCTGCTGCATGATGTTCGGGGTCCACCCCGACCGCTGCATGACGCGGTTGTACAGGTCGACGTTGCCGTCCAGGAAAACGCGTTCGCGGGGTACCTCGACGTCGTCGAAGATGACGACGGCGTCCTGCTCGTCGAACCGGCTGGACAGCGGCTGGTCCGCCGGGCACGGCGAGGAGTAGCTGTCGCGGCACAGCAGTCGCAGCCCCGGTGTCGACATTGGTATGGCGAAGATGACCGCGTATTTCTCGTCGCCCTCGGCCAGCGGGTAGCCGGGGTAGACGAACATCTCGTCCGCGAACGGGGCGAGGGTCGCCAGCGCCCGCGCGCCGCGCACGAGGATGCCCCTGGAGGTGTCGGCCACCTTGTGGACGACGATGTCCCCGCCACCGGCGGCGGTCTCCGGCTGGGATCGGTCCACGGTGGGATTGACGATGGCGTGGGTGAGCGCCCAGTCGTTCAGCATGGCCTCGCGCTGGTAGGCGACGAGGTTGGCGGTGCCCTCCTCGTTGCCGTCCCGACCCCAGACGTCCGGCCGGCCGGCGAAACCGGCGAGGGTGACGTTGACATAGTCGGGGCTGCGCCCCATGAGACCGAGCGTGCGTTCGGCTATGCAGGCCAGCGCATCGTGCCGGGTTGCCAGATCGGCGGCCGACCGCGGAATGAGATGGGTGACGGGAACCTGCTCGCCGGAAACCGGATCCAGGCGCAGGAGCTTTTCCGGATGATCGAAATGAAGGTCGTAAAGGCGGGCCAGTGTGGTGGCCGCACCAGCGGTTCGCGGGTCGTTCGCGACGTCTTTGATGCGCTCCCCGCCGAGCCACACCTCACGATCGTCAGTAAGCCCGTCAAGATAGTCTTTTCCGGATCGTGCGCCCATCTCCCCGTGTCCCCCCGGACCTGGTTGGTGGCCTGATGTCGTACCAGTGACCCTGGAATCAATGTGCCGGGACCGCGGACCGCGCAGTGGCATGCCTGTTGCTTCGCAAGAGTAGCGGAGTTCGACCCCCCTTGAGGTGTCGATGAGATTTTGGTGGGAAAAGTGAAAGAGGCGAAAAGGGACATACAAGGGCAAAGATGTTTGCCGATCGATATTGCTGCCAGAATTGCTGCCAGAAATTCGGGATGTCCCGGGTCAGCCGGGGTCGAACACATAACGTTGCCCCATGGTGCGGTCGGCGGCGGCGCGCGTTCTGGTGGTCGAGGACGACGTGTCCCTGGGGCGTCTGCTGACAAGAAGTCTGCGTCGTGCCGGTTACACCGCGATCCTCGTGGCTGATGGCGCGTCCGCCCTCGAACAGGCGGCGTCGACGGACCCGCCCGATCTCGTGTTGCTGGATCTCGGCCTGCCGGATCTGGACGGTAACGACGTCTGCCGGCGCATGCGCGGTCTGACCGACAGCCCGGTCATCGTCATCACGGCCCGCGCGGAGGAGGCGGACCGTGTCCGCGCCCTCGACCTCGGTGCCGACGACTATCTGGTCAAGCCGTTCGGGCTGGCCGAACTGCTGGCGCGGATACGGGCGGTGCGTCGTCGGGCGGTCCGGGCCACGGCGGCCGCGGCCAGCGGGAACGAGATCCTGCGCCACGGCCCGATCGCGGTGGACCTGCGCAGCCGGCAGGTTCATCTGAACGGACGTCCGGTCGCGCTGACGGCCAAGGAGTTCGACCTGCTGGCGTGCCTCGCCCACGATCCCGGTCGGGCGCTGCGTCGGGAGGAGATCCTCGCCGCGGTGTGGGGCGAGTGGTTCGGCTCCTCGCGGGCCCTCGACGTCCATGTCGGGGCGTTGCGGCGCAAGCTCGGCCCCGGGCGGTACATCGAGACCGTGTACGGCGTCGGGTTCCGCCTGGTCGACCCCACGACCGCGCCCACCGGCGGCCACCGGTGAGCCGGCGCATCTTCGCCGCGTTCCTGGCACTGACCATGGTGACCCTGATCGGACTGTGCATCCCGCTGGGATTTCGGATCGCCGCCCACGACCGGCGGATCTTCTGCCTGCGCATCATGGCCGACACCGACGTGTACGCGGGCCAGGTGGAGGGAGCGCTCCGGCGGACACCCGCGCCCGATCCCGGCGCCGGGTCGTTGTCCACGGCCCTGCTTCCGCATCCGATGCGGGACACCACCGGGGGCCGCACCGGCGCGCCGGACACGGTGGAGCTCTACGACCGGACCGGGCGGCTGGTCGCCGGCAGCGGGCGACCGACCGAGGTGTCGGTGCTGGAGCTGCGCGAGGTCGTCCGGGACGAGCAGCGGCTGCGCTACCCCATCTCGGTCTCCGGCGGCCGGTTCGTCGCCGCGGCGCCGGTGCGCGGCGCCGCCGGGGTGCTTGGCGTCGTGGTCGTCGGACGGTCGGACGCACCGCTGCGGGCCGAGACCCGTTCGCGTTGGGCGATGATCGCCATCGGTGGAGGTGTCGTCGCGCTCGGTGCGCTGGTCGCCGCGTTGGCCCTGACCCGCTGGGTGGCGCGTCCCCTGCGCCGGGTGGAGCAGGCGGTGCAGGCGCTGGGCCAGGGTCGGCTGGCGACCCGGGCGCGGACGGTGCGGGGCCCGAGTGAGGTGCGGGCCCTCGCCGGGGCCTTCGACGAGATGGCGGCGCGGATCGAGTCGCTCGTCCACGGGCAGCGCACCTTGCTGGGAGACGTCTCCCATCAGCTACGCACACCGCTGGCCGCCATGCGCCTGCGGCTGGAACTGCTGGCGCAGGACGTGGACGGACCCGTGGCCGGCGAGGTGAACGGTGTCCTCACCGAGGTGGCCCGGCTGGCCCGGCTGGTGGATGGCCTGCTCGCCGTCGCGCGGGCCGAGCATGCCCCGGCCGCGCTCGAGCTGGTGGACGTCGCGTCCGTGATCGAGGACCGCGTGGTCGCGTGGCTGCCGGCGGCGGCCGACGCCGGGGTCGAACTCAGCTGCGACCTGCACCCGCCGCAGGCGCCGGACGTCGGCGCGGGTCTGCTGGCGTTGGCGGCCCCCGGCCATCTCGAGCAGATCCTCGACAACCTGGTCTGCAACGCGCTTGCCGCCAGCCCACGAGGTGGATCGGTGGTGGTCGGTGGCCGGTCGGTCCAGCCCGCCACGGTGCGCGTCACCGTGGCCGATGACGGGCCGGGCATGTCGGCGAGCGAGCGGGAACACGCCCTCATCCGCTACCGCACCGCAGGTGTGGCCCGAGATCCCGCGTCCGCCGAGGTCCGGCGCGCGGATCGGGGTGGGTCCGGGCTCGGCCTGACCATCGTGGCCACCCTGGTCGCGGCCGATGGTGGACGGGTGCGCCTGGCACGGAGCGCCTCCGGCGGGCTGCTGGCGGTGGTGGAGCTGGCAGCCGGGCGGGAACAGGCCGCGGGTACACCCGTCCCGGACGTCTCGAAACCCGCCATGATCTTTACAGGTTCCTGACGTCTTCCTGCCTGTTGAGCGTGGGCGAACACCGTTGCCAGCCGCATACCGTGGCGCTCGCCGGATTAATCCTGAGCGGGTGGAGGCGGTTTCGGTGACTGATGTGAATTCCTGGCTGCGGCGGTTGTACATCCGGGCGCTCACCATCCGGGTGATGCGGAACAAGTCCAGGTTCGTCGCGCGGCGGGTCCGGAAGTACTCGATCCAGTCGTCCTCGGCGCCGGATTCCGTGCTCGTCGAGCTGGCTCGCGAGACCGAGGCCCTCGGCCCGGCGGCGGGCATGCTCGTGCCGCATGCCCAGGGCACCCTGCTGACCACGCTGGTCGCCAGCGCGCGTCCGACGCGGGCGATCGAGGTCGGCACCTTCACGGGATACTCGTCGCTGTGCATCGCACGTGGCCTGTCCGACAGCGGCCAGTTGTTGTGTCTCGACATCAGTGAGCGGTGGACCTCGATCGCCGAGAAGTACTGGGCGCGCGCGGGTGTGGGTCACCGGATCGAGCTGCGGCTTGGTCCCGCGGCCGAGACGATTTCCGCACTTCCGGCGGAGCCGACCTTTGATTTCGCTTTCATCGACGCGGACAAGGTCTCCTATCAGGAGTATCTCGATCTGCTGCTGCCACGAATGCGGCTGGACGGTCTGCTGGTCGTCGACAACGTCCTGCTCCACGGGAAGGCGGCCCGCGGTCGAGCGCGGGGGGCGGAGCCGGCGGCCATGCGGCGGTTCAACGCCCGGCTGGCGGCGGACCACCGGCTCCAGACGGTGATGCTGCCCTTCGCCGACGGCCTCACGCTCGCCCGCGTCTGCGCCCACTGACCGCCGGCCCGGACGGGCCCACCCGCCGCCGCGTTCCCACCTCTGGTTGGCCTATGGTGCCGGGGTGACAGGGTCTGAGAGTCCGACCGCCGGCGCGGAGTTTCCGGGAGGGCGGGAGCGGCGGTATCCGCCGCCGGAGCAGATCCGGGGGGCGGTGGTGGCGCGGCGGGGTCAGGTCGAACGGTCGACCACTGACCAGCGGCTGCTCGACACCCGCAGCCCGTCCGGATTCGTACACGCCGATCCGTGGCGGGTGCTGCGCATCCAGAGCGAGTTCGTCGAGGGGTTCGGGCTGCTGGCCGAACTGCCGCGGGCGGTGACGGTCTTCGGGTCGGCGCGCATCCGCCCGGACGATCCGGTCTACGAGGTCGGCCAGCGGCTCGGGTCGGCTCTCGCCCGGGCCGGCTTCGCCGTCATCACCGGCGGTGGCCCGGGGGTGATGGAGGCGGCGAACCGCGGCGCGCAGGAGGCCGGTGGGCTCTCGGTGGGGCTCGGCATCGAACTGCCCTACGAGCAGCGGCTCAACGACTGGGTGGACCTCGGCGTCAGCTTCCGCTACTTCTTCGTCCGTAAGACGATGTTCGTCAAGTACGCGGAGGCGTTCGTCATCCTGCCGGGCGGGCTTGGCACCCTCGACGAGCTGTTCGAGGCCCTCACTCTTGTCCAGACCGGCAAGGTCACCAGGTTCCCGGTGGTCCTGCTCGGCTCCGCCTACTGGTCGGGCCTGCTCGACTGGCTGCGTTCGACGGTGCTCGCCGCGGGGCTGATCAAGGAGGCGGACCTGCACATGATGGCGGTGACCGACGATGTGGACGAGGCGGTGCGGATCGTCGTGGCCGGCACCTCCGGGGCGGGCCACGGCGCCGCCACCGCATCAGCCACCGCACCAGCCACGGAGCCAGCGGCGGAACCAGCCACGGAACCGCCGGTGGAACCGGCGGCGGAGCCAGGGGAGCGCGGACGGCCGTGAACGTGTGCGTGTACTGCGCGTCGTCGACACGGATCGACCCGGTCCATGTGGAGCTCGCGGCCGAGGTGGGAACGCGGATCGCGCGGCGCGGTCACACACTGGTCTCCGGTGGGGGATCGGTGTCGTGCATGGGGGCGGTGGCGCGAGCCGCCCGCGCCGGCGGGGCGCGCACGATCGGCATCATTCCCACGGTGCTGGACGCGATGGAGGTCACCGACACCGACTCCGACGAGCTGATCGTCACCGCGACGATGCGCGAACGCAAGGGCCTGATGGACGACCGCGCCGACGGCTTCCTCGCGCTGCCCGGCGGCCTCGGCACGCTGGAGGAACTCCTGGAGATCTGGGTGGCGCGGGTGCTGGGCCTGCATGCCAAGCCGGTCGTCGTGCTCGACCCGACGGGTGTCCTCGCGCCCCTGCGCGTTCTCGTCGACTCGTTGGTCGCCGGTGGCTTCGTCCGTCCGGCCGCGCGTGACACGGTGCACTGGGCCGGCGACGTCGACGAGGCGCTCGACCTGCTGGAAGCCGGCGCGAGCGGGAGTACGACGGCCGTCGCCCCGCCGTCGCCCACCGCCGCCGAGATCGTCGAAGGCGAGTAGAACGGACACGACCGGCCGGGCGGGATGACCGGCTGGTTCGGCCGGGTGGCTGGTCAGACGACGCCGCGACGGGCGACGGCGAGGTCGGTGTCGCCGCGGATCGTCGAGACCATCCGCAGGGCGCGCACCGTCGCCGCGACCTGGTGGGCGCGAAAGACCCGGGCGCCGAGCCAGGCGCTGACCGCGGTGGCGGCGAGGGTGCCCTCGAGTCGTCCGTCGACGCCGGTGTCGAGGGTCTCGCCGACGAAGTCCTTGTTCGACATGGCGACGAGGACCGGCCAGCCGGTGGCGGTCATCTCGGGCAGGCGGCGGGTCGCCTCGAGGGAATGGCGGCTGTTCTTGCCGAAGTCGTGACCGGGGTCCACGAGGATCGCATCGGGGCGGACCCCCAGGGCCACCGCACGTTCGGCGAGTCCCACCGTGGTCGTGACGATGTCGGCGACCACGTCGTCATAGGTCATCCGGTGCGGGCGGGTCCGTGGCGGCAGATGTCCGGCGTGGGTGCACACGAGGCCGATGTCCTGGGCGGCGGCGACCGCGGCGAGGTCCGGGTCGACCCCACCCCACGCGTCGTTGAGCAGGTCGGCGCCCTCGCCGGCGACCACGCGGCCGACCTCGGCCCGCCAGGTGTCGACGCTGATCACCACGTCGGCGTGTCGGGCCCGGATCGCCGCGACGAAGCCGCCGATCCGACGCAGCTCCTCGGCGGCGTCCACCTCCTCGCCGGGGGCGGCCTTCACCCCGCCGACATCGATGATCCCCGCGCCGTCGGCGACGGCCCGGTCGACGGCGGCGAGTGCCTCGGCCTCGCCGTAGGTCGCCCCGCGATCGAAGAAGGAGTCGGGCGTTCGGTTCACGATCGCCATGACGACAAGCTCGGCCGGTGCGAACACCCGCCGCCCCAGCCGCAACGGCCGCTGGCCCCGAACCACTTCGCCATCCATCCGGCCAGCCTGCCAGATCGGGCAGATCAGGTGGGGTGGACGCGGCTGGCCGACGGGCGTCGTGGCACGATCGACAGCGTGGTGCTCGCCGTCGAGATCGTCATTGTCATCGCGGTCGTGTTCACCGTGGCCGCTCTGGCCGTCGGGCGATTCGACCGGATGGATCCCGCCGCGCCCGACAGTTCCTCGGTCGGGTTGCCCGCGGGTGGTGCCGTCACGGCCGCCGATGTCGCGCACACCCGGTTCGCGGTGGCGTTGCGTGGCTACCACATGGCCGAGGTGGATGCCGTCCTGCTGCGCCTGGCCGAGGAGCTGGCCTGGCGCGATGACGAGATCGCCCGCCGTGACGACGAGCTCGTCCGCCTCGCGTCGTTCGCCAGGATCGGCGCGACCCGGGACGCGCCACGGTCGGCCGCCGCGCGGGTCGACACCCCGGACGTCCACCCCCCGGGCGTCCACGCTCCGATCGTCGATGCTCCGATCGTCGATGCTCCGAGCGCCGACGACGCCCTCGGCGATGACGGCATCACGGGTACCCCCGATGCGGGTTCCTCTCCCAACCCCGCCGCCCCCTTGGGCGCCCTTGGCACCCGCGGCACCCGTACCGCCCACGGTCCGGCTGGTGTCGTGGAGGAGACACAGGACGATCCGTCTCCCTCTGGAGTCGAGCGATAGCAAAATGTTGATATGGGTGTTGTGATCGTGGTTGGTCGCTCGGTGCTCGACACCGGATGCCCACCTTCTGCGGTCGACACCGGTGACCGTTGTGATTGCGCGGGGAGACGTGTTTCGGTTTGCGGTCGGGTCTACGGGATAATCGACGTCAGACGCAGGTCCGACGGCAGGAAGAGGTGCACCGATGGCGGCCATGAAGCCGCGGACGGGTGACGGTCCGCTCGAGGTGACCAAGGAGGGGCGCGGCATCGTGATGCGTGTCCCACTGGAGGGGGGCGGTCGGCTCGTTGTGGAACTCACCGCCGATGAGGCAGGTGCGTTGGGGGAAGCGCTCAAGACCGTGATCAGCTAGCGCACGACGCCGCGTCACGCGGTGGCGAGGGGAGTCCGGTGTCAGGGAGGGTCCGTCGCATGACGGGGCACATCGCATGACGGGGCACGTCGCATGACGGCACGCCGCACGACGGGCACGCCGCATGAGGGGGCACGTCAGATGGCCGGGCACGTCGGATGATCGGGTCGGCGCCGGTCACGTCGAAGTCGGCGGCGCCGGAGGCAGGGCCGTCGGCCTCGCCGGTCGGCGAGTTCACCGCGCCGCTTCCCACCATCGTGCTGCGCTCCGGACCGGTCGGTGCCGCCGGTGCCACGGGTGGCGATGACGCCGGTGATGGCGTTGTTGGCGCTGTCGCCGTCGTTCTGGCCGCTGGGGCGGACGGGCCGCGCTTCGATGATGCCATCGGACAGGCCGTGGGCGATCTCGGGATTCGGCTGGACGCGCTGATCGAGTCCGAGTCGCTGCGCGCGGACGCGGGGTCGGTCCTGGTCGTGCCGCTGACCGTCCCGCCCGGGGAGTCGGCCGAGGGCACCGCCCGGCCGCGGCGCCTGCTCGTCGTGGGTGTGGGTGCGGGTCGTGCGGCGGACTGGCGCGCGGTGGGCGCCGCACTGGCCCGCCGGTCGGGCTCCGTGGCTCGCCTCGCCCTGGTCGCGGGCTCCGAACTGACCTCCGACGGGCTGCGCTCGCTCGCCGAAGGGGTGGCGCTCGGCGCCTATCGCGTCGCCGGCCTTCTCGACCGGGCCGCCGCCCGCGCCGACCCGCCCGCGGCTGTGGACGACCCGCCCGCGGCCGAGACGGACGCGGGCGCGGTGCTGGGCTCCGGGTCACCGAACGGCGCGGGGGAGACGAACGGCGCGGGGGCCGCCGGCGGTGGGGGACTGCGTGAGGTCGTCGTGCTCAGCGCCGGCCTCACGGACGACCCCGAAGCCCAGGAGGCGCTGCGGGCCGCGCGGGCGGTGGCGACATCGGTGTGGATCGCCCGGGATCTGGTGAACACGCCGAGTCTGGTGAAATCGCCCCAATGGCTGGCCGAGCGGGCCGTGCGGATCGCCGTCGCCGCGGGTCTCACCGCGCACGTGCTCGGGCCGGCGGAACTCGCCGAGCAGGGCTTCGGTGGCCTCAGCGCGGTGGGGCGGGGCTCGCCGCGCCCGCCGTATCTCGTCCGCATCGAGTACGACGGTCCAGCCGGGGTGGCCGCCGGCGGTTCGCCGGGCGCCGACAGCGTGACACCGGGGCATCGGGTCCTCGTCGGCAAGGGCATCACCTTCGACTCCGGTGGGCTCTCACTCAAACCGGCCGTCTCGATGATCCCGATGAAGACCGACATGGCCGGGGCCGCGGCGGTTCTCGGCGCGATGACCGCGCTGCCAGCCCTCGGCGTCCAGGGCCGGGTCACCGGTCTGCTCTGCCTGGCCGAGAACATGATCGGCGCGCAGGCGATGCGTCCCGGTGACGTCATCTCCTGCTGGGGCGGGACGACTGTCGAGGTGCTCAACACCGACGCCGAGGGCCGGCTGGTGATCGCGGACGGGCTCGCCTACGCGGCCGGTGAACTCGGCGCGGACGTCCTGGTCGATCTGGCGACGCTCACCGGCGCGATCTCCGTGGCGCTCGGTCGGCGCACCGCCGGGCTGTTCAGCTCCGACGACGCGCTCGCGGCCGCCCTGTCCGCCGCCGCGGACACCGTCGGTGAGCAGGTGTGGCGCCTGCCGCTGACCGACGAGTACCGGCCCGCGCTCGACTCGACGGTGGCGGATCTGACGAACATGGGCCGGGCCCTCGACGTGGGCGCCGGATCGATCGTCGCCGCGCTCTTCCTGCGTGAGTTCGTCGGCGGCGTCCCCTGGGCCCATCTGGACATCGCCGGCGCCGCCCGCGCCGATGCCGACGACGGCGAGATCAGCCGCGGCGGCACCGGCTGGGGAGTCCGTACCCTGCTCGCCTGGCTCACCTCATCCCTGGTCGAGCCCGCGCCGGCCGGCTGAGCCGGCGCTCCCGCCCGCCTACGGTGCGGCGGGCAGGGCGGCGAGCTGGGTGCGGACCCAGCGCAGGCTGTCGTGCTCGGACATCACGGCTGGCCAGCCGGCCAGGCCGGCCTCGATCGTGTCCCGGTCGGCGACCGCGAGGATCTCCACTCGTAGGGCGCTGACGTCCGCCTGGTCGACGTCGAGCTGGTCGAGGTAACGCGCGAGGATGCCGCCGGGATGGGGCTCGCGCACGGCGTAGATCTCGCCGGTGTCCGCGACCCAGCTCAGCCGGTAGGTGCTGTGGCTGTCCTCATGGTCCGTCCAGCCGTCGCCGAACGGGACCTCCACCGAGGACTGCCGCCGGGGGTCCGCCCGGTAGAACGCGCGAATGTCCATGCTGCCATCCTCTCCCGCGCCGTCGGCCGGGTAACCGGGCGGTCGGTCGCCCGGTTACCCGGATCAGCCGACGGGCAGCCGTGCCAGGGTCGTCTCGTAGCCCTTGGCCTGTGTGTCGGTCAGCGCCAGGGACACCCGCAGGACGATGTCCGCCCGCCGATACACATGTTCGGTCACCAGATCATGCTCAGCGGTGACGGTGAGCAGCGCTCGGGCGCGTCGCTCGGCGGCGGCCGCGTCCGAGAAGACCTCGATCGCCCCACCGCGCTCGATCGCGCCCGCGGGGGCGCCCTGGACCTCGTTCGAGCCGACCCGCGGATCGCGGAAGGCCACCCGGCTGGTGTAGCCGCCGGTCGTGCCCAGCAGGTGATCGGGATCGGTGACGGCCGTGTAGATGGCGGTGGTACGCAGTGGCAGCCCCGCCGTCCGCAGCCTGAGCGCGACCTGCTCGGCCGTCAGCCCGGTGGCGGCCTCACCAGCGGCCGCACCGCCCGTGGCTGAGGTCGGGCTGCCCACGCCCGCGGCGGGAGCGCTCACGGCCGTGGTCGGGGTGTCCGCGGGGAGTACACCCGGATCGGCCGGCGCCCCGGAGTGCTGGCGGTGGGACGGTCCGACCAGCCGGTTCAACACGTACCCGGCGGTGCCGGCGACCAGCGCCACGACCAGCACGATCACGACATACGGCAGGAGGCTTTCCCGGTCATCGGCCGCCGGACCAGCCGCGCCCGCACGCGCACCCGGGGTGCCGTGTGCGCCATGCCCGCCAAGAGTGTCGTGCCCACCGACGGCGCCCCTGCTGCCGGCGGTGCCGCGACCGCCGGTGCCCCTGCCGCCAGTGGCGCCGCGGCTGCCGGTGGCGGGGGTGCCACCGGTCGCGGTCAGTGGTGCACGAGGGCGGTAGGGGGCGGCGCCGCTCGGATGGGCCGATCCGCCGGGCCGCCACGACGGCTGCGGGCCGGTCGGTGCGTCGTGATCGTCCGAGTAGTCGTCGTGGCGCGAGGCATCGGGGTACCGGTCGTCGAGGTGGTCGTCCTCGAGGTACTGGCCGTACTGGCCGTACTGGCCGGTGTCGTCGTACCGGTCGTCGTACCGGTGGTCGTCGGCGTAGCCGCGGTGGCGCTCGGTGGGGCGGCGGTCGGTGGGGCGGTGGGTGCCGGGGTGGCTCGCCGCGTCCGCGGCGGGCGACCAGTCGCCGCCGGGACGGGCACGCCCGCGGGTGGCGCCGGCTCCGTTCGCGGGCACCCGGTCCGCACGGTCGGGATGGTGCGGACGGTCGTAGTCGTCCCGGTGGGCGCCCGCGGAGCCGTCCCAGCGGTCCGGAGCGGACCGCTGATCACGGCCGGGCCGTGGTTCCTGGCCGGGCCGCGCGTCGCCGTCGGCGCCGCCCCAGGACGGGCGGGGCGCGCCACTGCGAGCGGGCTCACCGCGCGGACGGGGTTCGGCGGGGTAGGCGGGGGGATACTCCTCCGGGTAGCTGTCGGGCAGCTGGTCATGGCCGTATCGATCATCGAAACGGTCGTGATCGGAGGGTCCGTCAGCGGTCTGGGAGTGACGGCCGTCACGTGAGCGAGGAGCACTCTGGTGGTGGGTATAGGTGTGGGCCGCGGTGCTGGCGCCATGGCCGGCGTACCCGCCGAAATCCTCGTAGCGCCGGTCTTCCCGCGCGGCCGGTGCCATCCACTCCCCAGTGCGTCGAAATGTCCCGCTGGACGGGCACACTACGCGCTTGTGCCGGCATTCCTCCGGACTAGGCGCTTCCCTAGATGATCGGATGCGTCGCCGTCGTGCGCCAGCGGATTGCCCGGTGGCCGGCCTGTGATGCGGCGCCGACGGCGCGGCGGCTAGCTCAGCGGGGAGGACTTCGCGACCACCGCGATGAGCAGGCCACCGCCGGTGGTCAGCATCATCTGGGTGAGCCGGATGTCGTCGCGTACGGCAGTGGCGAGCTCGCGCACGGCGATGGCGTCGACGGTGCGCACGGCGGGGTCGGCGGCCTGACCGTCGGCCAGTACCCCGGCGAACACCACGACGCCACCGGGGCGCAGCAGACGCAGGGCCTGGGTGAGGTACTCGCTGCCCTCGCGCCGGTCGGCGTCGCAGAAGACGAGGTCGTAGGCGCCGTCGGTCAGCCGGGGCAGCACATCGAGGGCGCGGCCGGTGATCAGTCGCGAGCGACCCGGTGCCATCCCGGCGTCGGCGTAGGTGCGGCGGGCCAGCCGAAGATGCTCGGCCTCGACGTCGATCGTGGTCAGTGTTCCGTCCGGACGCATGCCGCGCAGCAGCCAGGTACCGGACACGCCGGTACCGGTACCGATCTCCACGACGGCGCGGGCACCGGCCGCGGCGGCCAGGAAACGCAGCACCGCTCCGGCGCCCGGGCTGACGGGAACAATCCCGACCTCCTCGGCACGGGAGCGGGCAGCACGAAGGATGGGGTCTTCCAGCAGGAAGCCCTCGGCGTAGGCGGCGGCCGAACCCAGCGCGCCGATATCTGTCTGGGGCATGACATCCGCAGCCTACGGGAACGGGAGAGCACAGATGCGCGTTCATCTGATCGACGCGCATCGTGTCGAGGATCGTGGGTCGACCACCGAGGGGAGATACAACGGTGTCCGCAGCGGGATTCGCCGCTCCATGGCCGGGCCGTCGGGTACGTTCGACGCGAACCGACCGAGAGGCGGCCGTGGCTGCGCAGGACTCCGGGGCGGCCAGTGACGCCACCGGCGCCGCCGCCGCCACAGCAGAAGCCTGGGTCCCCCCGTCCTGGGAAGATGTCGTCCGTGAGCATGGCAACCGGGTCTACCGGCTGGCCTATCGCCTGACCGGCAACGCCCACGACGCGGAGGACCTCACGCAGGACGTCTTCGTCCGCGTGTTCCGGTCGCTGGCCGACTACACCCCCGGCACCTTCGAGGGCTGGCTGCACCGCATCACGACGAACCTCTTCCTGGACCGGATGCGTCGCCAGCAGAAGATCCGCTTCGACGCCCTCCCGGAGGACACCGAGCGTCTGGCCGGTCGTGAGGCGAGCCCGGAGGCCGTCTACGCCGAGGCGCACCTCGACGCGGATGTCGAGGCGGCCCTCGCCGCGCTGCCACCCGACTTCCGGGCGGCCGTCGTGCTCTGCGACATCGAGCAGTTGTCCTACGAGGAGATCGCGCAGACCCTCGGGGTGAAGCTCGGCACCGTGCGCAGCCGGATCTCGCGCGGGCGGGCGATGCTGCGGGCGGCCCTCGCCGATCGTGCCCCCCGGGCCGGTGAGGGTGTTCTGCTCGCCACGGCGCAGGGAGACGCCTCTTCGGAGGACGCCGCCACGTTCACGGTCACTCGGGCTGACGACGCCCGCTCGGGCGTCGGGCTGGAAACCGACCGGTACGGCGCGGATGCGGCCGCGCGGCGCGACCGTGATGATGGTCGCGCGCGGATCGGGCGGCGGCGTGCCGCCGTCCCCGCCGGTGGCAAGGGTGGTGCTCCGGCGGAGCGCCGCGCGTGACCGAGCACCTCGGCGACCGTATCTCGCCACTCATCGATCACGAGCTTGACCACGACGCCCGGGACCGAGCGCTCGCCCACCTCGCCGGCTGCGATCCCTGCCAGCGCGAGGTCATCCGGATGCGCACGCTGAAGGCGCAGCTGGTGACACTGCGCGACCCCGCCATGTCGGATGCCTTCGTGGCGCGGCTGCGTGGTCTCGGCGCGGTTCCACCCGCGGTGCCCGTCGACCCGCCGTCGAGCAGGCCGGTCGCGGCAGGCCAGTCGGGCGTCGGGACGGGCACCGAGACGACCAGGGTCGCGCGCGTCGCCGCGTCCCATCGCCCGGCGGTCCGTCGCGACCGGCCCACCGGGCGAGCCCGGGGCTCCCACCGGCCCCTGCCGCCGCCGATGGTCAGCCGGTCGAGAGGCTCTGCGCCGCGGCCCGACATCGCCGGTCGTTCTGGGCCTCGGCGGCCGAACCCGGCCGAACGTCGCCGCCGGCCGCTGCTGGCGCGTCCCACCGGACCACGCCGATCCACCGTGCGGCGAACCCTGCTGGGTTCCGCGGCCCTGCTGGTGCTCGCCATGACCGGTACCGCGGTCGGGGACGCAGGCGGGAGCACACGTCCTGGTGGGTCCGTGGCGGTACCGACCGTGTCGAGCGTGGTCGCGCCCGGGCCGGCCGCCGGCGGCTCCCTGCGGCTGATCCCGATGTTCTCGCCGATGCGGGTGTCGTTCCGTCGCTGATCGCTGATCAGTAATCGTTGTTGATGTTGGCAGGTCCCTGTCGCGCAGTGCTGATCATTGTGCCGGCGACGTTCTTTTTTTGTTCACATCGACTGCACGCGCCGGAAACATGAAGTGCGCGAAGGCGATCTCCGCCGGCGTGTCCGGTTCGGTCGAGAGCGTCGTTGCTTTCTCCCTCGCAACCGTTGCCGCAGTCGTTGTCGTCGTTGTCACAATGGTGGTTGACAGTGCGCCCTGGGTGGTGGGGCGGGGGCGTCTGCATGGGGGAGTCCGGGGGCCTGCCGCCGGACTCCCCCGCCGTGGATGCCCAGCCGATCAGGCATTCGCTGCTGTCCCACCGGCGCCGAGAGCGATTACCCGGGGGCAGGAGAAGTCTTTTTCGGCCAGTTCTGCGGGAGGGGGCTCCTCTATCTCGCGGTAAGGCTTTACCGTGTTACCCGCTCGGGGTCGTTGCGTGGGCCTTCCAGGACGGAACTGGTTGCCGGTGTTCCACCGTGCCCTGTGACGCGCCGAGCCGGGAGGTCGTGTGGAAGGCAGCGCCAGCGAGGCGACGATCGCGAGTGTGAACAGGTTCGAGGCCCCGATGAGACCTCGGGGCCTCGAACGGTCCTCGCCGATCGCTGCCCGCCCGCCCGCGTCCGACCTGCCCGTCGCGGATCAGTCGACCCGCGACGAACCCGGCACGGACATCTCCGAGAAGGCGCCAGCCGGCGACGCCTCCCGCCTCGGCGCCGAACACCTAGCCGCCGAACACCTAGCCGCCGAACCTCCCGCCGCCGAACCGCGGCGGCTCGGCGACCGGATCACCGACGGTCGCCGCGGCGGTCCGGGCGTCCGCGCGGAGACGACCATTCCATCGACCTCGGCGCGGATGCCGCAGAATCCACCGCCCGACCTCCCACGTACCCCGTCGCCCGCGGCGTCCGCACCGCCCGCTGCTGCCGCCGCGGCCGCGCCGGTCGCCGGTGCCGATTCCGCGGGGCCGGCGGGTCCGCCCCCCTCCTTCGCGCCCGCTGAGCGGCCCGCGGCACCACCGCGTCCAGGGGGCACGACCGAGACGGCGGGCCCGCCGCTGCCGACCCGGACTCGGCCGGCCCCGGCCCCGGCCCCGGCCCCGGAGCCGTTGCCCGCCGGGCAACCGGCCACGGGGCGGCAGGCCAGCCCTCGGCCGCCGGCTCGCCCGCCGGTTCCGCCACCGGGGGAGGACCGGGCGCGCCCGGCCTCGGGTGCGCGTCATGGCCGTCACTCCGGTCGTGTCACGGGCGGTGCCGCGCTGCCCGGCGTTGACAGCGGTGAGCACCATGTCGGCAACCGTCATCCCGGCGGACGGCCAGGCGGAGAACGGCCAGGCGGCGAGCGTCCAACCAGCGAACGTCCAGGCAGCGAACGGCCAACCAGTGAGCGGCCAACCAGTGAGCGGCCAGGCGGCGAGCGGCAGGTGGGTGACCGGCCAGGCGGGGAGCGGCATTCCCGTCCTGGCCGGGTGTGGAGTCTGCGCGCCAGCGCGGATCGGGTGGCTCCGGGCATGGTTCGGGCGGCCATCGGCGTCGCCGGCAATCTTGGCGGCAGAGCCACCGCCACCGGTGGCAGAAACGCGGGCACGGGCGCGAGCCGGGTGGAACGGCCCGCCGTCACCCAGGCGGCTACATCGACGACGGGAGGGGCGGCACCCGCCGCGCCGGTGGCGAGGTCGACGCGTCCGGCTGGCCCGCCGGTGACGAGCACCGCACCGGCGACCGGCGGCGGGCTGTCAAGCTCGCCCGGAGCAGCGTCGGGACGGGCGTTGCCGGCTGTTTCCCGGCCGTCGGATTCCCCGCTGTCGGAGCAGGCCGGCCGGGCCGGGTCGGTGACAACGCTCGAGCCAGCGGCCCGCCGCGGCGACTCGGCGGGACGGCCCACCGCGCCGGTCCGGTCGCGTGCCGGCGCCGGGGCGGCGGGACAGCGGTCGGACGGTTCCGCGCATCCGGCACCGTCCGCTGCCTCCGACGGCCCGCGAGGTGACGCCGGGCTCCCGGAGTCGGCACGCGTCGACGGTGCCGACGACGGGGCGACGTCCGGGCGCGCCGGCGGGCTCGCCGAACGGGTCGGTGGCCGGCCCGTTCAGGTGGGCCTGCGGGTGCTGGTGGCCTGCCTGGTCGCGGCGGCGCTGGTGGGCGGCGTGGTCAGCGGCCTGCTGGTGGTGATCACCACCGGTGATCCCAACGTCGAGCCGGTGAAGACGCTCGGGGTGGGTAACCCGGCACCGGTCACCGATCGGCGCAGCGTGGCCGCGATCGCGGCGGCGATGCTCCCGACGGTGGTCACCATCGACGTCGGCGGCGACGCGGCGGACGGCGGCGACACCGGCTCGGGCGTGATCCTCAGCTCGGACGGTTACATCCTGACGAACAATCATGTGATCGCACCGGCGATCGCGGCCGGGTCGCCGATCACGGTCACCCGCTACCAGGAGTTCAACCGTATCCAGGCCCAGGTCGTCGGACGCGATCCGCAGACCGATCTCGCGGTGCTGCGTGTTCCGGCCAGCACGCCGCTACCGGCGGCCACGCTGGGCCAGTCGGGTTCGCTCGTGGTCGGGGCACCCGTCGTCGCGATCGGCGCACCGCTCGGACTGTCGGGCACCGTGACCACCGGTGTGGTCAGCGCGCTCGACCGCAACCCGCCGGTGCCGGCGACGGACGGTGCGGCCCCGACCGTGCTGATCGGGGCGATCCAGGTGGACGCCGCGCTCAACCCGGGTAACTCCGGCGGTCCGCTGCTCGACTCGCTCGGCCAGGTGGTCGGGATCAACGCCGCGATCGCCGCGGTGCCCGGGCGCGAGGACCAGGGGCAGAGCGGCAGCATCGGGGTGGGCTTCGCCATTCCGATCGACTTCGCCCGCTCGGTGGCACAGGAGATCATCTCGACCGGGCGTGCGACGCACCCCTACGTGGGCGCGGCCACTGCGACCATCACCGACGGTGAGGCGCAGGCGTCCGACGGGGTGCCCGGAGCGCGGGTGATCGCCGTGACGCCGGATGGGCCGGCGGCGCGGGCTGGTCTGCGCGCCAACGACGTGATCACCAAGCTGGATGTGAGCGCCATCCGCGGGACCAACGATCTCAACGTCGCGGCGCGGCTGCACCGGGTCGGCGACAGGATCTCGGTCACCTATGTGCGTGGCGGTGCGACCAGAACCACCCAGCTGACACTTCAGGAACAACCGGGTTGAGTTCCTGGCCCCCGCTCGTTGCCTGGTCGAACCTCGCGGTGACATCGGGCGGGGTACGCTCGGCTGGTGTTCAACGGTGTCGGTTGGGGTGAAGTTGCCGTCCTGCTGGTGATCGGGCTGTTCGTCTTCGGCCCCGATCGGCTGCCCAAAGCCGCCCGGGACGCCGGCCGCATGTTGCGCCAGTTGCGCCAGACGGCCACGGGGATGCGCAACGACCTGCGGTCCGAACTCGGCCCCGAGTTCGACGATCTCGACATCCGGGATCTGCATCCCAAGACGTTCGTCCGCAAGCACCTGTTCGACGACGAGCCGCTGCCGCCGTATCTCACCAAGCGCACCTCGCTCGACGCGCTGCTGCTGGCCGAGGACACTCCGACCCCGTCACTGACCAAGTCGCCGCCGCTGGGTCGCGCACCATCCCTGCCCGCGGCCTCGGTCACCCCCGCCCCGCCGGTGCCGGCCGTGCCGCCCGCCGCCGCGTCGCAGCCGCCGGTCGGTGCCGACGCCGGTGGCGCTGTAGGCGCGCAGCCGGCGGTCGTCTCGCCGCTGCTGTCAAAGGCCGCCGGGGCGAAGGGCACGGGGGCGAAGGCCACCGCGCCGCGGGGCGTGCCCACGCACCAGGTCTCCGCGGGCGCGACCCCGCCGCCGACCCCCAGCATCCCGTTCGACTCGGACGCCACCTGACACTGCCCGGCCCCGGCCGCGGCTGACCATCTGGGACGGCGGCTGACGCTGACACCCGGGCTGGGTCGGAGGTCGGAGGTTGGATCATCCCGGGCTGGTCTGTGGCCTGTGCTCCCCGGCTCGAAACAAGACCCGCAACGAGAATCGTCCCCCCGGAAACAGCCTGCTGGAACCGGCTGTTTCCGGAGGGACGGGGGCTGGCTGCGCTCAGCGGCCGGCGGGCGTGAGGTTGAGGCTGCGGCCGGCGAGGCCACGGGAGCGGAAGGTGAGCCGATCCGCGACCGCGCGCAGTGCCTTGCTGGCCTCGCTGTCGGGCTCGCCGATGACCAGCGGCACACCGTTGTCGCCGCCCTCACGCAGGCGGACGTCCACCGGGACCTGGGCGAGCAGCGGCACGTCGTGGCCGAGGACCCGGGTGAGTCGCTCGGCGACCGCGGCGCCACCGCCGGAGCCGAACACGTCGACCCGCTCCCCGCAGTGCGGGCAGGGCAGCCAGGCCATGTTCTCCACGACGCCGACCACGTTCTGCCGGGTCTGCACGGCGATGGTGCCGGCGCGCTCGGCCACCTCGGTGGCGGCGAGCTGCGGTGTCGTGACGACGAGCAGCTCGGAGGACGGGACGAGCTGGGCCAGCGAGATGGCGATGTCACCGGTGCCGGGCGGCAGGTCGAGCAGCAGAACGTCCAGGTCGCCCCAGAAGACGTCCGACAGGAACTGCTCGAGGGCCCGGTGCAGCATCGGCCCACGCCAGGTCACCGGCTCATTGCCGCGGGTGAACATGCCGGTGGAGATGACCCGCACGCCATGCGCCTGCGGCGGCATGATCATTTTGTCGACCTGGGTCGGCGGGCGGTCGATGCCGAGCATCCGCGGCACCGAGTGGCCGTAGATGTCCGCGTCGAGCACACCGACGGACAGCCCCGAACGGGCCATCGCCGCCGCCAGGTTGACGGTGATCGAGGACTTGCCGACGCCGCCCTTGCCGCTGGCGATGCCGTACACCCGGGTCATGGAGCCCGGCTGGGCGAACGGGATGACCTTGGGGGCGATACCGCCGCGTAGCTTCGTGTGCAGGGCGCTGCGCTGCTCGTCCGACATGACCTGCAGGTCGACCTGGACGGAGCGCACCCCCTCGACGGCGCCGACCGCGCGACTGACGCGGCTGATGATCTCATCTCGCATCGGGCAGCCAGACACGGTTAGCAGCACCGTGACACTGACGGAGCCGTCATCGAGGACGTGGACCGCCGAGACCATGTCCAGCTCCGTGATGGGACGGCCGATCTCGGGATCGTTGACCGTCGCCAGAGCCGACTGGATCGCGTCGGTGGAAGGCCGGGATGGGGACAAGGGAAACCTCAGTCACTGATTGGCACCAGATGCGACCCCCGGGGCCGCCTGTGCATCCACGATAGCCCGCGCGCGCCTCGGCGGTGTTGCGGCGATGCCCGGGTGTGTGCCACCCATCCAAGCTGTCATTCATCTGACTTCGAGAGCGGAATTTATCGGTAGGTGCTGGGACGTTGTCGAGGTGGCAGGCCTGAGCGGGGCGGGCTGGTCCGGCGACCGGGGCACATAGGCTGGTTCGGGGTGTGGCGGGAGGGCTCGGGATGGTCGAGGACACGGTCGGCGCCAGTTCTGAGACGGACAGCGTCTGGGTGGACGCCCGCGGCATGCGTGCCTGGCGGGCGCTGCTACAGGCCCACGCGCACGTCAGCCGGGTGCTGGAAGCGGAACTGGAGCGCGCGCACGACCTGCCGCTGGCCTCCTACGACGTGCTCGTCCAGCTTTCCGAGGCGCCGGAACACGAGTTGCGCATGAGCGAGCTCGCCGCCGCGGTGCTGCTCTCCCGCAGCGGCCTGACCAGGCTCGTCGACCGGCTGGCACGGGAGGGCCTGGTGACCCGTCGCTCCTGCCCGTCCGACGCGCGGGGAACGCTGGCCGTGCTCACCCCGCAGGGGCTGGACCGGCTCCGGGTGGCCTCCGGCACCCATCTCAAGGGCGTCGGTCGGCACGTGCTGAGCCGCTACTCCCGCGCCGAGCAGGAACAGCTCGCCGTGCTGCTCGAGCGGCTCGGTTCCCCGCGTGAGGGAACCTGCGGCCGCGGCGTCTGAGAGTCGGCCTATCCGGTGATGGGGGTCGCGCCGGTGGCGGTGGTGACGAGCCGCTCGTAGGCGGCGCGGCTGGTCGTCTCGGCGCCGAGTCCCTGGGGTTTGCTGGCACCGTGGTAATCGCTCGAACCGGTGGTGAACAGGTCGAGGTCGGCGGCCAGGGCGCGCAGGCGGTGCCGTTCGTCGTCGTCGTGGTCGGGATGATCGACCTCGAGGCCACCGAGCCCGACGGCGGCCATCCGCTCGATCACCTCGGGGCCGACGGTGACACCGCGCCGGCTCGCATAGGGATGCGCGAACACGCTGACCCCGCCCGCGGCGCGGATCAGCTCCAGCGTCCGCCACACGTCCGGCTGCTGTTTGCCCACGTGGTACGGCCCGCCGGGGCCGATCCAGGAGCGGCTGAACGCCGCGTCCACGCTGGGTACCAGGCCGGCTTCGACCATCGCGGCGGCCACGTGCGGCCGGCCCACCGTGCCGCCGGCCAGCTCGCTGACCCGTTCCCAGCGCACCGGGTGCCCGTCGGCGTGCAGGAGTTCCACCATCCGACGGGCCCGGGTGACCCGGTGCCTGCGGACCTCGGCCCGTTCGGCGGCGAACGTGGGCTCCGCCGGGTCGAACAGGTAGGCCAGCACGTGCAGGGCGATCCGCCGCTCGTCCACCTGCACGTAGCAGGAGATCTCCGCGCCGGGCACGAGGACCAGCCCGCGGGGCAGCGCGGCGGCGGCCGCGTCGATCCCGGCGGTCGTGTCATGATCGGTCAGCGCGACGACGGCGAGCCCGGCGGTCCCGGCGCGGCGCACCAGTTCCTGGGGGGCGTCCAGCCCGTCCGACGCGGTGGAATGGGTGTGCAGGTCGATCGTCACCGTTCGATCGTCACAGGTCCAGGCCGGTGAGGACGAGAACTCGCTCCTCGGTGAGATCGGTCATGGCCGAACGCAGGCCCTCCCGGCCGATGCCGGAGTTCTTCGTCCCGCCGTAGGGCATCTGATCGGCCCGGTAGGACGGGACGTCCCCGACGACGACGCCGCCGACGACGAGCTCGCGGTGGGCGCGGAACGCGGTCGCGAGATCGTGGGTGAACACCCCGGCCTGAAGACCGAACGCGCTGTCGTTGATCCGGGCGAAGCCGTCGTCGACCCCGTCGACCGGGGCGACGACGATCACCGGCCCGAACACCTCCTCGCGGACCAGCCGGGCCGACTCGGACACACCGGTCAGCACCGCGGGCGCGACGCTGGCACCGGTGCGGGTGCCGCCGCAGTGCAGGGTGGCGCCGGCCGCGACCGCCTCGCCGATCCAGGTCTCGACCCGTTCGGCCGCGGCGGTGTCGATGAGCGGGCCGACGTCGGTGGCCGGATCGCTGGGATCGCCGTCGCGCAGCGCCCGCACGGCGGCGAGGATCTCGCCGAGCAGCTCGTCGTGCAGCGACCGGTCGACGTAGACCCGTTGCACGGCGATGCACGACTGCCCAGCCTGGTAGTTCGCGAACAGCGCGATGCGCCCCGCGGCCCGGGTCAGGTCCCCGGGGGCGTGGAAGTCGGGCGCGACCAGCACCGCGCCGTTGCCGCCCAGTTCCAGGACGACCTGCTTACGTGGCACCGCGTCCCGGATCGACCAGCCGACCGGACCCGACCCGGTGAACGACACCACCGGCAGCCGCGGGTCGGCCACCAGCGCGCCGACCACGTCGTTGTCGACGGTCAGCACCGAGAAGGCACCGGCGGGCAGATCGGTCTCGGCGAGCAGTTCACCGAGCAGCAGCGACGACAGCGGGGTGCGCGGCGCGGGTTTCACGATGATCGGCGCCCCGACGGCCAGCGCCGGCGCGACCTTGTGCGCCACCAGGTTCAGTGGAAAGTTGAACGGGGCGATGCCCAGCACCGGCCCACGTGGGAAGCGCCGCGACAGCGCCAGACGGCCCTCGCCGGTCGGGTCGGTGTCGAGCCGGGTCAGGTCGCCGGCGAACCGGCGGGCCTCCTCCGCTCCCCAGCGAAACGTCGAACTGGCCCGGGCGACCTCGGCCCGTGACCAGGTCAGCGGCTTGCCGCTCTCCGCGGTGATCAGCCGGGCGATCTCGTCGCCGCGCCGGGCGATCTCCCGGGACACATGCCCGAGCGCGGACGCGCGCACATGCGCCGGCAACGCCGCCAGCTGCGAGGCGACCGCCGCCGCGGCGGCGACAGCCTGCTCGACCTGCGCCGCGGACGGTTGGGCGACCGTGGCCACCAGCGCACCGTCGTAGGGATGGCGCACCTCGAGCTCCGCCGTACCCTGCGCCGGCCGGCCCGCGAGCCAGAACGGCCGGACCTCAGCCATCACGCATCTTTGTGGTCGGCTCCCTGTTCGGCGGCGAAGCGGTTCAGAGGTCATCCTAGGCGCATCCCGTCGCCGGGAGTGGCCATCCACGCCCGGGTCGGGCACTGTCGTGGGCCTGCCCACCGGCGGGCCCGTCCGTCGTGGCCGCGGGCCGACGCCCGGGCGGACTGCCTGCGGCGATGGCCGACTGACGGGTGACCGGCGGGTGGGCTGGCCGGTCTGAGGAGACACCCTGGAGGTGCCGAGCCGATGGACGAACCAACGCTTTCGGTGTCGGGTCGAGGCGGGTCGGGGCTGCCCCAGACCCGCCGCCTGGTCACCGAGATTCCCGGCCCGCGTTCGCGGGCGCTGTCGGCCAGACGGGTCCGATCCGTGGCCCGCGGGGTGAGTTCGACGATGCCGGTGTTCGCGCGGGCGGCGGGCGGCGGCGTCGTGGTCGACGTCGACGGCAACACGCTCATCGACCTTGGCTCGGGCATCGCCGTCACCGGTGTCGGCAACGCCGCCGACGAGGTGGTCGCGGCCGTGGCCGCGCAGGCGGGCCGGTTCACCCACACCTGTTTCATGGTCACGCCGTACGAGGAGTACGTCGGCGTCTGCGAGGCGCTGGCCCGGCTGGCCCCCGGCGGTTTCGAGAAGCGCTCGGCCCTGTTCACCTCGGGTGCGGAGGCGGTGGAGAACGCTGTCAAGATCGCCCGGTCGGCGACCGGGCGTGGCGCCGTCGTCGTCTTCGAACACGCCTACCACGGCCGGACCAACCTCACCATGGCCATGACCGCCAAGGCCATGCCGTACAAGGCCGGTTTCGGCCCGTTCGCCCCGGAGATCTACCGGCTGCCGCTGGCCTACCCCTACCGCTGGCCGGGCGGGCCGCAGCACTGCGGCGAACAGGCCGCCGCCCAGGTCATCGACCTGATCCGCACCGAGATCGGGGCCGGGGCGGTGGCCGCCCTGGTGATCGAGCCGATCCAGGGCGAGGGGGGTTTCATCGTGCCCGGCACCGGTTTCCTGCCGCGCCTGGCCGAGTTCTGCGCGGACGCGGGCATCCTGTTCATCGCCGACGAGGTGCAGACCGGCTTCGCCCGCACCGGCACGATGTTCGCCTGCGAGGACGAGAACATCGTCCCCGACCTGATCGTCACCGCCAAGGGCATCGCGGGTGGCCTGCCGCTGTCCGCCGTCACCGGCCGCGCCGAGATCATGGACGCCCCGCAGATCGGTGGTCTCGGCGGCACCTTCGGTGGCAACCCGGTGGCCTGCGCGGCGGCACTGGCGACCATCGACCTGATCGAGTCCGGTGACCTGGCCGGCCGGGCCCGCCATATCGCCGAACTCGCCCTGCCCCGGCTGCGCGCCCTCGCGGACCGGTACGACGCCATCGGCGACGTCCGGGGCCGGGGCGCGATGCTCGCCGTCGAGATCGTGCGCGGCCAGGGCGACCACAGCCCCGACCGGGCGCGGGCGGCCGCCGTCGCCGCCGCCTGCCATCGCCGCGGCCTGATCGTCCTGTCCGCCGGTACGTGGGGCAACGTCCTGCGCCTGCTGCCACCCTTCGTGATCAGCGACGAGCTTCTGCTGGACGGCCTGGACGTCCTGGCCGAGGCCTGCGCCGAGATCCTCCCCACCCGCTGACCCCACCCGCTGACCGGCGGGCCGCCGCGGTTCGGACACGGTGAGTGTCGACGTGCGCCGACGTGTACTGGGCGGGTACCCGGCGGTTGAGGGCATCTATGCAGGTGGGGGCACTGATGGGGGGCTGAGGGGGCGGGACGGGATGATTGCTGGCGGAAATGGCGGGAACAGTCAGTACGGAATCGCCGAAGTCCGGCGGTTCAGGTCCGTCCGATTCACGGGTGATGGCCGGTGCGAACGGCCGTCGCACTAGGAGGCGCTCGGTGACCAGTGCCGCGGTCTGCCCACGCTGTCTTGCGGAGCTTCGTCCGCCCGATCTGTGGAACAGCCAGTATCGATGCGAGCGGCACGGGGAGGTGAGTCCGTACCGGGCCGCGGTCTCCTCACGCGAACAGGCGCTGCACATGCTGGCGACGACGTCGACGGTGCCGGTGTGGCTGCCCGATCCGATGCCGGTGCACTGGTATGTCAGTGGTGTCGGCTGGGCCGGCGACGAGCGCAGCGGCCCACGCGCGAGCGCGCTGGCCGCGGCCGGACCGTGCCCGCTGGGCGGGCCGGCGGAGATGGTGCTGGTCGCGGAGTCACCGGGAATCGGGCTCGGCGCCCGGCTGGCGGGCATTCAGGGCCCCGACCCCGAGGCGCTGCCGGGTGCTCCGGAGGCGAAGGTGGAGGCGGCGGGGCATCCGACGGCGATGTGGCCGGTGGCCGTACCGCCCGATCGGGCGGCGTTCGTCGGTGAGGCGCGCGGGGTCTGGCTGTGGCTGGTGCTGTGGCCGGCGGACGCGGCGCTGATCCTGCTCGAGCATCTGGTCCTGCGCGACGTCCGGGACGCCCCGGAGATCGGCGACCGGTCCTTCTTCGGCGCCGTCAGCGAACACCTGGCCACCGGCCGCTTCGCCGCCCACTAACTTGTCGCCGCCGACCCACCGGGCCCCGCCGGTCGGATCGGGCGTCCCGCCTTCACCGCGGCGGCGGTCGGCGGTGCAACGGTGTGGAAAGCTGGCGCGGTGGTGGATCGTGGGCGGTTGACCGTCGTCGTCAATCCGAGTGCGGGGCGGGGCCGGGCGCTGCGGGTGCTGGCGCCGGTCTGCGCCGAACTCGCCCGGTGGGCGCCGGATGTGCGGGTCGCGCCGACGCGGGATCTGGCGCACGCCGGCGAACTGGCGGCGGGGGCGACAGCGGCGGGACGCGTGGTGGTCGCGCTCGGCGGGGACGGCCTGGCCGGGGCGGTCGCGGGCGCGGTGGCCCGCCTGGGTGGGGTGCTGGCCGTCCTGCCGGGCGGTCGGGGCAACGACTTCGTCCGGGGGCTGGGGCTGCCAGATGATCCGCGCCAGGTGGCGGCGAGCCTCGCGCAGGCCCGTGAGCTGCGTGTCGACCTGCCCGAGGTGGACGGGCGACCGTATCTGGGTATCGCCAGCGTCGGCTACGACTCCGACGTCCAGGTGATCGCCAACCGGGCCCGGCTGCTGCGCGGACGCAACGTCTACACCTATGCGACGCTGCGGGCGCTCGCCGCCTGGCGGCCGGTGCGGTTCACCGTCACCGTGGACGACGCGGCGCCCCGTGAGCTGTACGGATACACGGTGGCGGCGGCGAACTCGGCCTACTACGGCGGCGGGATGAGGTTCGCCCCGGACGCCGACCTCACCGACGGCCTCGTCGAGGTGGTGCTCGTCTCCGACGCGCCGAAACGCACCTTTCTCGCCCTGTTCCCCCGGGTCTTCACCGGACGGCACGTGCACACCCGCCACGTCGAGGTGCTGCGTGGCCGCGAGGTGCGCATCAGCGCCGACCGACCGTTCGACGTCTACGCCGACGGCGACCCGCTGGCCCCGCTACCCGCCCGCATCGTGGTCCGTCCGCGCGCGTTGCGCCTGCTCGTCCCGTCCAGCGCCAGCGTCGTCACGGGTGCCGGTGGGGACGCCCCTGCCGGTCGGGACGCCCCTGCCGGTCGGGACGCCCCTGCCGGTCGGGACGCCACCACCGGCAGGGATGCCGAGGCCGGGGTCTAGGGCTGCTCGGGCGCCTCGCGGGTGGGGGCGACGGTGGGCGCGGGGGTGGGGGTGAACTCCGGGGTGGCGTGGTAGTCGATGGAGCCGGCGACCTGGGGGTAGTGGACGTCGAAGGCGGGACGTTCGGAGCGGATCCGCGGAAGCACGGTGAAGTTGTGCCGGGGCGGCGGGCAGGAGGTGGCCCACTCCAGCGAGTTGCCGAAGCCCCAGGGATCGTCGACGGCCGCCAGCGGGCCGCGGCGGTAGGAATGCCACAGGTTGTACAGGAACGGCAGTGTGGAGATGGCGAGCAGGAACGACCCGGCGGTCGACAGGGTGTTCAGAGTGGTGAATCCATCCGATGGTCCGTAGTCGGCGTACCGGCGGGGCATACCGCGCAGGCCCAGCCAGTGCTGCACCAGGAACGTGCCGTGGAAGCCGAAGAACACCGTCCAGAAATGGACCTTTCCGAGACGGTCGTCCATCATGCGGCCGGTGGCCTTGGGGAACCAGAAGTAGGTGCCGCCGAACGCGGCGAACACAACGGTGCCGAACACGACATAGTGGAAGTGGGCGACGACGAAGTAGCTGTCGCTGACATGGAAGTCGATCGGTGGGCTGGCCAGCAGCACACCGGTCAGCCCGCCGAACAGGAACGTGACGAGGAAGCCGAGGGCGAACAGCATCGGTGTCTCGAAGGTGAGCTGCCCACGCCACATCGTGCCGACCCAGTTGAAGAACTTGATCCCGGTGGGCACCGCGATGAGGAAGGACAGGAACGCGAAGAAGGGCAGCAGCACCGCGCCGGTGACGAACATGTGGTGCGCCCACACGGCCACCGACAGCGCGCCGATGCCGATGGTGGCGAACACCAGACCCTTGTAGCCGAACAGCGGCTTGCGGGAGAACACCGGCAGGATCTCGCTGATGATCCCGAAGAACGGCAGGGCGATGATGTAGACCTCGGGATGCCCGAAGAACCAGAACAGATGCTGCCAGAGTATGGCGCCGCCGTTGCCGGCGTCGAACACGTGTGCGTTGAACCGGCGGTCGGCCTCGAGCGAGAGCAGCTGCGCGGCCAGCACCGGGAACGCGACCAGCACCAGGATGGACGTGACCAGGAACGTCCAGCAGAACATCGACAGCCGGAACATCGTCATGCCCGGCGCCCGCAGGCACAGAATAGTGGTGATCATGTTGACGCCGCCGAGGATGGTGCCCAGACCCGAGACGACCAGCCCGAGAATCCACAGATCTGCACCGGGCAGCGGGGAGTAGACCTTGCCGCTGAGCGGTGCGTAGGCGAACCAGCCGAAGTCGGCGGCGCCGTCCGGGGTGAGAAACCCCGAGATGACGACGAGTCCGCCGAACAGGAAAAGCCAGTACGACAGGGCGTTCAGGCGGGGAAACGCCACATCCGGCGCGCCGATCTGCAGGGGTACCAGCAGGTTCGCGAACGCGAAGGCCAGCGGTGTCGCGAACAGCAGCAGCATGACCGTGCCGTGGATCGTGAACAGCTGGTTGTACTGCTCGTTGGAGAAGAACTGCAACCCTGGCCGGGCGAGCTCCGAGCGCATCATGACGGCGAGCATCCCGGCGAACAGGAAGAATCCCATCGACGTCACGAAGTACATGACCGCGATGTCCTTGTGGGACGTCGTGCGCAGGTAGCCGAGCAGGTTCGACCGTGGCCGGCGGTGGGCCGCGAGGTCCGGCTCCGAGATGGATCGAATGACCGGGCCCGAAGGGTTCGGCGGCTCCTCGACGATCGTCACGCGCGGCTCCCGGAGTTTGACTGTCGCAACAGTCCGCAAGCCTAGCGTGACCAAGGGTATTCGTCTGGTGGCGGCGCAGGGGTGGGTGGGTCAGGCGGAGTGGGCGGTGCGGTGGCCGTCCTCGACGATCCAGGTGGCATCGGTGGTGACGGGGGAGTCCGGGCGGTCGGAGTCGGCGACGACGCGCTGGTCGGCGCGGCACTGCGTCGGGGTGAGCCGGAACCGGGTGTAACCGCGTCGGTCACCGCGGAAGTAGCGCACATGCGGGTTGAACCGGGCGTTGTTCTCCCGCACGAAGTCGTCGCTGATCAGGAAGAACGCCGAGCTGATCGACGTGCAGACGAACTCGGTGGCGACCGCCGGGGTGTCCGGCCGGTCGAAGTCGACCCGCAGGTCGTTCACCCACGCGCAGTGCAGGTCACCCGAGAGCACGACGGGGTTGGACACCCTGCTGTCGCGCACCCCGGTCAGCAGGCGCTGCCGGTACGGCCGGTAGCCGTCGTTCTGGTCGAGGTTGGTGAGCAGCTCCGTGCCGCCGGTGGGGAGCTGGCCGTCGAGCTGGGCCATCATCGTCTGCTGGGCGATGAGGTTCCACCGGGTGCGTGAGGCGTCCAGACCCGCGCGCAGCCAGCGCTCCTGGTCGGCGCCGGCCATCGTCCCGTCGAAGTCGGTGCGGCCCAGTTCGGCCGGACCGATCGCCGAGGGATAGTCGCCGGGGGTGCGGGTGCGGTACTGGCGGGTGTCCATCACGTTGAACGTGGCCAGGCTGCCGAACGTGAGCCGGCGGTAGATCCGCAGGTCGGGGGAGCCGGGGTTGAGCTCGGCGCGGATCGGCATGTGCTCGTAGTAGGCCTGGTAGGCGGCGGCGCGCTGGCGGGCGAACCGGGCCGGGTCCTGATGCCTGGCGCCGGTGTCACCGGGCTCGTCGACGAGGCCCGAGTAGTTGTTCTCGACCTCGTGGTCGTCCCAGGTCACCACCCACGGGGCCGCGTGGTGGGCGGCCTGCAACGCCGGGTCGGCCTTGTACTGGCCGTACCGGTTGCGGTAGTCGGAGAGGGTCTGCAACTGGTCGAGGCCGAGGGTCTGCGGTGTGGTGTGGAGCCGGTCGGGGAAACGGCTGTCCGGGTCGTACTCGTAGATGTAGTCGCCGACGTGCACGACCAGGTCCGGATGGTCGGCGGCGATCGCGTCGAACGCCGGCCAGTAGCCGTTCTGGAAGTCCTGGCAGGACACCAGCGCGAAGCTCAGCGACCCGCTGGCCGCCGCCGCCCCACCGGAGGCCGGCGCCGCGGCCGTGCGGGTGCGACCCACCGGGCTGAGCACCGTCCCGGCGCGGAAACGGTAGTAGTAGTCGCGTCCCGGCTCCAGCCCGCGGACGTCGACGTGCACCGAGTGCGCGAAAGCCGCCTGCGCCGTCTGCGTGCCGGCACGGACCACCGAGGCGAACCGCTCGTCGGTCGCGATCTGCCAGTCGACGGGGACGTCCCGGGACGGCATACCACCGCCCTGCGTCGGCTTCGGGGCGAGCCGCGTCCACAGGATCACCCCGTCCGGCAGCGGATCGCCGCTGGCCACGCCGAGCCCGAACACGCCGTCGGACACCCCCGGCACGGGCGTCGGCGCGCGCAGGGTCGGCACCGGGGACGGAGTCGTACCGTTCGAGGTGCTGCAGGCGGCGAGGCCGATCCCGCCGAGCGCCGCGCCACCGAGGCCCAGCCCACCGAGCAGCAGCGACCGCCGGTGGGGTCGCGCGCCGGCACCCTGGGCCGGCTGGGCGCGGGCGGGGGAGACGGCGTCGCCTCGATCACGGCTCACAGCTTCGGGAGCGTAGCCGCCGATCGGGCCCGTACGCGGACCGCATCGTCCGGACGCGTTGTTCTTCGGCTGTTCTTTGCTTTCTGTTGCCCTACGTCGCCCCTGCCCCGGTCGCGGACGGACCCTGCGGGCGGCGGGTCAGCTCAGGGAGACCTCGCGGCGGGCGGGATCGCGCAGGTCGGTGCCGGCGGCCAGCCAGCGCTGATGCAGGGCGTCCGGGCCATGGACGCGCTTGTAGGCGGCCTCGTTCATCGTCATCGGCAGCAGCGGCAGGAACCGGACCGGCGCGGGTCCCGGATCGGAGGCGGAGCCGCCGCCGCTGCCGGGGTCGAAGCCGATGGCCGCGTCGGGGCTGGCCAGCAGGTCGGAGATCGAGAACTCGTCGGTGGCCGCGGACGGCTGTGCCGCGGTGGGCAGATCGGGGATGAGGCCGCCGGGTTCGGCGACCAGGACGGCGGTGAACGGGGCCCCGTCCCAGAGCGGTTCGCCGAGGTCGAGGGCCGCGCCGGGGGCGATCGGACGGCTCTCCACCACGGGAATCGCCGCGAGCACCGCGAGCCGGCGCAGCACGCTGTCATGCGGACCGCGCAGCGACAGCACCAGCTCCGCGCGCGGACCGGCCGGATCGCGCACCGTCGCCGCGGCTGCCGTCATCGGCTCGCGGGACATGCCGAGGGTCAGATAACGCACGATGCCGGTGCGGTCGGGGCCGTAGCGCAGGATCTCGATCTGCTCGGTACCGAGGAACGTCACGGCGGCCCGGCCGGTGTCGGGGCCGAACACCCCGGCCACGTGCCGTTCGATCCGGGTGCCCAGCGTGTTGTCGCTCATCGGACCGGTTCCGCCCATGCCATGCACCGATCGTAGGGTCGGGACAGGACACGCGCGGTATTCGGGGCGGGAACCGTCCGCCGCGGTGGGGCCGTTGGACAGGGTGCGCGACCCTGACGAGGCCGGTCATGGAGGGGCAATGGGACAGGTTCTGACGAAAGGTGGCAACGCACCGTTGCCGACCGGGGACGTCCGGGTCGAGATCGCCTCGTCGAGCCCGTTGGACATCGCCGCGATCCTGGTGACGGCCACCGGCAAGGTCCGTTCGGACGACGACTTCGTCTTCTTCAACCAGCCGAACGGCCCCGGGGTTCGGCTGGTGCCGCCGTCGGCGCTGGAGTTCAGCCTGGCCGCCGTCCCGGCCGAGATCGACAAGGTCGTCGTCACCGGCAGCCTGGACGGCAGCGGCCCGCTCACCTTCGCCGGTGTCCGGGGCCTCGGCATCGCTGTGCGGGACGCGCGTGGTGGCGCTGAGCTGGTCCGTTTCGATCCGGCTGGCCTCGGCACCGAGACGGCCCTGATCCTCGTCGAGCTCTACCGCCGGGCCGGTTCCTGGAAGGCCCGCGCCGTCGGCCAGGGCTACGCCTCGGGCCTGGCCGGCATCGCCACCGACTTCGGCATCTCCGTGGACGACCCCGGCACCGCCGAGCAGCCGCAGGTGGGAGGCCAGCAGTGGGGGCCGCCGCCCGTCCCGCCGGCGGCGCCGTACGGGGCGCCTCCCGGTGGTCAGCAGTGGGGCCCGCCACCGGCGCCGCTTCCGCCGGCCGCACCGCAGTGGGGCGCACCGCAGTGGGGCGCGCCGCAGCAGCCTGGTCAGCAGTGGGGTCCGCCGCCCGGGCCGCCGCCGGGAGCCGGCCAGCCGTGGGGTCCGCCCGGGGCGCCGCCGTCCGGGCCGCCGCCCGGCCAGCAGTGGGGTCCGCCGGTTCCCGCCGGTCCGCCCGCCGCTGGCGGTGCGGGCCAGCAGCCTGGTGGGCGGGTCAACCTGGACAAGGGCCGGGTATCGCTGCGCAAGGGTCAGAGCGTCTCGCTGGTCAAGACGGGCGAGGCGCCGCTGACCCGGGTGCGGATGGGCCTGGGGTGGGACCCGGCCCAGCGCGGCCGTTCCATCGACCTGGACGCGTCCTGCATCCTGTTCGACGAGCGGGGCAAGGACGTCGACAAGGTCTGGTTCATGTCCAAGAAGGGTGCCCGCGGTGCCGTGCGCCACTCCGGTGACAACCTCACCGGCAAGGGCGACGGCGACGACGAGACGATCATCGTTGACCTGGCCGCACTGCCGCCGAGCGTCACCACCCTCATCTTCACCGTGAACAGCTTCCAGGGGCAGCCGTTCACCGAGGTGCGCAACGCCTACTGCCGGCTCTACAACGACCTCACCGGTCAGGAGCTCGTCCGCTTCGACCTGTCCGAATCGAAGCCGGCCACCGGTCTGGTCATGTGCCGGGTCCAACGCGACCAGGGCGCTGCGACCTGGGCGATGACCGCGATCGGCGAGTTCCACGACGGCAAGACCGTCCGCGCGATGGTCAACCCGTCCAAGCAGTACCTCTGAGCGGTTCCGGGTGGGGCGCCTGGCGGTGTCGCGGTGACGGTCCGTGGACGGCGGGAGCGGTCGAGGGCCCGGGTGAGCTAGTCCTCCGGGTCGGCCTGGGGGTCGGTGGCGAGGCGGCGCAGGCGGATGATGGCGGTGGCGTCGAGGCGGCCGTCGCCGCGGTCGTGGGCGTCGCTGAGGTCCGACTCGGTGAGTGTGGTCAGCGGCACCGGGATGCCCCGGCGAGTCGCCTCGTCCAGGCAGATGCGCAGGTCCTTGCGCATCCAGTCGACGGCGAAACCGAAGTCGAACTCATCGCGGATCATGGTGGGGGCGCGGTTGACCAGATACCAGGAGCTCGCCGCCCCACCGGAGACGGCCGGCAGCACCTGCGTCAGGTCGAGGCCGGCGGCCATCGCGAAGTTCAGCGCCTCCGCCGCGCCCTCGATCGCCCCCGCCACCAGGATCTGGTTCACCATCTTCGTGAGCTGCCCGGTCCCGACCGGGCCGATCCGGGTGATCGTCGTTCCGTAGGCGGCCAGCACCGGACGGACCCGCTCGATGGTCTCCGCCGCACCCCCGCACATCACGCTCAGTCGCCCCGCCTGCGCCCCGGCCTGCCCGCCGGACACCGGCGCGTCGACGAACCCGACCCCGCGTTCCTGCGCCAACGCGGCGATCTCCACGGCGACCTGCGCGGACGTCGTCGTGTGATCGACGATGATCGCACCGGCCGCCAGCGCCGCCAGCGCCCCCTGCGGGCCGACCAGCACCTCCCGGACGTCGTCATCCGCGCCCACACACAGACACACCACGTCCGCCCCCGTCGCGGCCGCCGCCGGTGTCGGCGCCGCGGAGCCGGTGAACTCCTGCGTCCAGCGCCGCGCCGTCGCGGCCGTCCGGTTGAACACCGACGTCTCGAACCCGGCCCGGCTCAGATGCCCCGCCATCGGATACCCCATCGTGCCCAGACCGAGGAAGGCAACCCGCATCTCCAGACCCCACTCTCCGTAGTGCGCGACGCCCGTGCGGCGTTCCGCGCCCCGCGTCCGTTCCTGGGACGCGGTACCGCCCCCCATCATGGCGACGGTCTGTGCCCCTTTCGCGGGAGCCGCGGGTGGGTGGGGTGCGCGGGGGCGCCGTGGTCGGGTTCGGGGCCGATTCGCCGGCTACGACGACCCGGGCAGGTGGATGCCGACCCCGGGTCGGCCGCGGGGTGTGGTGGTGGCGAGGGGCGGTGTGACGGGATGGGTGGGTTGCGGTGGGTGGTGGGACGGGTAACCTCCGGCCGTGACGACCTCCGTGGCACCGACCTGGCCAGATTCGCCCTGCCACGTCCGTCCGTACGTCCAGCGGGTGCGGTCCGTGCGTGGGAGGTGGTGAGGGGGATGCCGACGCGTCCGGCGCAGTCCCGGTTCTTCTGTCGACGGCTGGCGGGGCTGCTCGTCCTCGATCCGAACGGGGATCAGGTCGGGCGCGTCCACGATGTGATCGTGGCGTTGCGGCTGGGGCATGAGCCGCCGCGGGTGCTGGGGCTGGCGGTCGAGGTGCAGCGCCGGCCGATCTTCGTGCCGATCGGCCGGGTGACAGGGGTGGAGTCCGGCGCGGTGGTGCTGTCGTCGGCGCGGCTGAGCTGGCGGCGGTTCGAGCAGCGACCGAACGAGACGCGGGTGCTCGCCGAACTGCTCGACCGGCGGGTGCGGCTGCTGGGACCGGGCGAGTCCGCGTCCCGCGCGACGTTCGGGGCCTCCGGGTCGTCCGAACGGGCGGGGAAGGCGGAGGCCGGCGGCGGCCAGGAGGCCAAGGGGGAGGAGGTCACCGTCGTGGACGCGGCGATCGAGCCGGTGCGCGGCGGTGACTGGGTGCTCGAACAGGTGGCGGTGCGGCGGGGTCGCGGGCGTCGGGGCGAGGTCCGCACGGTGTCGTGGGACGACGTGAGTGGCTTCTCGCTGCCGGAGGAGGGGCAGGGGGCCGCGAACCTGCTGGCCGCGTTCGAGAAGCTGCGGCCGGCGGACCTCGCCGGCTTGCTGCACGACCTGTCGGACAAGCGACGGGCGGAGGTCGCGGCGGCCCTGGACGACGAGCGCCTCGCCGACGTCCTCGAGGAACTGCCCGAGGACGAGCAGGTCGAACTGCTCGGCGGACTGGCCGAGGAACGCGCCGCCGACGTGCTCGAGGCGATGGATCCCGACGACGCCGCCGACCTGCTCGGCGAACTACCCGCCGAGGACGCCGAACGGCTGCTGCGCCTGATGGAGCCGGACGAGGCCGCCGGGGTGCGCCGGTTGCTGCTCTACGCCGATGACAGCGCCGGCGGCATCATGACCAGCGAGCCCGTGGTGCTCCCGCCGAACGCGACGGTCGCCGAGGCGCTCGCGCGCATCCGGGAACCGGAACTGTCGCCGGCACTGGCCGCGCAGGTGTACGTCGTGCGCCCGCCGTGCGAGACGCCGACGGGCCGCTACCTCGGCCTGGCGCACTTCCAGCGGCTGCTGCGGGAACCGCCGTCGACGCTGGTCGGCGGGGTGATCGAGGTGGACATCGCCTCCCTGCGCCCGGATACACCGCTGGCGGAGGTGACCCGGCATCTCGCGTCGTACAACCTGGTCGCGGCGCCGGTGCTGGACGGGGCCGGACGGCTCGTCGGGGTGGTGACCGTCGATGACGTCCTCGACCATCTGCTGCCGGCCGACTGGCGGGAACGCCAACTGGACGCGGATGAGGTCGAGGCGCGGACGGGGCCCGGCGCCGGAACCCCGCCCGCGGCCGGCGGGGACGATCCGGGCGCCGTCGGCGAGGTCTCGGCGGGGGCACAGTTGTGATCCGTCGTCGGCGGCGGGGGCCGCGTCTGGATCAGCCGCGGGCGTCGCGGCGCGCTCGGGTGCGGCCGTCGTCCTACGAGGCGGACGCGTTCGGCCGGATCGCCGAACGGATCGCCCGGTTCCTCGGCACCGCGCGGTTCCTGGTGGTGCAGAGCATCGTCATCGTGCTGTGGATCGCCTACAACATCGCCGCACCGTCGAGCATCCGGTTCGACTCGTTCCCGTTCATCTTCCTGACCCTGGCGCTGTCGCTGCAGGCGGCGTACGCGGCACCGCTGATCCTGCTCGCGCAGAACCGCCAGGACGACCGGGACCGCGCCAACCTCGCCCAGGACCGTGAGCAGACGGTGCGCACCCGAGAGGACACCGAGTACCTCGCCCGGGAGGTCGCCGCGATGCGCATCACCATCGGTGAGCTGGCCACCCGCGACTTCCTGCGGTCCGAACTCCGCGGCCTGCTCATCGAGCTGGACCTGCCCGAGCGCCCCCGCAACCGCAAACGCGACCGCGATCGTCCCCGTGACCGCAATGGTGACCGCAGGGAGCAGCGGCCACGCCAGGAGCCGGCCAGCCATGCGCATCCCGGACCACCCAGCGAACACGCCCCGCCCGGCTGACCTGGCCGGCCAGCCCGCGTGAACCGGCTGGCCCGCCTGGCCGGCACAGCGGTGCTGGCCGGAACGGTGGTTACTACTCGCTGGCGCGATGGTTACTGGCCGGCGCAGCGGTTACTGGCTGGCGGCGCCGCGGCAGAGGGTCAGGACCGCCAGGGCGATCTCGACGCCGCGGGGGCCCAGCTCGTCCGCCCAGGACGCGATGATTCTGTTCTCCCGGGCGTGTTCGATCCGCGGGCCCCCCTCGACCTGTCGCAGCGACTGGATCTGGCTGGACAGATCGCGGCGGTTGGTCAGCAGCGCGCGCAGTTGGGCGTCGATGTCGTCGATGAGCCCGCGCCCCTCGGCGATGCTGCTGATCGTCGGCGCGGTGCTGACCACGCGGGCGTGTGCCACGTCACCAGGTGCGCCGGGTGCGGGGATCGCGGCGTCGGAACGGTCGACGAGGTTCTCCGCGGTGTTCTCCACAAGGGGGACCTTTCGTTCGGAGGTCCGGCGCCGCCCAGGCGAGATCAACCCGGGACTGACCGGGCCTGGCCTGGGCTTGTGCCGCGCGACGTCAGCGGCTGAGCGGGGACCGGACCCGATCCCCATAAAAAATGGGCGGCAGCACGCCGTGACTCGCGACGCGACCACACCCCATGGCTAGAGCATGCCAGCCGCGCACGGATCCGTCCAGGTACACCGATCCCACTGCGGCACCGTCCGCGTTCGTGCGGATTATCCGGCCTGCCCGGATGCAACAACCTGCCGAGACTCGGCAGTCTCCGCCTCGGCTGCCCCCGCTGCTCCTGCTGCCGGCTCCGCCGATGCTGTCGACTCCGCGGGCGGCTGGGGCTGGATGCGGCGGGCGCCGGGGCCGGGCAGGCGCACCACCTCGGTGACGCCGACCTCCTGGCCGCACGTCTCGCAGCGGCGCCGGTCGTCGATGTGGCCGCCGCAGCCGCGATGGTGGATGACGAACGGGGCCTCGCCGCCCTTGAGGTGCCGGTCACCCCAGGTCATCAGGGAATTGAGGATCGGCCAGATGTCGCGGCCGCGCTCGGTGAGCACGTACTCGAAGCGTTCGGGCTGCTCGCTGTAGCGGCGGCGCTCGAAGACGCCGGCCTCGGTCAGCCGGGCCAGCCGGTCGCTGAGCACCGTGCGGGCGATGCCGAGGCGGGCCTGGAAATCGGCGAACCGGGTGACGCCCAGGCAGGCATCGCGTGCGATCAACAGCGTCCACCGATCGCCCAGGACCTCCAGGGTCGCGGCGATGGAACAGATCTCCTGCTCGTAGGTCCGCGGCAGCATGCCATCGATTGTAGCGTCACCATACCGACTGTTGGTAGCGTCACGATACTCAAATGTTGGTATCGTGATTGGACCATCTGCGGGTAGCGTCATCGCACTGACTGTCGCCCGTCGTCCTGTGTCGTTCACCGCCTGGAGAGGTCGCTCATGCGTGCGGATGCCCGCCTGCGCTGGGTCCTGCTCGTCACCTCGGCGGCGACGTTCGTCGCCAGCCTCGATCTGTTCGTCGTCAACGTCGCGTTCGGTGATCTGGCGCGGGAGTTCCACACCGAGCCCGCCACGCTGTCCTGGGTGCTCAACGGCTACACGATCGTTCTGGCCGCGCTGCCCATCCCGTTCGGCCGCTTCGCCGACGCCTACGGGCGGCTGCGCTGGTTCGTCGGCGGGATGGTGCTGTTCGCCGTGGCCTCGGTGCTGTGCGCCGCCGCACCGTCGCTGGACTGGCTGATCGCCGCCCGGGTCGCCCAGGGCGTCGGCGCCGCCGCACTGCTGCCCACCTCGCTCGGCCTGCTGCTCGGCGAGTTCCCCCCGGCGCGCCGGGCGGCCGCCGTCGCCACCTGGGCGGCCACCGGCTCGGTCGCCGCCGCGTTCGGCACCCCCGTCGGCGCGCTGCTCACCCGGGCGAGCTGGCGCTGGATCTTCCTGATCAACGTGCCGATCGTGATCGTGACCCTGCTGATCGCACGCCGGGTCCTGACCGAATCCCGCGCCGAGGCCCCGGCCGGCTCGGGTGCGGTCGTGCGGCCCGACCTGTTCGGCACCGCCCTGCTCACCGCCGGGATCGCCCTGGTGACGTTGGGTCTCGTCGAGGCCGAGAGCTGGGGCTGGACCGGGGCGCGCACGCTGGGCGCGCTGCTCGGTGGGCTGGCTCTGGTCGCGGCGTTCCTCTGGCAGTGCACCCGACACCGGGCGCCCGTGCTCGAACTCGACCTGTTCCGCGACCGGCAGTTCAGCGCCGCCACCGGCGCCACCGTGCTGCTGTTCACCGGGTTCGGGGCGCTGCTGCTCGGCAACGTGCTGCTGCTGACCGATCTGTGGCGCCAGGACGTCCTCGCCGCCGGGCTCGAGTTCGCCCCCGCTGGCATCGTCTCGGCGATCGTGGCGATGTTCGCCGCCGCCCGGCTGGCCGCCCGGTTCGGCTACCGGGTGCTCGGCGCGACCGGCTGCCTCACGATCGCCGCGTCCCTGCTGGCCTACCGGATCGGCATCGGCACCACCCCCGACTTCCCGCGGGAGGTCCTGCCGTTCGAGATCACCTGCGGCGCCGGCATCGGCCTGGTCATCCCGACCCTGGCCGCGGCGATCTCCGCCTCGCTGCCCGCCACCCGCCGGGCCACCGGTAGCGCCGTGTTCGCCATGGCCCGCCAGCTCGGCACCGTCCTTGGCGTCGGCGCGACGGTCGCGCTGATGGCGAGCCCGTCCGGGGTCCCTGACCTCGCCCACTACCAGCGGGTCTGGGTCCTCATCGCGGTCGTCGAGGTCGCCGCGGCCCTGGCCTGCCTGCTGCTGCCCGCCCGTCCCACCCCGGTGTCGCCCGGCACGCTGGTCTCACCGCCCACCTCGGTGGTGGCCCCGGTGACGGATACCGCTCCGGCAGGTGGGCCCGTCCCAGGCCCGCTGCCGGTGCCCGCCGGCACCGCCTCTGGCTGATGGTGCGCGCGCTGCCCAGGTCGAGACAATCTCGGGCCTGTCGATCAACGTGGTTCTTCTGCAGGCTTTAAAAGCGAATCCTTATCCGTTTTCTTCCGGTGGGATCCATCCGCCCCACCAGGACGCCGGCGTCGACAACGGCCCGGGACGGCGACGATGTCCCGCCTCGGAGAACACCTCGGTACGGGCGGACAATCACGGGTCATGACGCTTCCTGTCGCGGTGCGTGATGCCGTGGACGCCTACCTGCTTGCGGTCGACACCATGGATCCCGATCTCGTGGAAGGCTTTTATGTGATCGGGTCCGTGGCGCTGGGCGATTTCCGCCCCGGAGTCAGCGACGTCGATTTTGTCGCTGTCACCACCACGGCCCCCACGGACCAGCAGGTCGCGGCACTGTCCCGCATCCACGCCCACCTGTCCCACCGCCCGCTCCTCGACGGGGTCTACACCACGTGGCTCGACCTCGCGCGGGATCCGGGACGGGCATCGCCGGGACCGCATGCCCACGGTCGACGGTTCCATCCACGTTGCGACCACCAACGCCACCCGGTCACCTGGCACAGTCTGGCCCGCCACGGCGTGGCCATCCGTGGCCCCAGGCCCGTCGAGATCGATGTCGCGGCCAACCCGCAGGACCTCGCCCGCTGGACACGCGGCAACCGCGACGGCTACTGGCGGCAATGGTGGCGCCACGGCTCCCGCCTGTCCACACCCGCAGGCCTGGCCTGCCTCACCTCGCGGGAGCCGGCCTGGGGCGTACTCGGCGTCAGCCGGCTCCACCACACGCTCACCACCGGTGAGATCGTCTCCAAGGCGGCGGCGGGAGAACACGCGCGGACCGCCTTCGGACCAGGCTGGCACCGCATCATCGACGAATGCCTGCGCATCCGGCGTGCCGATCATCGCCGGTCCCTCTACCGAAACCCCTTCACCCGACGGGCCGAGGCGCTGACCTTCATGGACATGGTCATCAACGACGCACCCCGACCCACGGGAACCGGCTGACCGCCACCGGCCATCGCCACCGCCGTGGCTGTGGGCTTCTGCGCGGCTCGCCGCCGCGGAGGCGGATCGAACTGTCGGAGGGCGGTGGGATGATCCTGCGATGGCACAGATGGAGCTCGCCGGCATGCCCCGCAGGCTGTTCGCCTGCACGCCGTCGCGGCTGGCCGCGTTCGAGGACTGCCCTCGCCGGTACCGGATGATCTACCTGGACAGGCCCCGGCCGCCGCGGGGGCCGGCCTGGGCGCACACGTCGTTCGGGGTGAGCCTGCACAACGCGCTGCGCCGGTGGTGGGAGGAGCCGTTCGAGCAGCGCACGCCGGTGCGGGCGGCGCAGCTCGTCCGGTTGCTGTGGGTCGCTGACGGGTTCCGCGACGGCGAGCAGTCGGTGGCGTGGCGGGAGCGGGCCGCGGAGATGGCCGCCGGCTACGTCACGGGGCTAGACCCGGCGGCCGAGCCGCGGGGAGTCGAGCGTTCGGTGGCCGCCCGCACCGAGGGGCTGGCGTTCTCCGGCCGGGTCGACCGGCTTGATGATCGGAATGGCGAGCTCGTCATCGTCGACTACAAGACGGGCCGCCGGCCGTCCACGGAGGCCGACGCGCGCAGCTCCCCGGCGCTCGCGCTCTACGCCATGGCCGCCGGGCGGATGCTGCGCCGCCCGTGCCGGCGGGTGGAACTGCACCATGTGCCGAGTGGCCGGGTCGCCGTCGCGGAGCACACCGAGGAGTCGATCACCCGGCATGTGCACCGGGCCGAGTCGGTGGCCGCCGACGCGGTCGCGGCCACCGAGGCGCTGCGGTCCGGCGGCGATGCCGAGCGTGCCTTCCCGCCGCGGACCAGCGGGCTGTGCTCCTGGTGTGACTTCCGTGCGCGATGCCCGGAGGGTCAGGCGGCCGCCCCCGACCGTCAGCCCTGGGATGCCCTCGGCGAGGTGGATCCCGGGAGCGCGGCCGGTGCCGGTGCCAGCGCCGGCGATGTGGCCGCCAGTGGTGGGCGGGAGGCCACGGACGTCTGAGCGGGCCGGCGCAGCGCGCGGAAACGGTTCCGCGGAACACCTGGGGGCAGGGCAGGCTGGGACGGCAGGTGAGGTGGCGGTTCCGCGGAACACTCGGTGGGGTACGGGGCGTCCGGTGGGCGGATGGGATGCCACGATGGGCCGATGGCCGAGCAGACCACCGCATCCGCGTCGCCGCGGGCGCCCGCGAACCAGCCGCGGATCTCCGCGAAGGCGATGACCTTCACCGAATCCGTCATCCGGGAGATGACCCGGCTCGCGCTTGTGCACGGCGCGGTGAACCTGGCGCAGGGATTCCCCGACTTCTCCTGCCCGCAGGAGCTCAAGGACGCGGCCAAGGCCGCCATCGACGCGGACGTCAACCAGTACGCGATCACCTGGGGAGCGGCGGAGTTCCGTGCCGAGATCGCGGCGAAGGTCGCCCGCACCTATCCGGGCTGGACGGTCGACCCGGAGCGGGAGATCTGTGTGACCTGCGGCTCCACCGAGGCGATGATCGCCACGATGCTGGCGTTGGTCGACCCCGGCGACGAGGTCATCATGTTCGACCCGTACTACGAGAACTACGGCCCGGACACGATTCTCTCCGGCGCGGTCCCGAAGCTCGTCCGCCTGCACGCCCCGGACTGGTCCATCGACCCGGCCGAACTGCGCGCCGCGTTCAGCGACCGGACCCGCGCGATCATCCTCAACACCCCGCACAACCCGACCGGCAAGGTGCTGCGCCGCGAGGAGCTCGAACTCGTCGCCGAACTCTGCCAGCGTCACGACACCCTCGTGTTCACCGACGAGATCTACGAACACATCCAGTACCTCGGCCCCGGCGGCCACATCCCCCCGGCGACCATCCCGGGCCTCGAGGACCGCACCGTCACGATCAACGCGCTGTCCAAGACGTACGCCGTCACCGGCTGGCGGGTCGGCTGGACGATCGCCCCGCCCGCCTACACCTCGGCGATCCGCAAGGTGCACGACTTCCTCACCGTCGGCGCCGCCGCACCGCTACAGGCCGGCGGGGTCGCGGCCATGCGGCTACCCGCCGAGTACTACACCGGCCTCGCCGAGCAGTACCGCGCCCGCCGGGACCTGCTGTGCGCGTCGCTGACCGCGACCGGTTTCACCTTCCGTCCACCGGACGGCGCCTACTATGTGATGTGCGACACCCGCGCCATCGACCCCGCCGGTGACGACGTCGCCCTCACCCGCCGAATGATCACTGAGGTCGGTGTCGCCGCGGTGCCCGGCTCGTCGTTCTTCGCCAACCCCGCGGACGGCCGGCACATCATCCGCTTCGGCTATCCCAAGCGCCACGAGACCCTGCGGGCCGCCGCCGACCGCCTGACCGGACTGGCCCAACTGATCGGCTGATCCGCCGACCGGCTGCCTACTGGCTGGGTGTGAGCCAGGCGGACGGCGTGGGCAGCGGGTAGCCGGCGGTGGCGGCGCGGGCATGGCCGGCCTGCAGCTCCCGGTCGAGGTCGGCCAGGGTCGAACGGGCACCGCGGCGCCACGGACGTCCCCGCATCGCGGTGGCCGCCATCCCCGGTAGCCCCCCGGCTCCCGGTCGGGCGCCCACCCCCGACCTCGCTCCCGCTCCCACGCCTGAGCCTGCTCCCAGGCCGTGGCCATGGCCTGGGTCCGCGTCTGGGCCCGCGGGGAGGTTGGCGGGCAGGGCATAGCGCCCGCGTAGGTATTCGCCGATCCAGCGACCCCGCGCGGCGCCGAGTTCCACCGGTCCGCCGATGTGGAACACCCAGGCCGCCCGGGGGTCGAACACGTCACCGAAGCGCTGGACCACCCCCGGCTGAGAAGAGGCCCCCGAGGGCGCGGCCGGTCCGGCCGGTGCGGTGGGCAGGAGATGCCCGGTGTGATCGTTCAACACGACCGCGTCGAAGGTTCCCAGCGGAGCCCCGGCGTCCGGCCGCGTCACCTCGGCGGGCGCGGACGGCTCATGATCTGCGGGTGTGCCGTGGATCTCGAAGGGCGGCGCGGTGGGCGTCGCGGCGGACAGCCGCAGGGTCGCGGGAACGAGCGCCACGAGTCGGTCGGCGCAGCCATAGGCGGCCAGGGCGGCGACATCGTCCGGCGAGATCGGTTCGGGCGCGAAGACGGCGATCTCCAGACCGCCGTCGACGAGCGCCACGGCGGCGGCGGCGGTGGCGGCGTCGAGGCCAAGGACGGCAATCCGCGGAAGTCCTGTCACGTCCGCGCACTCTAATGGCGTCCGGCCCGGCCGAGTCGGCCGCCACATGCGGGACCCCCGCCCCACCCGGCGGCGAAAAGGTGCCGGGCGCCGCGGGCTGCCACCTTGGTGGCGGAGATCTGTGGTGTTTGCCGGCCCGGCGGACCGACGCGGCGAGAGCGCGCGGGGGTCTGCCGGGGGTGTCGCCGCCGGTGGCGCGGGTGTGGGTGGGGCGTCCGGCGAGAACTCACAGCGGCTAGATGTTGTGACCATCCGATTACCCGTACACACTGATCGGCGTGGCCCATGTACTCGCGGTGGCAAACCAGAAAGGCGGCGTAGCCAAGACCACTTCGGTGGCCAGCCTTGGTGCCGCACTGACCGAGCTGGGGCGCCGCGTCCTGCTGGTCGATCTCGATCCGCAGGCCTGTCTGACGTTCTCACTCGGCCTTGATCCCGACACGATCGAGCTGTCGGTGCACGATGTGCTGCTGGGCCGGTTGTCCGCGGGCATCGTCGTGTCCACCACCGCGGACGGGACCGACCTGTTGCCGGCGACCATCGAGCTCGCGGGCAGCGAGGCGGTGCTGCTCTCGCGCACGGGGCGTGAGCACGCGCTGCGGCTCGCCCTCGCGGACCTGCTCGACGACTACGACGTCATCCTGATCGACTGTCCGCCGTCCCTGGGCGTGCTGACGATCAACGGGCTGACCGCCGCGGACGAGGTCATCGTGCCGTTGCAGTGCGAGACGCTGTCGCATCGCGGCGTGGGGCAGCTGCTGGACACGGTCCAGGACGTGCGGCGGCTGACGAACGCGGGGCTGCGGGTGCGCGGGGTCCTGCCGACCCTGTTCGACGCGCGTACCGCGCACAGCCGGGCCGTCCTCGCGGATGTGGTCGCGCGCTACCACGTGGATGTGCTGTCGCCGCCGATCGCCCGGTCGGTGCGCTTCGCCGAAGCCCCGGGAACGGGACGATCGATCCTGGCGACCGCCGGCCGGTCCAAGGGTGCCGACGCCTACCGCCGACATGCCCGCGCGATCGCCGGGCTGTCCACGGCAGACGAGATCCCCGCTCGTCGATCACCGCCGCCCGCTGGGACACCGGCCGCGATGACGCCGGCGGTAGCGGTGGCCGTGCCGATCACCGCGCAGGGACGCCGCTGATGGGCGCTGCTCGCGACGAGCCGGCCCCCACCCGCCGGCGGACGCATCGGCCGGCACCTGTGCCGATCCGCGACGATGCGGCGGTGCGGCCAGGGGCCGCGGCGGGGTTCGATCGGCTGCGCCACCGCGAGTACCGGGCGCCGGGGCCAGCCGTACTCGAGGCGGGTCCGGCGGGTGTGGCGGGCTCGACGGTGTCAGCGCCGGGGGAGACCTCGGCGCGGCCGCCGACGGTGCCGTCCGGTCCGTCGGTGGGACGGGACGCCCATGGCAAGCGGGTTCTGTACAGCGGGGCGCGGCCGTCGCCGGCGCCGTCCGCGGGTCTGCGGCTCGAGTGCTCCCGGTGCGGCGGGACCAGGTTGCTCGGAACCTGGCAGTCGCTGCGGGTGCTGACACCGAGCGTGCATCTGCCGGTGATGCGGGCGCGGCACTTCTCGCTGGTGCGCTGCCCGAACTGCCACCGGGTGAGCTGGGTCCGCCTGGGCCTGCATCTTCGCGCTGTGGGCTGAGCCGTGGGCTGAGCGCCGTGCGGCAACCGGTTACCCGCGTGGCCCACGGAAAGCGAGTGGGCTCAGACGGCGGGAGCGACGTGGGGCATGGCCGCTCGCGACGAGGCGGGTGTCCGGCTGCGGTGCTGGCTGACGGGTGCTGCTCCGGGGAGCTCCGGGTGGGAGCTCCACAGAATCAGCGGCGGGACGGTCCCGGGTCAGGCGGACTCGGCGCGTGGGGTGCTGTCGTCGGCGGTGTCATCGACCTCGGTGAGGTCGCCGAGCAGGGCGCCACCGGCGGACCTGCTGCGGGTGCCGCGACGACGGCGCCGACGACGGGTCGACTCGTCGGCCGAACCGGACTCGCCGGCCAGTGCCGACACCACCTGCGCGCCGTCGGTGTCGAGCGCGTCATCAGTGCCGACGACGCCCGCGGAGACGCGGGTGGTCACCATCGGCGCGGCGCTCTCGGCCAGCAGTTCGCCGGTGGCCGATGCGCCCGTGACCTCGATGCGCGGGTCGTCGAGGCCGGCGTCGGCATCGCCGGCGATGGCCAGACCGGTGGCCGCCGCCGCCGCGCCGCCACCGCGGGTGCGTCGACGGGTGCGGGCACGGGTGGCCGCCGGACGCGCCTCGGCCGCGGCTGGGGCGGTGGAGCGCCCGGTGCGCGAGGAGGACGAACCGCGTCGACCGCCACCGCGCCGCGAGGAGGCCTCACCGAGGTCCTCGATGTCCTCCGCGTCCAGCCCGGCGCGGGTGCGCGCGGCGTGCGGGAGGTTGCCGGTGACCCCGGTGGGGATGCCAAGCGCCTCGAACAGGTGCGGGGAGGTCGAGTAGGTCTCGAGCGGGCCCTCGAACGGCAGACCGAGAGCCTTGTTGACCAACGTCCAGCGGGGAAGATCGTCCCAGTCGACGAAGGTGACGGCGACGCCGCTCTCCCCGGCCCGGCCGGTGCGGCCGATGCGGTGCAGGTAGACGTTCTCGTCCTCGGGGCACTGGTAGTTCACGACGTGGGTGACACCGCTGATGTCGATACCGCGAGCGGCGACATCGGTGGCGACGAGCACGTCGACCTTGCCGGCCCGGAAGGCGCGCAGGGCCTGCTCACGCTGGCCCTGGCCGAGGTCGCCGTGGACGGCGGCGGCGGCGAAGCCACGCTTGTCGAGTTCCTCCGCGACCTTGTCGGCGGTGCGTCGGGTCCGGACGAACACCATCGCGAGGCCCCGGCCCCCGGCCTGGAGGACACGCGCCAGCACTTCCATCTTGTCCAGCGCGTGGGCGCGGAAGACGTGCTGGTGTGTGCTGGGCACGGTGCGGGCCTCGTCGGGCTGCTCGGCGCGCACGTGCACGGGACGAGCCATGAACCGACGAGCCAGCGAGATCACCGGGCCGGGCATGGTGGCCGAGAACAGCATGGTCTGGCGGCTGGTGGGCAGCTGGGCCATGATGCGCTCGACGTCGGGCAGGAAACCGAGGTCGAGCATCTCGTCGGCCTCGTCGAGCACGAGTGCCCGCACAGCGGCGAGGTCGAGGACCCGCTGGCGAGCCAGGTCGAGCAGGCGACCGGGGGTGCCGACGACGATGTCGACTCCGGCGCGCAGCGCGGTGAGCTGCGGTTCGTAGGCGCGGCCACCGTAGACGGCCAGCACGCGCAGGCCACGGCCCGCACCCGCCCGGGTGACATCCTCGGTGACCTGGACGCACAGCTCACGGGTGGGGACGACGACCAGGGCCTGCGGCCGGCCGTCGGCACCCTCGTTGGGAGCCAGCGCCGTCTGCACGAGGGGGATACCGAACGCGAGGGTCTTGCCGGTGCCGGTGCGGGCCTGACCGATGATGTCGTTGCCGCCGAGCGCGATCGGGAGCGTCAGCTCCTGGATCGGGAAGGCGTGCACGATGCCGGCCTTGGTCAGCGCCGCGACCGTCTCGGTGCGAACGCCCAGGTCGGCGAAGGTCGGGCGGACCACAGCGGGAGGAACTACCGCGGCGATCTCAGTAGACGAAGGGGATGTAGATAGATCATCTGAAGGTACTTCTGCTGTGACGGACAGCGGGACGCTCCTGGTCTTCTCTGAGCGGTGTCTGCGCTGAACCCGCTCGCGTTGAGCCGCGAGGCGCCCGCGGCCCGAGGTCCGTGTGCCCGGTGCCATGGACGGCAGCTCTGGGTGCACAGGTGACGAGGCGACGCCTACTACGCGACTACTGAGGCACATAACGGCCTCTAGCTGTCTCTAGCATAGCCGCTTCCTGGCCCGAGCGGGGGTTCCTTCGCCGACGATTGCCGTTGACGGCCTCAGGGGTGCCAGAATCCGAGCGTGATGCAGACATCGTTCCCGCCGGCCGACGCGTCGGCTTCGGGTACCGCGGACCAGCCCGACCAGGCGACTGTCGATCTGCTGGGCCTGCTCGCATATGGCGAACTGACCGCTTTCGAGCGGATGGCGACCGATGCCCGAATGTCACCGACTCTCGGCGACAAGATGGCCCTGGCCACGATGGCGGCGGCTGAGTTCTCCCACTTTCGGGCCATCTGTGACGAACTCGACCGGCTCGGCGTGGGTCCCGAGGACGCGATGGCCCCGTTCATCGGCCCGTTGACCGACTTCCACAACTCGACCGCGCCGGCCGACTGGTTGGAGAGCCTGGTCAAGGCGTACGTGGGCGACAACATCGCGGCCGACTTCTACCGGGAGATCGCGACCCGCCTGCCCGGGTCGTCCCGCGAGATCGTGCTGCGGGTCCTGGCCGACACCGGGCACGCCGCCTTCGCCGTCGAACGGGTCCGTGCCGCGATCGAGGCGAACCCGACGGTGGCCGGTCGGTTGGCGCTGTGGGCACGCCGGCTCGTCGGCGAGGCCCTCACCCAGGCGCAGCGGGTCGGGGTGGACCGCGACGCCCTCACCGGCCTGCTGGTGGGTGTGGGCGATCTGGACGCGCTGGCGGCCATCTTCAACCGCATCATGTCGGCCCACAGCCGCCGCATGTCGGCGCTTGGCCTCTCCGCCTGACGGCATGAGCCTCTCCGCCTGACGACATGACGAGGGGCGGTGGCCGACGATTTCTCCGTCCGCCCACCGCCCCCCTGCTCGTGGCCCGGACGGTCTACGCCGCCGGACGTCGAGCCGCTCGCCGCCGAGCCCTCAGCCGCCGAAGCCGACCCGGCGGGGCGAGGTGGCCGCGATCTCCACGTATGCCAGCGCGTCGATCGGGACCAGCACCTGGCGCCCCTTGTCGTCGGAGAGGGTCAGCACACCACTGCCAGCCTTGACCGCCTCGCTGACCTGCGCGGCCACGGCCTCCGCGGTCAGCTCGCTTTCCACCACCAGCTCCCGGCCGACCTGCCGTACGCCGATCTTGACCTCCACCGATGACCTCCGCCTTCGTCGGACCTTCGTGGGACCTGCGCGCAGCCGCGCGGGACCCGCGCGGTGGCGGACATCCGCCACCGAGGTTGGATCACGGCCCACACTATGGCTTCCGGGACTTCTCCACCGGCGTGGGTCCGGCGTGTTCGCTCCCGGCACATGCCGGGTGGGGTGCTAAGGCTGTTCCTGTCGGGGGTAGCCGCCGATGCCACGCCAGGCGAGTTCGACCATCGCCTCGATGGCTCGCTCCTTGGGGACGGTCCCACCGCGCACGAGCCACCAGCGCGACGCCGTCTCCGCCATCCCGATCAGGCCGACGGCGAGCAGGTCAGCCTCGGCGGGATCAAGCCCGGTGTCCGCGACGATGGTCGCCGCGATCGAGTGGACACACCGGGCGAACGCCGTCTCGATGCGCTGACGCACCGCCGGCTCGCTGCGCAGATCGGATTCCAGCACGAGCTGGTGTGCCCCGGACGAGTCATTGACGAAGTCGAAGTACGCCCGCACCGAACGGGCGATGCGCACGTGGTTGTCGGTGGTGGAGCCCAGCGCCTCCTCGACGGCGTTGACCAGCTGGGTCGTGTGCTCGTCGAGTAGTGCCAGGTAGAGCTCGAGCTTGCCCGGGAAGTGCTGGTAGAGCACGGGTTTGCTGACCCCGGCCCGCTCGGCGATCTCGTCCATCGCCGCCGCGTGGTAACCCTGGGCGACGAAGACCTCGCGGGCGGCGCCGAGCAGCTGGAAGCGGCGGGCGGTCCGGGGCAGCCGGGGAGTCCGGCCCGTACGGGTGCCGGGCGAGGCTGGCTCGGCGGTCACCGGCACTCCTTCGGGTCCAGGTCGGCTGCGGCCGACGACGAGTCGCCGGCTCACTTTCGCACAGCAGGCCGGCCCGGTACGGCTCGGCCGGATTACCCACCTTGACGACCCACCCGTCGGTGGTGGCCCGAACGGGCTGACCACCCGCGCGGACACCACCGTCCACCGTACTCAGAGCCGGCCGTGGTCGGGGTCGTTCGGGGTCGTCAGCGGTAGTCGTCCTCGTCGGTCTCGACGACGATGCTCTGCTCGACCCGGTCGAACTCGTCGACCTCGCCGGCAGTGTCGACCTCGCTGGCCAGCACCGTCGAGCCCGCTTCGCGCGGACGGACCTCCCGAGCCTGCTCGACGGCGTCGGCGTCGGGTGTCTCCAGCGGCAGGTGGCCGGCGGGGACGCTCTCGGGGGGGAGGCTTGCCAGGGTGCGGCCGGAGCCGGGTAGTTCGGTGGATGCTCCCATGGGACGTCCTCCTGAGCTCGTCGATGCGGCATCCGCGGGGTGGGGTGCCGACGCCGGGCGGTCCTGGACCCACATCGGGCCCGGACCGCGATGTGCCCGGTGTGCGTGCCTCTCACGCGGGATCCACGCATCCGGTGTGTGGGGGTCATGAGGCGTCGCCGAGCAGCGGGGCGAACAGATCGCCGAGGTCGTCGACGCGTCGCGGCACGTCGTCCGCGGTGAAGATCGGAATGTCCGCCCGGACCTGCCTGGACGTTCGACAGCCGCACCCGCCGCCCGTCGACCCCGACGGTGCTCTGATCCGGTCCCGCGCTCATCGCGCCGTCCCCGCGGTCGCCATCACGGACTCCCCAGATGATCGCCCCAGGACGGGCATCCCCCGGACGGGCCATGCCGCCACCTGATAACTGTGGACGTTTGTTCGATCTGGCTTACATGTGGGCGTCCAGTGGGTCACCATGGTGAGGAGTCGACGTGAGGGGCGAACATGCGTTCGATCTGGAAGGGTGTCATCTCTTTCGGTCTGGTGTCGATCCCCGTGCGGCTGTACTCCGCCACACAGGAGCGGGACATCGCGTTCCACCAGGTCCGCCGGTCGGATGGCTCCCGCATCCGCTACCGCCGGGTCGCCGAGGCCGACGGCGACGAGGTCTCCTACGCCAACGTGGCCAAGGGCTTCGAGCTGGCGGACGGTCAGACCGTCGTACTCACCGACGACGACTTCGCCAACCTGCCGCTGTCCACCTCCAAGGCCATCGACGTGCTGGAGTTCGTGCCGCTGGAGCAGGTCGACCCGATCTACTTCGCCAGGAGCTACTACGTCGAGCCGGACCGGACCGGCGCGAAACCGTACGTGCTGCTGCGCGACGCTCTGGCCAGATCCGGCCGGGTCGCGCTGGTCAAGATAGCTCTGCGTCAGCGTGAGCAGCTCGCGACGCTCCGGGTGCGCGACGGAGTCTTCGTCCTGGAGACGATGCTCTGGCCGGACGAGGTCCGCGAACCGGACTTCCCGTTCCTGTCGGACGAGGTCGCCATACGTCCGCAGGAGCTCGCCATGGCCGGCTCGCTCATCGACACCCTCGCCGCCGACTTCGATCCCACCCGCTTCACCGACCACTACCGCGAGGCCCTGCAGTCCGTCATCGAGGCCAAGGCCGCCGGCCGTGAGGTCGTCGCGCCACCCGAGATCGAGCCCAGCGAGCCCACCGGCGACCTGATGGCAGCCCTGCGCGCCAGCATCGCCGCCGCCCGCGGCGACCAACCCGACGCCGACACCCCCGCCCCGCCCGCGTCGTCATCCGGGCCCGCATCGTCCCAGGTGGAACCTGGCAAGCCGGAGCGGTCTCGACGCTCCAGCGCCGGGGCGGGCTCGTCCCGTGCGACCTCCGGTACCTCCCGCGCAGGGTCGGGGACCGCGCGTACCGGTGCCGGGCCCGCGCGGTCCCCTCGGAAGTCGACTGCCAGGACCACACCCGGCAAGTCGGCCGCGCCGAAAGCCGCCGCGGCCGACGACGCGCCGCGCACCGCACGGACCGCCCACAGCTCCACATGATCGCCGATGGTGGCTCGGTGTGACCTCAGTGGCGGAAGGCGTCCTTGGCCTTCTCGCCGGCCTGGCGTAGGTCGGCGGAGGCACGTTCGCCGCGACCTTCGCTCTCGGTGCGACGGTCACCGGCGGCTCGTCCGGTGGCCTGCTTGCCCCGTCCACGAAGCTCGTCCACCTTGTTACGGATCTTGTCGGTGAAGGACACGGCCCTCAGCTCCTCATCGTCGATGCGTTGTTGCGGTGGGTCACCGACGGTCTACCCGCGCGCCCGCCGGGAACACCCACCAGGTCACACCGGTTCCGCCCACGACCGTCACACCCCGCTGGCGTCACACCCCGCTGGCGTCACACCCCGCTGGCGTCACACCCCGCGACCAGCCTCGAACCGGAATCCGTCCACACGGGTCGTGGCGGGGGAAGAGGGAAGCGGAAGCGGGCGGAAAGGTGGGGGTGGGGGAACAGCGGGGCGGCTCCGGACGCTGTGGATCGTGGGGGTGGCGGTCGGCGGATTCGTGACCAGGTCGCGTGCCCCTGTGGAATCGTCGAAGAACGTGGCATCGTCGAGAACGACTGCGAACGCAAGGAGCTAGCGTGTCCCTTCCGCCTCTGGTCGAGCCTGCCGAGGGCCTGACCGTCGACGAGGTCCGCCGGTACTCCAGGCATCTGATCATTCCGGATGTCGCCATGGATGGCCAGAAGCGGCTGAAGAATGCCAAGGTCCTGGCCGTGGGCGCTGGTGGGCTTGGCTCGCCGACGCTGATGTACCTGGCCGCGGCCGGCGTCGGCACGCTCGGCATCGTCGAGTTCGACACCGTCGACGAGTCGAACCTGCAGCGTCAGATCATCCACGGGCAGTCCGACGTCGGCCGGTCCAAGGCGGAGTCGGCGCGGGACTCCGTGCTCAACATCAACCCGCTGGTCAACGTGGTACTGCACGAGACCCGGCTGGACACCTCCAACGTGATGGAGATCTTCGGTCAGTACGACCTGATCGTCGACGGCACCGACAACTTCGCCACCCGGTACCTGGTCAACGACGCGGCCGTGCTGCTGGGCAAGCCGTACGTGTGGGGTTCGATCTACCGGTTCGACGGGCAGGCCAGCGTCTTCTGGGCCGAACACGGTCCGTGCTACCGCTGCCTCTACCCGGAGCCGCCGCCGCCGGGGATGGTCCCCTCCTGCGCGGAGGGGGGCGTGCTCGGGGTGCTGTGCGCCTCGATCGCGTCGATCCAGACCACCGAGGCCATCAAGGTGCTCACCGGCATCGGCGACCCGCTGGTCGGGCGGCTGATGGTCTACGACGCACTGGAGATGACCTACCGCTCGATCAAGGTCCGTAAGGACCCGGAGTGCCCGCTGTGCGGGAAGAACCCGTCGATCACCGAGCTCATCGACTACGAGGCGTTCTGCGGCGTGGTGTCCGAGGAGGCGCAGCTCGCCGCGTCCGGGTCGACGATCCTCGCGTCCGAGCTCAAGACCTGGCTGGACGAGGGTGAGCCGATCGAGCTGATCGACGTCCGCGAGCCCGCCGAATGGGAGATCGTGCGCATCCCCGGCGCCCGGCTGATCCCCAAGGCCGAGCTGCCCGCCCACCTCGCCGAACTGCCGCAGGACCGGCGGGTCGTCGTCTACTGCAAGTCCGGTGTGCGCTCCGCTGACGCGTTGGCGACCCTCAAGGGGGCCGGCTTCACCTCGGCCGTGCACGTCCAGGGCGGCGTGACCGCGTGGGCCACCCAGGTGGACAAGACCCTTCCCGTCTACTGAGCGTCATGAGGGAGCCGGGGAGGTCGACAGTCCCCGGCGGGGGACGGGCGCGGGGGAGTCGCGCCGCCCCGCCGGCGAGTGTGTCGGCGGGGCTCGGTACCCGGATTCGGCTCGGGGACGCCGAGCCCAGTCCGCACGCCCGCGAGGTCCTCGACACCATCGCCCGGATTCCGCCGGGCAAGGTGATGACCTACGGTGACGTCGCCGAGTTCGTCGGGGCCGGTACGGGCCGGACCGTCGGCGCGGTGCTTCGCCGTTACGCCGAGGACGACCTGCCCTGGCACCGGGTCATCCGCTCCACCGGCGAACCGAACCCGTCGAACCCGGCCGAGGCGCTGCGCCGCCTCATCGCCGATGCCACACCGCTCACGCCGTCCGGCGAACGCGTCCACCTGGCCGCCGCCCGCTGGGACGGCACCCCGGCCACCTGACCCACCTCGTCCGGACCGATCTACGCCCGCCCGATCCACGGCCGGACCGACCTCGTTCGCGGACCTAGCGGGCGGTGAGGCCGCCGTCGGCCAGGTAGACGCTGCCGGTGACCAGGGATGCCCGGTCGGACAGCAGGAAGGCGACCACCTCGGCGACCTCCTCGGGGGTGCCGAGGCGGTTGATCGGGGTGAGCAGCGCGGCGCCGCGCTGGGGTCGGCCGTTCACGTGGATGAGGGCGGTGTCGACGAAACCGGGGGCGACCGCGTTCACCCGGATGCCGCGGGTGGCGTACTCGAGGGCGGCGGTCTTGGTGAGGCCGACGACGCCGTGCTTGGCCGCGACGTACGGGGCCGATCCCGCGAAGCCGACAGTGCCGAACACCGAGGCCATGTTGACGATCGAGCCGCCGGTGCCGCCGTGCAGCATCGCGGTGATCTCGGCGCGCATGCAGTAGAAGACGCCGGAGAGGTTGACGTCCAGGACGCGCCGCCAGTTCTCGTCCAGGGTGGTACCGACCGGTTCGCGTCCGGCGGTGATACCGGCGTTGTTCACGCTGAGGTCGAGACGTCCGAAGGTGCCGACGGCGGTCCGCACGGCCTGTTCCACCGCGTCGGGATCGGTGACGTCCGCCTCGACGGCCACGGCCTCGCCGCCGTCCCGTTCGATCTGCGCGGCCACCTCTTTGACCTGGTCGGGGCGCAGATCGGTGAGGACGACCCGGGCTCCGGCCGCGGCCAGCCGACGGGCACAGGCGGCGCCGATCCCGGAGGCCGCCCCCGTGACGAGCGCCACCCTGCCCTCGCAGTCGTGTGTCGGTGCGCATGGGCTCATGACTGACGAGAGTGACACGCCCGGTCGCGTGCGCGTGTGACCTGGCCCGGCCGGGCGGCCCCAAGGTGGGGGTCGGATGCGCGATGGTCGGGTCGCCGGTAGGCGCCATCGCGACCCTGTCGGACGGACATAGGGGACCATGATCCTGGATTGACGGACCGGTGGGGATGCCTGCCGGTCGGTGTGTCGGTGGCGCGTGGTGTGCTGTCCCGGTGAGCCTGCTGTCCGCCTCGGCCCCCGCCGCGCCGCGCACCGGCCACCGGTTGGTCGCCGCGCCGGTGCCCGTCGCCACACCGTTGCTGCTGGACGGGTCACAGCGCCAGGTGGTCGAGCATCCGGGCGGCCCCCTGCTCGTGCTGGCCGGGCCGGGCACGGGCAAGACGGCGACGCTGGTCGAGGCCGTCGCCGCCCGCATCGCCGCCGGTGTCGACCCCCGGTCCATCCTGGTGCTCACGTTCAGCCGCCGAGCCGCCGGCGAGCTGCGCGAACGCATCACCGCCCGCCTGGGCACCGCTGATGCCGCCGCCGCTGTCGGGACGGCCGCCGCGATCCCCGTCCAGGTCGCCGCTGGTGGGGGCGGGCGGGGGCCGGGGGCGTGGACGTTTCATGCCTGGTGCCTCGCGGTGCTGCGGGCCCATGACCGGCCGGCGCCGCACGGCGGGTTCCGGCTGCTGTCCGGCCCGGAGCAGGACAGTCGGCTCCGCGAGCTCATCGACGGCACCCGGGAGGACGGTTATCCCCGCTGGCCGGAGTCGTTGGCCCAGGCGCTGGGCACCCGCGGGTTCACCGAGGAGGTGCGGGCGCTGCTGGCCCGGGCACGCGAGGTGGGTCTTGAGCCCGAGCAGCTGGCGCAGCTGGCCGGGCGTACCGCCCGGCCGGAGTGGTCGGCACTGGCCGAGTTCTACGAGATCTACCTCGATGTCTTCGGCTTCGAGGGGGCGCTGGACTACGCCGATCTGGTGCACCGCGCCGTGCTGGTCGCCGAGGGGCCGGCGGGGGAGGAGCTGCGGGCCCACTACCAGCATGTCTTCGTCGACGAGTACCAGGACACCGACCCCGCGCAGGAACGGCTGCTCCGCGCCCTGGCCGGCGGCGGAGGAAACCTGATCGCGTTCGGTGATCCCGATCAGTCGATCTACGCCTTCCGGGGCGCCGAGGTGTCGGGGCTGCTGGAGTTCCCCCGGCGGTTCCGCTCGGTGAGCGGCCTGGACGCGCCGATCGTCGCGTTGCGTCGGTGCCGGCGGATGGCCCCGGCGCCGCTGCTGGCCAGCCGGCACGTCGCCCGCCGCCTGCCGGCGACCCGGCTGCCCGCACAGGCGTTGCGCGCCCACCGAGACCTCACCGGACGGGACGATCTCGGCGCCGGCCAGGTCGAGGTGCGTGCCTACGTGTCGGCCAGCGCGGAGGCCGGGGCGGTCGCCGACATGCTGCGCCGTGAACATCTCGAGCGCGCCACCCCGTGGGCGCGGATGGCCGTGCTGGTGCGCACCGCCGAGCGGATCGGCCGGCTGCGCCGCGCCCTGGTCGCCGCCGGCGTCCCCGTCACCGTCGACGGAGACGATCTTCCCGTCGCGCAGGAGTCCGCGGCGGCGTTGCTGCTGTTGGCGTTGCGCTGTGCCGACGACCCGGGTGGGGCGCTGTCCGTCGAGGCGGCCCGCACGCTGCTGACATCCCCGCTGGGCGGGGCGGATCCGGCCGGTCTGCGTGAGCTTGGCCGGGCGCTGCGGGCCTTCGACCGCGACGCGGGGGCCACCGCGCCGGGCGCCTCCGACGAGCTGGTCCGCGCGGCCGTCGCCGATCCGGACCGGCTGCTCGTGCGCGTGCCCGAGGAGATCGCCGCGCCCGCCCGCCGGGTCGGCGCGCTGCTTGTGGCCGGGCGCCGCGTGCTGCGGGCACCCGGCGGGTCGCCCGAGGAGGCGCTGTGGGCGTTGTGGTCGGCCAGCGGTTGGCAGCCGCGCCTGGTCGCCGCGTCGGCGGCGGGCGGGGCGGCGGGTCGCACCGCCGACCGTGATCTGGACGCGGTGGTCGCCCTGTTCGACGCGGTCGCCCGGCTGGCCGCCCGGCGCGGGCCGGGGTTGGGCGTCGCGTCCCTGCTCGGCGAACTCGGCCGCCAGCAGTTCGCCGCCGAATCCATCGCCCCGGTCGGGGAGGACATCCGCCGCCGCGGGGTGCGGCTGCTCACCGCGCACCGTTCCAAGGGCCTCGAATGGGATGTGGTCGCCGTCTGCGGTGTGCAGGACGGTGCCTGGCCGGACCTGCGGCAACGCGGTTCGCTGCTCGGCGTCGAGGAGCTCGACGCGCCGGCCCGAGGCGGCCTGCGCCCCCCGCTGACCCGGGCGGACCTGCTCGCCGACGAGCGGCGGCTGTTCTACGTGGCGCTCACCCGGGCCCGGCGACGCCTGCTGATCACCGCGGTCGACAGTCCCGATGACGACGGCAGCCGGCCCAGCCGGTTCCTCGAGGAGATCGGCGTGCCCGTCGTCGCCGTGCCGGGGCGCCCGCCGCGGCCGTTGACCCTGGTCGGTCTGGTCGCGACCCTGCGCCGGCTGGCCACCGAACCCGGGGCGAGTCCCGCGATGCGCACCGCGGCGCGCCGCCGGCTGGCCGCGCTCGCCGCCGCCGGTGACGACGAGGGCCGTCCGCTGGCGCCCGCCGCCCATCCGCGCACCTGGTGGGGGCTGCTCGAGGTCACCACGTCCGATGTGCCGGTGGTCGCGCCGGAGCTGCCGGTGCGCCTGTCCGGGTCGTCGCTGGCCGGGCTGCGGGACTGCTCCCTGCGCTGGTTCCTCGAGCATGAGGCGCACGCGGTCACCGTCGCCTCGACCGCGCAGGGCTTCGGCCGGGTGGTGCACGCCCTCGCCGACGAGGTCACCACCGGCCGCACCGCCGCGGACCTCGCCGCCCTGGACGTCCGGCTCGACACCGTCTGGCGGCATCTGGCCTACGAGGCCCGCTGGCGCGGCGAGCAGGAACGCACCGCCGCCCGGGAGGCCCTCGCCCGCTTTCTCACCTGGCACGCGGCCGAACGGGGCCGCCGGGTCGTCGATGCCGAGGTCCGCTTCACCTGCCAGCTCACCGTCGCCGGCCGTCAGGTATGGCTGCGCGGCTTCATCGACCGGCTCGAACTCGACGACGCCGGCCGGGTGCACGTCATCGACTTCAAGACCGGCCGCACCCCGGTGACCGCCGCCGAACTCGCCAGCCACCCCCAGCTCGGCAGCTACCAGCTCGCGGTCCGTTCCGGCGCCCTCGACGACGCGGTCCGCACCGCCGCATCGGGTCGCACCGCCGCATCGGGTGCCTCTGGGCTGGACCCGGTCGCGGCGCGGCCGGTGGTGGAGCCGGGTGGCGCGGAGCTCGTGCACCTGCGGCTGGACGCGGGTGGGGACACCGCGGCCGCAGACCCCGAGCAGGAACCGCCCGGACCGCCGAAGGTGCAGGCCCAGGCGCCGCTGCCCGCCGACGGCCCGACCTGGATGGACGAGGTCGTCGCCGACGCGGTGCACACCATCGACGCCGAGACGTTCCGTCCCGCTCCCGGCGGCCACTGCACCACCTGCACGTTCCAGGCGAGCTGCCCCGCCCGTCCGGAGGGACGGCAGGTCATCTCATGAGTGTGCTGGGTACCGACGGGCGGCCGTCCCGCCAGCCGTTCCTGCCCGGCTTCGGCGCCGAGCCCGACGACCTTCACGACGGGACGCGCACCGGCCCGCGCCTCGAACCGGACGATCTGCGCGCCCTGCTGGACGTCCCGTTCACCGACGAGCAGATCGCCGCCGCGACCGCACCGCTGGCACCGGGAGTGATCGTCGCCGGCGCCGGCTCCGGGAAGACCTCGGTGATGGCCGCCCGGGTGGTCTGGCTGGTCGCGACCGGGCAGGTGCGCGCCGACCAGGTGCTGGGCCTGACCTTCACCACCAAGGCCGCCGCGGAACTCGCCGCCCGGGTGCGCCTGGCACTGCGCCGCGCCGGCACCGCCGACGGCAGCGACTGGGCGACCAGCGCGGGCCTGGGCGGCCCGGACAGCGCTGGTGGCGCTGGTGGCGCGGGGGATGAGCAGGACGGCGAGCCGACCGTGGCGACCTACCACGCGTTCGCCGGGCGGCTCGTCGTCGACAACGCGCTGCGGCTGGGGCTGGAACCCGACGTCCGGCTGCTCTCGGGCGCGGCGCGGTACCAGCTCGCCGCCCGGGTGGCCCGCGCCCACGACGGTTCGGTGCGGGCGTTGACCCGTTCGCTCGCCGCCGTCGTCGGTGAGATCGTCGCCCTCGACGGTGAGATGAGCGAGCATCTGCTCGACCCGGTGGCGCTCACCGCCTTCGACACCGCGCTGCTCATCGAGGTCAGCGCCGCCCTGGCCGCCGCCCAGCGGCGGCCGAGGACCAAGGGTGTGCAGGACCTGCTGCGCAGGTTCGCCCACACCTCGCGTGGACGGCGCGAACTCGCCGCGCTGGTCGCCGAATACCGTGCGGCGCGCCGCGACCGTGGCGTGCTCGACTTCGGCGACCAGGTCACCTACGCGGCCCACATCGCCGAGTCGATGCCGCAGGCCGGGCAGGCCGAGCGGGCCAAGGCCACGGTGGTCCTGCTCGACGAGTACCAGGACACCTCCGTCGCCCAGCGCCGGATGCTCACCGGACTGTTCGGCGGCGGCCATCCCGTCACCGCCGTCGGCGACCCCTGCCAGGCCATCTACGGCTGGCGCGGAGCATCGGTGGCGAACCTCGACCATTTCCCCACCCATTTCCCGCAGGCGGACGGCACCCCGTCGACCGTCTACGAACTGTCGGTCAACCAGCGCAGCGGCGGCCGGCTGCTCGAACTCGCCAACGCCATCGCCGAGCCCCTGCGCGCCCGGCACCGGGTCGTCGAACTGCGCCCACGCGCCGACGTCGCCGACCGCGGCCAGACGGTCGTCGCCCTGCACACCACCTGGGCCGCCGAGGTGGCCTGGATCGCCGGGCGCGTCCGGGCCGTCGTCGACGCCGGCACCGCCGCCCGGGAGATCGCCGTGCTCGTCCGGGCCCGCGGCGACATCCCGCCGCTGCTCACCGCGATGCAGGCCGTCGGCCTGCCGGTCGAGGTGGTTGGCCTGACCGGTCTGCTCACCGTCCCGGAGGTCGCCGAGATCGTGGCGGTGCTGGAGGTCCTGGACGCCCCCACGGCGAACACCGCGCTGGTCCGCCTGCTCACCGGCCCGCGGGTCCGCCTCGGCGCCCGCGACCTCGCCGCCCTCGGCCGAAGGGCACGCGAGGTCGTCCGCCTCGACCAGCCCCCCGGCTCACCCGACTCACCCACGTCCGAGAGCCGTACGTCCGAGAGCCGTACGTCCGAGAGCCGTACGTCCGAGAGCCGTACGTCCGAGAGCCGTACGTCCGAGGGGCGGGTGACCGAACCGCCGGGCGGCGAGGACGCGCTGCGGGCGGCGGTGGCGGACGTCGATCCCTCCGACGTGGTGGCGCTGTCCGATGTACTGGCCGACCCCGGGCCGGAGATGTCCGCCGAGGGTGCCGCCCGGGTGGGCCGTCTGGGCTCCGAGATCGCGGCGTTGCGCGGCCATCTCGGCGAGGGACTGCTCGACCTGCTGCACCGCGTCATCGCCACGATCGGCCTGGACGTGGAGCTCACCGCGACCGACGCCGCCGTGCGCGCCCGCCGCGAGGAGAACGTCGCCGCGTTCCTCGACATCGCCGCCGACTTCACCGATCCCGACGGGACCACGTCCCTACACGCGTTCCTCGGCTTTCTGCACGCCGCCCGGGAGCACGAGCGCGGCCTGGACGTCACGGGTCCCTCCGGCGCGGACGCGGTCGCCCTGATGACCATGCACCGGTCCAAGGGGCTGGAGTGGGAGGTGGTCGTCGTCCCGAACCTGAGTGCCGGCGTCTTCCCCGACGCCACCGTCCGCGACCAGTGGACGACCTCGACCGGGGTGCTCCCGGTGCCGCTGCGCGGCGACGCCGACGACCTGCCGGCGGTGACCGTGTCCGACCAGAAGTCCGACCACGACGCGTACGCCGTCGAGGCCCGGGCCTACGCCGAACGGGAGGAACGCCGCCTCGCCTACGTGGCGGTCACCCGGGCGAAGTCCCTGCTGTTCGCCAGCGGCCACTGGTGGGGCCCGAGCCAGAAGCGACCGCGCGGCGCGTCCATCTTCCTCGAGGAACTCGCCGCGCATGCCGGCTCCGGCGGTGGACGCGTCGATGTCTGGGCCCCCCGCCCCGCCGAACATGTCAACCCGGCGCTGGACACCCCACCCGAGTTCGCCTGGCCCGTCCCCTACGACCCCGAGCCGTACGCCCGCCGCCTCGAAGCCGCCCGCGAGGTCCTCACCCACCTGGACACCGCCTTCCACCCCTCCGGCTCCCTCGCCGCCCCCGGCGTCGATCCGGATGGTCTGACCGCGGGGGAGCGGGCGCTGTTGGGGGAGCTGGACCGGGAGGCACGGCTGCTGCTCGCCGAGGAACGCGCCAGTCGGCGCCCGCGGCTGGACGTCCCGTTGCCGGCGACCCTGACCGCGTCCGAGATCGTGCGGATGCACGCGGACCCGGCCGCGTTCGCCCGGGAACTGGTCCGGCCGCTGCCACGCCAGCCGGTCGCCGCCGCCCGCCGCGGCAGCCGGTTCCACACCTGGGTCGAGGAACTGTTCGACCACCGCGCCCTGATCGGAGCCGACGACCTCCCCGGTGCCGCGGACGCCGAGCTCACCGACGACGACCTGCGCGATCTCAAGGACGCCTTCCTGCGTACCCCCTATGGCACGCGGCGTCCCCACGCGATCGAGGAGGCCTTCGAACTCCCACTGGCCGGACGGATCATCCGTGGCCGCATCGACGCCGTCTACTCCCTCGGCGGTGGACGCTGGGAGGTCATCGACTGGAAGACCGGCCAGTCTCCCGCCGACGACCTGCAACTGGCCGTCTACCGCCTGGCCTGGGCCCGCCTTCGCGGCATACCACTGGACGCTGTCGACGCCGCTTTCCTCTACGTCCGCACCGGCGCTCTGGTCCGCCCCCATCCCCTGTCCGAATCAGACCTGGCCACCCTCCTGACCCCCGCGCCGCCCCGCGCCACCGCACCCCGCCCCGGTCCCGCCCCGACCGCCTCGAACTGAGCGACGCACGACGGGCTCTGGAGCCCGCACCGCCCGGATCACGGCCAGATCGCGGCCGGTGGTGTCAGCGGGCGAGGTCGACAAGCAGGGCGCGGTGGTCGGAGATGGGGGTGCGCTGGCAGTGCACGGCGCGGACCTCGCCGATCGCGCCGCGGGCGAGCACATGGTCGAGCTGTACCTGGGGTGCGGGCGCCGGGTAGGTCGGGGTCGCGGCGAGTCGGTGCCAGCGGGTGAGCAGACCGGGCAGCGCACCGGGCAGGTTCAGATCACCGAGGATGACGACCGGGCCGTCACCGCCATCACTCCGAGCGCCGCCATCGCCCCCGGTGGTCCCGGTGGTCCCGGCAGGGTCCCCGAGTTCGGCGGCCGTGGCGGCCCCGGCGGGACGGTGGGTGAGGCGGCGGGTGAGACGACGCAGCTGCCAGGCGTTCCACCCGGGAACGAAGGACAGGTGCGTGGTCACCACGGTCAGCGGACCGTCGTCGGTGTCGAGGGTCGCCGCGACCGCCAGGCGAGGCTCGTCGTCGAGCAGGACCAGCCGTCCCCGGCCGCCGGGACCGCCGCCGGGCAGGGCGATCGGTGATCGTACCGGCGCCCGGCCGAGTTCGATGACCCGCCAGTCCAGCACCGGAAACCGGCTGATCAGCGCGATGCCGTAGGCCGGTTCACCGGCGGGGCGGGGGGCGTCCGCGGGGCGCCAGGTCTCCCCCGGCGTCCCGTACACCGTGGGGACGAATCGCCAGTCGCCGTCGTCGGCACCCATGGCCCCCGCGGCCAGCGCGGCGAGGTCGAGCCGGCCGGAGCGGGGCTGGTCGAGGTCGACCTCCTGGAGGCCGAGGACGTCCGCGTCCAGCCCGACGATGGCATCGACGAAACGCTCCGCCCGAACCGCACCGTCGGCGAGGGACCGTCCGTGCATCACGTTGAAGGTGCCCAGCCGCACGCCGCTGACCGTACCGGACGTGGGACCCGAACAGGCACCGTCCGGGTCAGCGGTACGGAGCCACGCCAGGACGGCGCCACACCAGGACGGAGCCACGCCAGGACGGGATGGCCGGCGTCAGCCGGCCGGGACGGGCCGATCGATGGCACCCGGGGCATCGAACAGGGCTGTGGAGCGCTCGGTGGCGGCAGCGGTGGGTCGGGCGGCGGCACCGGCGCGTAGGACGAGCTCGAGGTCGAAGCGGATGTCGGGGTCCTCCAGGCCGGGGCCGAACAGGTCGCGTAGCTGGTTGACGCGGTAGCGGACGGTCTGCGGATGGATGTGCAGACGCTCGGCGATCAGGCCGCGCTGGCCACGCAGCGACAGCCAGTGCAACAGGGTCTCGGCGAGGCGTTCGCGGGTGCGGCTGGGAAGGTTGTCCAGGGGGGCGAGGAGCCGGGTGGCGAGGTCGGTGACGAGGCCCGGGTCACGGGCGAGCAGCAGGGCGCTCAGATACTCGTCGGTGAACAGCGGGTCGGCGGTCGCGGCGCTGGTGGTGGTGAGGCGACCGGCGTCGCGGGCGTCGCGGGCGTCGCGGGCCCGGGCGGCACTCGCGGCACTCTGGGCCCAGACGACGGCGGGGCCGACGACCGCGCCGAGACCAGCCAGCCTCGCGGTCAGCGCCACCCGGCCAGGGCCGGGTTCGGTGGCGCCGACGAACAGCCAGGTGTCCTGGCCCTGGACCGTGCGCGGGCAGCCGTCCGGCAGCCGCAACGCCCGCACGCCATGATCCCTGGCGTCCCAGGCATCCCCGCTGTCCCAGGGATCCCGAGCCTCCCGAGGATGCCCGACGCTCCTGGCAACGGCGGGATCGGTGGGATCGGTGGGTTCCCCGCGACGCGCCGCATCGAGGACGGGCGGGCCGGCCGGGACGCAGGCGGGGATCAGAACGGCGGCCAGGCGACCGGGCAGGATCAGCCGGCCCGACTGGGCGACCTGGGCGACGGCGTCCACGGGGGCGCCGGTGAGCAGCATCTCACCGAGCCGGTCGAGCAGGCGTTCGCGTTCACCGGCGGCGGTGAACTGCTCGGTGGCGTATCCCTCGGCGGACGCCGCCGAGATGCCGTCGATGTAGGCGAACATCATCTCGGCGAGGGAGACCAGACCGGCGGCGTCGACACCGTTGCGGGCCGCGGCCTCACCCAGACGCCGCCAGGACACCCGGGCACCGACCCGGTAGGCGCCGAGCAGGTTGTCCAGGGAACGTCCGGCTCGCACCTCGCCGCGGCCCAGCCGGACGTAGACGTCACGTCCGGCGGCCAGGTTCGGCTCGAGCTGCGGCCCGGCCTCGACGACAGCCAGGAACCGCCGCAGTGCCTCGGCGACCCCGCGGCGCACCCCCTGGCCGAACCGGCCCTCCAGCGGACGGGCGTAGGCCGGCACCTCCCGGGAGATCGCCAGGATGACCTCTTCGCCCAACTGGCCAAGCTCTGCGGCGAGCGTCCCGGGCAGACCGGCCGGAAACTGTCCCATGGGAACAGACTGTCTCATGCGCCACACCGCCGATGGTCAGGGGCGGCGCCGAAGTCCTGTCCGCTATCCGTCCGGTGGTGTGCGTCGCTCGGGCCCGAGGGGCGGCGGTGGGCAGTAGCGTGGCATCCGTGGCCACGTCCTCTGTTCCTGCCCCTGATCCGGTCGGTTCCGCCGCGGTGAGGTCGGCCGTGGGGAGGCCGGCGGTGGTGCCGCCGACGGTGGTACGACCCCGCCAGGGTGCGGCGTCGCAGTCCTTTCCGGTGCCGAGCTATCCGATCGAGCGGGTACGCCTGGGGAACGGGCTACGTGTTCTGTTCGCACCCGACCGGACGGCGCCGGTGGTGGCGGTGAGCGTCCACTATGACGTCGGCTTTAGGTCGGAGCCGCAGGGGCGCACCGGTTTCGCGCATCTGTTCGAGCATCTGATGTTCCAGGGCAGCGCGAACGTCGGCAAGGCGGAGCATCCCAAGCACGTCCAGGCCGCCGGTGGAATCTTCAACGGTTCCACCCATCCGGATCACACCGACTATTACGAGCTGTTGCCGTCCGGGGCGCTCGAACTCGCACTGTTCCTCGAGGCCGACCGGATGCGCAGCCCCAAGATCACCCAGCAGAACCTCGAGAACCAGATCGCCGTGGTGCAGGAGGAGATCCGGGTCAACGTCCTGAACCGGCCATACGGCGGATTTCCGTGGATCAGCCTGCCGCCGGTGGCGTTCGACACGTTTCCCAACGCGCACAACGGCTACGGCGATTTCACCGAGCTCGCCGCGGCCAGCCTCGACGACGCCGAGGACTTCTTCGACAAGTTCTACGCACCGGGCAACGCCGTGCTAACCGTCACCGGTGACTTCGATCCGGCGGAAGCGCTCACCTTCGTCGAGCGCTACTTCGGTGACATCCCCGCCCGCGCCGTGCCGGCACCGGGCAGTTTCGCCGAGCCCGTGCGTTCGCAGGAGCGCCGCGAGCGGATCACCGACCGGCTCGCCCCCCGCGCCGCGTTCGCCGTCGGCTACCGGGTGCCCGATCCGATCGGCGACCTGACCGGTTTCCTCGCCTACTGCCTGCTCGCCGACGTGCTCAGCGACGGCGACGCCAGCCGGCTCGAGCGCCGGCTCGTCCAACACGACCGTTCGGTGACCGGTGTGCGCGCCTCGCTCGGCACCTTCGGAAGCCCCTTCGAGCAGCGTGATCCCCTGCTGTTCACGCTGGAGGCCCGCCAGTCCGAGGACGCGACCGCCGACGGCGTGCTCGCCGCGGTGGACGAGGAACTCGGCCGCCTGGCACACGACGGTCTCGTCGTCGGCGAGCTGGAGCGGGTACAGGCCCGGGTCGTCTCGTCGCTGCTGCGCGAGGCCGACGACGCGCTGGGCCGGGCGATGTCGATCGCCGTGCACGAACTGCGCCGTGGCCGTCCGGAGCTCGTCAACGAGCTGCCTGCCGAGTTTGCCGCCGTCACCGCCGACGAGGTCACCGCCGCCGCCGCGAGCCTGCTGGACCAGGGCCGCTCGGTCCTCGAACTCGAAGCCGGCGCTGCCCCCACCGCCTGACCCGCCCAGTACCGCCTGACCCGCCCAGTACCGCCTGACCCGCCCAGTACCGCCTGACCCGCCCAGTACCGCCTGACCAGCTGCCATGAGATCGGGAGAGCCGTGACCTCTGTCTTCGTCCCCGAGGTGCGGCCGTCGGCGCCGGCGCGCCTGCCCTCGGTCACGGACCGAACGCTGTCCAACGGGCTGCGGGTGCTCGTGGTCGAGCGCACCAGCGTGCCGCTCGTCGAGGTGCGGCTGCGGGTTCCGTTCGCCGGGACCGGCGCGCAGTTCCACGCCGGTGCGGAGGTGCTCGCGGAGACGCTGTTCACCGGGTCCGCCCGCCACGACCGCACGGGGCTCGCCATCGAGGTGCAGAGCCTGGGGGGCGCGCTGTCCACCGGAGTCGACAACGACCGGCTCGCCGTGGTCGGCTCGGCGCTCGCGTCGAACCTTGAGCCGCTGTTGCAGATCATGGCTGAGGTGCTGCTCGGCGCCACCTACCCGGATGACGAGGTCGCCGGCGAGCGGGAGCGGATCGTCGAGGACACCGCGGTCGCCCGCAGCCAGCCGGCGGTGATCGCCCGGGAGGCGCTGCTCGCCCGGATCTTCGGCGACCATCCGTATGCCACGGGCATCCCCGACCCGGCGGTGGTCGCCGCCGTGCGCGCGGACGACGTGCGGTCCCTGCACGCTCGCCGGGTGGTCCCGGCCGGCGCCATCCTCACCCTGGTCGGCGACATCGCCGCCGAACGGGCCTTCGCCGCGGTGACCTCGGCTCTCGGCGGCTGGGCGGGCGAGCTCTCGGCGCCGGCCCCGCCGCTGCCCGTGATCGAACCGGGTCCGATCCTGATCGTCGATCGGCCGGGTGCGGTGCAGACGAACATCCGCCTCGGTGGCGCCGCGTTGCCACGGTCAGCACCCGGGGCGCCAGCCCAACGGCTCGCCAACACGATCTTCGGTGGCTACTTCAGCTCCCGGCTGGTCGACAACATCCGCGAGGACAAGGGCTACACCTACTCCCCGCGCAGCTCCATCGACCACTACCTGGCCGGGTCCCGACTGACGATCGCCGCGGACGTCGCCACCGAAGTCACCGGCCCGGCGCTGCTCGAACTCTGGTACGAACTCGGCCGGATCGCGCTGCTGGCGCCCAGCCAGCGGGAACTGGACGCGGCACGTCAGTACGCCGTCGGCACCCTGGCACTGGGCAGCGCCACCGCCTCGGGCCTTGCCTCCACCCTGTCGGCGCTGGCCGGTGCGGACCTCGGGGTCGAGTACCTGCGTGACCATCCGCGGGCCCTGGCCGAGGTCACCCTCGAGGACCTTCAGGCGGCGGCGGCTGACCTGCTGGCACCGACACGTCTGGTGACGGTCCTTGTCGGTGACCGCGAGCGGATCACCCGCGCCGTGGGCGACCTGGCCCCGATCGCACCGGCCTGACGCCGCGCCCACCACCGCACGCCGCTGGCCGTGTCAGTGGCGCCCGCCGGTCCGCGTCAGTGACGCTCGGACGGGGACCTCGGCGGAGCCGGTCGAGGTGCGACCCCGGCCGCACCGGACCCCCCCGTGACCGCAGCGCTCCCGCCGGAGCCGGCCCGATCCGGCCCGCGGGGCGTCGCGGCGCCGGCCGGGCCAGCCGCGGGGGTGCCGCCTGACACGCCGCCCGGACCGCCGGCAGGCGCCCCCGGACCGCCGCTGCCAGCACCCCCCGGGCCACCAGCACCCCCCGGGCCACCAGCACCCCTTGGGCCACCGGTACCGCTTGGCCCACCAGTGCCGCCCCGGCCGCCGGGATCGCCCGGGCTGCCAGGACCGCCGGCGTTGCCGCGTCCACCGAGTTCCCCGGGCAGGGCGACCCGTGGGTCACCGACCGAGTCGACGACCTGGCGGGCCAGGTCATGGACCCGGCGGCCCATGCCGCGGGCCGTGCGCCGCAGCCGTTCGAACGCCTCGCGCGGGCGAATCTGATTACGTTCCGCCAACACCCCGATCGCCTGCTCGACGATCACGCGGGAGGCCAGCGCATGTTCAAGCTGGACGACGGACAGCCGTAGCTGCTCGATCTCACCGAGATCCCGCTCGGCGCGGCGTGGCCGCCCGGGCGGGGCGAGGTCCTCGGCGAGCAGGTCGGCCAGAACCATCGCGGACAGCAGATCGCCGACCGGACGTACCTCCGGTCCCGGGCCTTCGACCACCCAGCCGGCCGAGGTCCGCCGCAGCCGCATGTCCGCCTCCGGGCGGCGGGCCGCGGCCGTCGTGGCCGCGGCCGTGGCAGCCGCGTTCGTCCCCCGTCCAGCACTCGACGAGCCGGCCGATCCGGCCCCAGCCGCTGGCTGGACCGGACGCGGCGGCGTGGTCCGAGCCGGCCCACCGGGGCGCACCGCCCGCGCGATGGTCTGCGGCGTCGGCATCCGGCCCGGTCGTGGATGTGCGGCGCCGGCGACGGGTGCCCCCCGCCCGGCGGAGGTCGCCGCCCCGGCACCGGAGGGCACACCCACCGCGGGCCCGCCGCCAGTCGTCGTCGCCTCGGCGTGCGTCCGCTCGGTGTGCGGGACGTCAGCGTGCGGTTGCTGGGCGTCGACAGGCGGGGCGTCGGTATGGGGGACGTCAGCGTGCGGTTGCGGGACGTCCGCAGGTGGGGCGTCTGTATGTGGGACGTCGGTGCGTGGGACGCCTGTGGGCGGGGCGACGGATTCGGGTGGGAGATCCGTGGTCAGGGACACCCGCGTGGGGGCCCCCGACTCGGCTGGATCGCCCGTTGGGGCCACCGCGACCGCGTCGGACAGGTCCGTGGCCGCCGCCGACATCGCGGCCACGGGGCCGTCGGCATCGGACGCCGAGCCAACGGACACCGGTACGTGACCGGAGGCCGCCAGTTCGTCGGCGATCCCACGTACCTGGGCACGATTCTCTGTGGTCACAGGCACCTCGCCATGGTCCAGGCTGACGAGAACACCGAGCAGTCGGCCATCTGGACGCAGGACCGGCGTCGCGAGATAGCTGCGCACCCCCAACAGACGATGCTCCGCGGTGTCGGCCGCGGGATGCCCGGGACCAACCCCGGACGCCGCCGCGGGGGCACCGTCGAGCATGCGGGCGATGACACTGTCGGCGCGGGGATAGTGGGTTCCCACCTCGAGACCGGCGAAGGATCCCGCCAGCCGGAGATAGCCCACGGTCGTCGCAGAAACCACGACGAAACAGGCTGTCTCCATCTGGTCGCGGGCATGAACCGCCCGTAGCGCGGCATCGACGGTGCTCCACGCCTGTTCTGAAGGTGCTGACGACACAGGCCGAACTCTCCCACAAACTTCACGGGCAGTGACGGACACCGTCCCACGTGCCGGCCGCGTGTGCGGTGGGAAGGTAAGAACTCCCGGGATGTCGTTGCTCTACGTATCCGTTATGCGGCAGAAGTGACCTTCTCGGTGACCTGGCGGATGCTCGGGTTCGTCATCACAGTGCCATCGGGAAAGAGCACAGTCGGCACGGTCGCGTTCCCGTTGTTCGCATCGCGGACACGTTGCTCTGCTGTCGGGTCGTTCTCGATATCCACGGTCTTGTACTCCACGCCGGCGCGGTCCAGTTGGCTCTTCAGCCGAACGCAGTAGCCGCACCAGGAAGTCGTGTAGATCGTGAGCACGAATGGCCTCCAAGTCACTGGGACACAACAGATGCTCCAACAGTGTGGCGGCGCCGTCCCTTCCCGCGCCAGACCGGTACTACCGTGTCGAGGGATGTCCGGACCCACCGCTCCGCCGCCCGCGCCCACCGCCGCGCCCCGGGTGCCAGCCGCCGCCGCACCCGCCGGCCCGCCCGGTGCGACGCCCGTCGCCGCGTCCCGTGAGATCGGCGCGGCGGGCCCGGCCGCCGGCCACGATCTGCTGGCCGCGCTGGATCCGGAGCAGCGGGCCGCCGCGGCCGCCCCGCTCGGCCCGGTCTGCATTCTGGCCGGGGCCGGTACGGGCAAGACGCGCACGATCACCCACAGAATCGCGCACATGGTCGCGGATCGCGGGGTTGCGCCCGATCAGATCCTCGCGGTCAGCTTCACCACCCGGGCCGCAGGTGAGCTGCGCGGCCGGCTGCGGGCGATGGGTGTGCCGGGGGTGCAGGCGCGGACGTTCCATTCGTCCGCACTGCGCCAGTTGCAGTACTTCTGGCCGACGGTGGCCGGGGGTCCGCTGCCCAGGCTCGAGTCGAGCAGGATCCCGACGATGGCCCGGGCCGCGGCCCGGCTGGGCCTGCGCACCGACCGCACGGAACTGCGCGACCTGACCGCCGAGGTCGAATGGGCCAAGGTCTCGCTCGTCACACCCGAGGACTACGCGCGCCTGGCCGCGGCGGCTGGCCGCGAGACGACGATGACCGCCGCGACGATCGGTCGGCTCTACGGCGCCTACGAGGAGACCAAACGGGAGGCCGGGGTCCTCGACCTCGAGGATCTGCTGCTGCTCACCGCCGCCATGATCGAGGAGCACGGCTTCGTCGCGGGCGAGATCCGCTCCCGCTACCGGCACTTCGTCGTCGACGAGTACCAGGACGTCAACATGCTCCAGCAGCGGGTGCTCGACGCCTGGCTCGGTGACCGCGACAGCCTGTGTGTCGTCGGCGATCCCCATCAGACGATCTACTCGTTCGCCGGGGCCTCACCGCGTTACCTGCTCGAGTTCCCCCGCCGTCATCCGCAGGCGACGGTGGTCCGACTGGTGCGCGACTACCGGTCGACACCCCAGGTGGTGGCCCTGGCCAACCGGCTGGTGGGGGCGGGGCCCCGGGCCGCGCTCGTCGCCGCCGCGCCCGCCGGGCCCGCGCCGGTGTGGCTCGAGTGCGACACGGAGGCCGACGAGGCCACCGCCGTCACCAGCCGCATCCGGACCCTGATCGCCCGTGGCCTGCCGGCCAGCCAGATCGCCGTGCTGTACCGGACGAACGCGCAGTCGGAGGCCTACGAGTCGGCCCTCGGCGCGGCCGGCATCGCCTGTCTGCTGCGCGGCGGGGAGAAGTTCTTCGCCCGGCCGGAGGTCCGCAAGGCGACCGGACTGCTGCGGGCCGCCGTCCGCTCCGCCGACACCGACCGTCCGCTTGGCCTCGCCGACGCCGTGGCGGACGTCCTCGGTGCGCTGCAGTGGTACCCGCACACCGCCGCCGTGGGCACCGGCGCCGAACGGGAGCGCTGGGAGAACCTCGCCGCGCTGCACCGGCTCGCCGAGGATCTCGCGGCCCGCGATCCCGCCGCCGGCCTCGGCGATTTCGTCGACGAACTCGCCGATCGCGCCACCCACGAGCATCTGCCGACCGTCGAGGGGGTGACGCTGTCCACCCTGCACGCCGCGAAGGGCCTCGAATGGGACGCGGTCTTCCTCGTCGGCCTCACCGAGGGCACCCTGCCGCTGGTGCACGCCCGCTCCGCCGAGCAGATCGAGGAGGAGCGCCGGCTGCTCTACGTCGGGATCACCCGTGCCCGCACCCAGCTGGTCCTGTCATGGTCGCTGGCGCGCACCCAGGGAGCCAGCCGGGTCCGCCGCCCATCCCGTTTCCTGGACGAGCTACGCCCCGCACGCCGTGGCTTCGGTGGCGCCGCTGGCTCGAGTGGCTCCCGGGGCGGCGGGGGAGCCACCGGACGGGACGCCTCGGCCGACCCGGGTGGGGAGCGGTCGCCGGGATCAGACGGGATGGGCGGGGCGCCCGGCTCCGGGGGACCGGGGGACGCGGCTCGGACCCGGACCAGGGGGCGTTCCGCGGTGCGCTGCCGGGTCTGCGGTCAGTCGCTGACCGGCGCGTCGGCGCGGGTCGGGCGGTGCGCCCAGTGCCCCGGTGACGTGGATGCCGCGCTGTACGAACGCCTGCGGGTCTGGCGGGCCGCCACCGCGAAGGAGGCCCGCATGCCGGTGTTCGTCATCCTCACCGACGCGGCCCTGCGCGCGATCGCCGAATGCCGCCCCGGCACGGTCGCCGAACTGGTCAGGATCCCCGGGATCGGCCAGGCCAAGCTCGACCGGTACGGCGCGGCGGTGCTCGCCCTGGTGGCCGACCGCGCCACGCCGTGAGCACGGCTCAACCCTTGTGACGCAACGTGTCATACTCGCGACACAGAAAATACGTTGAGGTTCTCGCGAAGGCCTTCTACGGTTACACCGACGCCCCACAGACGCCGACTGGCTGCCATGCGCCACCGGCCCTCCGGAGAATCGAGGTGATCTCGCAATGGTGAACATTCTGGCGAACAGAGTGAGCAGCGAGGTCATCCGTCAGCAGCGCCCGCTGTCCGCGGCCTGCCTCCAGAGCACGGAGATCGGCGCTGGTCCGGCGCTCGCGCGCGCCCTCTATACCGCCCTGTCGACCATCGGCATGGCCGATGCCGGCGTGCCGGCGGGTGTCCGCGGTCGGGTTCTCGGCATGTCCATCACCCCGATGGTGTTGGCGGCCACATCAGGCGCGGCCCGGCCGAGCGCCACGGCTGTGTTCGCCGCCCAGCAGGCACCCGTCGCACCGCTGTCGGGCACCGCTGCGCTGCTCACGAAGCATCGCCAGGTCACCGGGAACACCGCTGGCCAGCTGCCCACGAACCGTCACCTCACATCGGGACACGTCCTCGATCCGCATCCGGAGTAAGCGCTCCGGAGCTGACACGAGAGCCGCGATCCCGATGGGGATCGCGGCTCTTTGTCGTTTCGCTTCCTTCCATCCGCTCGAAGCCCAACCGTGTCGGAGGTGACACCCCGGTGTTCGATCACATGATCGTCGCCCGGATCGAGCAGGATCGGCTCGTTCTGCCCTGCTGGGACGTCGATCCCGAAATGTTCTTCGCGGAGTCCCCGGCGGACGTGGAGACCGCGAAGGCCGTCTGCCACACCTGCCCGGTCCGGGCGGCCTGCCTGGCCGCGGCCCTCGATCGGGGCGAGCCGTGGGGGGTGTGGGGTGGCGAGCTGGTGGTGACCGGCACCGTCGTCCCGCGCAAGCGCCCCCGCGGCCGGCCACGCAAGGTCCGCCCCGAGGAGGTCGCGGCCTGAACGGGCCATCGCCTCGGCGGGTCGGGGCCTGAACATGGCCGTGGCTGCCAGCGGCCGCGGCCAAGCCACCTGGGTGCGGGCGGAACACCGAGCAGTCGGTGTTCCGCCCGCTGGTGTTGGCTGTGGATTTCCTCGCATGACGGGGGCACCCGGATAGGGTTTCCCCGTGCCCAGTCGCGATCGCGTCTACCCGCTGTCGACCGGAGCCCCATCCACCCCCGAGTCGACGTCCCTGGCCGAACCATTGGCCCTGGCCGAGCCGTCGCTCGCGGCGGCGGGCGCCGGGCTCGCCGCCGAACCCGAACCCGACCGCGCCGTCGGGCCGCGATCCCCGGGCGTCCCGGCGCACCGCGCGGCATCCCGCGCCGACGGGTCCGGCGAGCTGGGTCGGGCGGTCGCCGCACTCACCGCGCCGGAACTCGCCGCGATCGTCGACCTGGTCGCCTGGGTCGACGCGCCGTGGCTGTATGTCGCGAACGCGGCCGGGTCGGCCCGTGTGCCCACCGCCACGCCGGACGGGCCCTGGGAGGTGCGCTCCGGGCGTGACCCGTTGTTCTCGCAGGATCCGCTGCACGGCGTGCCCCTGGCGAACGCCCTGGCCGACCCGTCCCCGCCGAACGAACGCAACGCCTATCCGTTCGCCGGCCGGCGGCTGCTGTCCGCGTTCGGCGACGCCACCCGCTCACCCGACCTGATCGTCGTGCACACCCCGGGCCACTACTGGCCGGAGCGCGGCGGCCATCTCGGTGAACACGGCTCGCTGGACGCCGGCCAGTCCCGCGCCCCCCTGCTGCTCTCCGGTGCGGGTGTGCGGGCGCGCGGCCTGCGTGAGGGCGTGGCCCGGGTCATCGACATCGCCCCGACCCTCGCCGTTCTCGCCTCGGCGAGCCTGCCCGGGGCCGAGGGTACGGCGCTGACCGACATCGTCACCGCCGGTGTCGCGCGCCACGTCGTCGGTCTGCTGTGGGACGGCGCCAACTGCAACGATCTGCTGCATCTGGCCGGCACCGGCGTACTGCCGAACGTCGCCCGGCTGCTCGCCGAAGGCACGGCGCTGACCGGCGGTGCCATCGCCGAGTTCCCCAGCGTGACGCTGACCAACCACACCTCCGCGCTCACCGGCGTCGGCCCCGGCCGTCACGGCATCCTGCACAACGTCTACTTCGACCGCGCCGTCGGCCGCCAGGTGATCGTCAACGATGTGAAGACCTGGCACGCGGCCTGTGAGCAGCTCCGCGACGGCGTCGAGACGCTCTTCGAGGCCGTGCTCCGGGCACGTCCGGCGGCGGTGACCGCCTGCGTGAACGAGCCGGTCGACCGGGGCGCGCACTACTCGACGTTCGGCCTGGTCCGCGCGGCCGGTTCCGCCAGTGGCGCCGGTGACATGGGCGACTACCTGCCCCCCGTCGAGGGCGATCCGCACAGCGACGCCGAATGGGCGAACCGGGATCCCGACTACGCGTGGTCCAGCCGGGTCGACGCGCTCGGCCTCACCCAGGTCCTACAGCTGTGGGCCGCGGACGCCGTCCCGCCCGATGTCATGTGGTGGAACACCACCGTCACCGACACCGGCCACCACGGTGGCGGCCCCTATTCGCCCGAGTCCAGGGCTGCCCTGCGGGACGCGGACGCACGGCTGGGTGTCTTCCTCGACCTGCTGGCCGAGCGGGGTCTGCTGGCCGACACCGCGTTCCTGCTGACCGCCGACCACGGTTCGGAAGCCGCCGATCCGGACTGCCGCGGCGACTGGGGCGATGCCCTGCGGGCCGCCGGCGTGCGCTTCCGCGACGAGGGCTACGGCTTCGTCTACCTTGGCGATCTTCCCTCCGGCGAGTAGCTTCGCCACCCCTGCACGCCTCGCCTCCGTCCTTCCACCCCTGCGTCCCCGGCAGTCTCCGGAGGACGGAAGGTCATCAAGAAAGATCTTCGGCGATCCGCCAGGCGGCTTCCACCGACAGGTCGCGAGCGTCGCCTCGCGGCCTCGAGCTACCGCCCGTCGTCGGGGTCGGGCCTGGGCGCTGGCACCACCTCGCTGGCGGCCGTCGGCTGATCGACCGCTCCGGCCCGGTCGCCTGCGCCAGTTCGGTCGGCTGGTCCGGGCTGATCGACCGGGCCGGGCTGATCGCTTGCCTTGCGCTGGTCGGTGATCTTCGTCCGGGCGGGTGGTCGCGACCTGGCGGCGGCTTTCGGCTTCGGCTGGACGGCGGACTTCGCCCCGGCCGCGGGCCGTGTGGCCGAGGACGGCTTGGGCTGGGAACCAGACGTCGGCGCGCCGGCGGCGGTCGGCCTGGTGCTGGACGTCGGGCCATCGGTAGCGGACGACTCGGGGACCGCCGGATCGGTAGCGGCCGGCGCGGGGGCGACTCGCGGTTTCGGGGTGGGCTTCGACCGGGTGGTCGCCCTGGTCCGGGCTGCCCGCCCGGTGCCGGTCGCGCCGGCTTTTCCCGTGGCGGGGGGCGTGGGCGCCTCGGCCAGGGTCGCTCGGCGCCGGCCACGGCGGGAACGGGGGGTCCCGAGGACGACCGGACCGGCGAGCGCGTGGATGACGCCCGCCTCCTCCCGGACCCGCAGCACGGGCAGGGGACGGTCGGGGCGGTTGGCATGCGCGGCGGCGCGGGCGGCCGGCGTGCCGGGCTCGGCGAAACCGGGCTGCCAGCGTGCCATCTCGGCGCGGAAGTCGCCGGTGCTGCCCAACTGGCAGAGCACACCGATGGCGCCGAGCGTCACGCGGTGGATGAGCAGGTACGACGGGGGGAGGTTGAGCTGGCGGCCGAGTTGGGCCGCGGCCGAACGCCAGTCGCTGATCCGGGTGGCCTCACCCCGCAGCCAGCCACGGGTGAAGGTGAACTCGTCCACGGCGATCGGGGCCAGCATCGGGGCCAGATAGTCGAGCAGATCCGCGGCTTCGATCTCGGCCGCCGCCGGGATGAAACCCTCCGCGCGCAGCCCGTCGGCGACCGCCGCCGAGTCCCCGGCCAGTGTCTGGCGGGCGAGGCGGCCCACCGGCTCGGGCAGCCCGCCGGGCAGGCGGTTGACCGCGCCGAAGTCGAGGACGCCCAGGCGCCCGTCCGCCAGCAGTCGGAAGTTGCCCGGATGCGGGTCGGCATGCAGCAACCCGGCCCGGGCCGGACACGAGTAGAGGAACCGGACCAGCAGCATCCCGGCCTGGTCCCGCTGTTCGGATGTGCCCTCGCTGATGATGGTGGACAGTGGCGTTCCGTCGATCCACTCGCTGACGATCACCCGGTCGGCGCCGGCGATGGGACGGGGGACCGCGATGTCGGGGTCGCCGGCGTAGGCCTCGGCGAAGGCGGCCTGCCAGGCGGCCTCCAGCCGGTAGTCGAGTTCCTCGGCGACGCGGGCCTTGAGCTCCTCGATGAGGGGTTTGACGTCCAGGCCGGGAACGATCGAGCTGAACAGACGGGCGGCCCGACCAAGCTGGGTCAGGTCGGCGAGCAGCGCGGGGCCGGCTCCCGGGTACTGCACCTTGACGGCGACCGGCCGGCCGTCCGCCCACACCGCCCGGTGGACCTGACCGATGCTCGCCGCCGCGACCGGCGTGTCGTCGAACTCGGCGAACAGCGACCGCCACTCGGGGCCCAGTTCCTCCTCGAGCACCCGCCGCATCACCGCGGTGGGTAGTGGCGGGGCCGCCTCCTGCAGTTTGGTCAGTGCCGCCCGGTAGGGCGCGGCCACCTCGTCGGGCAGCGCGGCCTCGAAGACGGACATCGCCTGGCCGAGTTTCATCGCGCCGCCCTTGAGCTCACCGAGCACGCGGAAGATCTGTGCGGCGGTGCGTTGCTGCAGCTCAGAGGCGACGACCTCGGCGGGGCGACCGCCCAGGCGTCGACCGGCGCCTATCGTGGCGCGGCCGGCGATCCCCAAGGGGAGCGCGGCCAGTTTCGCGGTGCGGACCACGGCCCGCCGCGGGATGTCGGACACAGCTCCATCGTGCCCCCTCCCGCCGTGTTACGGGAGGGTCGCGTGACGAACTGTTGGGTGTTATCCAGCTTCGGCTGGCCCAGCCCGGTGTGTCGGCGGGTCGCCGCGGCCACCGGGACGGGGCGGGACCGTGCCCGCCCGGGGCACCCCCGGCGGCGCGGCCCGGGCGGCGCGACGGGCTGTCCGACAGGGACAGTTGGGGTGCACCGGCCAGCTGCGGCGGGCGACCTGCCAGCCGGGCACGGCGAACTCCAGAGATCCGTTCGCCGTCGCCGGCAGGGGGGTCTCGCCGCGCAGCACTATGGCTTTCGTCTCAGCGATGCGGTGCGCGGCCGAAGGCTGCCGCTCGGCGTGGCCGGGCCGGGGGAGGGGAGCGGACGCGTCGAGATAGTCCAGGGCCTGCATCGCGGTGAGCGCCGCGACCAGACTCGCGAGGGTCACGTCGCAGGGGTCGTCGCCGTTGGTCCGCGGCCGGATCAGCTGGAGGGCGAGCCGCGGCCAGTCGGGATCCCGGTCGTGGCGGTGCAGATGCTGGCAGTGCAGGCAGGCCGTCACCGTGGGCACGACGAGCGGCCCGACGATTCCGCTGGTCTCACGTACCCCGGCCAGCAGATGGGCGTGACCGCGGTGTTCCAGGTCGAGCGCGAGATCCGGGGCGAGCAGCGGCGGGCCGATCGGGGCGAGCACCACCAGATCCGCTTCGAAGGCCGCGGGCACCGGTGGCCCGGAGTCGCCGACCACCGGCACCTGATCGGGCCGACCGGGCCGAGTGGAAGCGCGCGCCGGCCGGGACGGTGCCGCCGACGGCTGCTGCCCGGGGGAACCATGGCCGATCCGGGTCAGCGCCGCACCCGCCGCGAGAGCCCGGGAGCGGCCCACATCGGCCAGCCGCAGCCCACCGGGCGCGACGTCGGCGGCGGAAACCACCCCGGGATCATCGATCACGATGCGGCCGATGCCGGCCGCACCCAGCAGGGCGGCGATCTGCGCACCGACCCGCCCGGCTCCCTGGACCAGCACCTGGGCGGCCTGCCGGGCCCGCAGCACCGCCAGCGGGCGAGCCGGATCGGCCCAACGCAGGGACAGCGCGGCCAGATCCGGAAGCAGCCGGGCTCGTCCGCCCCGGGCGGCGACGGCTGGCTCCACGGCGCTGCCCGGTACCCCCAGGGCCTCAGCGAGCCGTGCGGCCGCCTGTGGGTCGGGAGCCATCAGCGACGACGTGAGGGTCGCGTCGGTCAGCATGCCGGCCTCGGCGAGCAGATCAAGCAGATCCTGACCGGCCGGGCCGCCGTCGGCACGCACCTGCTCCCAGGTGCGGCGGCCGTCGAGCGTGTCGAGCAGGGCCGTGTGCGCCGGCTGGAGACCGGTGACGACCACGGCCCGAGTCGGATCGATGCCGAGCTGCAAGGTCGAGCCGTTGTGCCAGAGCCGACGTAGGCCAGGCTTGAGGATCGGGCGCATGGATCCCCCACGGGTCCACCGGCGGCCGAGGCCGCCGGACACAGTTCGGAATCCGGCCCGTGGGCCGGGAGGACCACCGTGTCACGCGGATCCGGTCCTGGGCGAGAGCCCGCCGACCGCTGTGGACGAGCGATCCGAGCCTGTGGACAACCGCCGGCCCGTCCGGACGAACGGACGAGCGATCAGCCGGTGCCGTCCGGCCGATCGCCACCCGGACCCTGCGCACTCGGGCCTTCGTCCCCCGCGTCCGTGCCATCGGTGGCCGTGCCATCCGTGGTCGTGGCGCCCGGGCCGTCACCAGCCGGGCCGGTGCCGCTTGGTCCCCGACCAGCCGAACCCTTGCTGAGGCCGCTTTCAGCCGGTGGCGTGTCGCGCAGCTTCTCGATCTCGGCGATGGGGTCGTCGAGCACACCGGAACTCGTCGTGTGCACGAAGCCGTCGGGTGAACCCAGATCGTCCGAGGTGGGCAGCAGGTCCGGATGCTCCCAGACCGCGTCGCGCCCGTCCCGGCCACGAGCCTGCGCCAACGCCGCCCACAGGGCCGCCGCCTCCCGCAGCTTGCGGGGCCGAAGCGACAGCCCGACCAGCGTCGCGAAGGTCTGCTCGCCCGGGCCTCCCTCGGCCCGGCGGCGGCGGACCATCTCCCGCAACGCGGCCGATCCCGGCAGATGCCCGGTCGCCGCGGCATCGGTGACATGGTCGACCCAGCCCTCGATCAGCGCGAGGATGAGCTCGAGGCGGGCGAGCGCCGCCTGCTGCTCGGGTGTGGTCGCGTCGTTGAACACGTCCTCCCCGAGGGCCTCGGACAGCCGCTCGGGGTTCATCAGCGCACTCGGATCGACCATCCGCATCACCCGGCCGACGGCCTCGGTGTCGACCGCGATGCCGCGGGCGTACTCCTCGACCGCGCCCAGGACGTGCGCCCGCAGCCACGGCACATGCGCGAACAGTCGACTGGAGGCCGATTCCCGCAGCGCCAGGTAGATGCGCACCTCGTCCGCCGGGATCTCCAGGCCAGCGCCGAAGTCGGCGACACCGGCGGGTACGAGGGCGGCCATCCCGGCCGGCCCCAGCGGCAGTCCCACCTCGGTGGAGGAGACGACCTCGGCGGCCAGCGTCCCGATCGCCTGGCCGACCTGCGCGCCGAACAGCATGCCGCCGACCTGGTTCATCATGCTCATGACCGGTCCACCGGCGCCCATCAGCGCACTGAGATCGACCCCCGGTGGCAGCGCGCCGCGCAGCTCCTCGGGCAGCTCGATGCCACCCCCGCCCAGCTGGCTCAGCCCACTGGAGATGCCGGTCCGCATCGCCTCGACGACCTTGGTCGCGATCGGATCACACAGGGTGCGCCATACCGGCAGGGTCTTCTCGACCCATTCCACCCGCGACCAGCCGGCCGCGCTCGTGGCCCCGGAGGGCAGCGCGGTGACCGGGTCGAGCCAGACATCGGCGATCCGCAGCGCCTCCGCGACCTGATGCTGTTCGCCGACGGGGACGACGGAGGCACCGTCACCCAGTGAGCGGACCGCGATCTGGCGCGCCAGCTCCCAGTTGACCGGGCCGCCCTGCCAGGACAGCAGCCGCTCCAGCTCGGCGAAGAACGGCGCTCCACTGCCGAAGGGGGAGCGGGGCTCCTCGCCGCCACCACCACCGGTGGGGCCGAAGCCGAACGGAAGGTCGCCACTCATCGGACGTGGCCTGATCGGGAAGCGAGACGTCGCGTGTGTGGTTCGGGCATGAACCCACGGTAATGCGTTTTCTGCCGGCTGGGCGGAACGGCCGCCGCGAGGCACGGTTAGGGTCGAGATGTGGAGCCGACCAGCGTTGCGACAACGGACGGGCCCGACGACATCGCCCCCGTGACCGATCCCACCGGCGCGACCGGCAGCGAACCCACCGCCGACGGCGCCTCCACCCTCATGACCTTCTCGCCCACCGGCGACGCGGCTGCTGGCGGTGCCGGGGGCGGGCCGGTGGGCAACCCCGCTCGGGTCACCCTGGCCGAGGTTCGTGACGCTACGTTGTCGATCGACGAGTGCGTCTCGGCCGTGATGCTGCCCGAAGTTGGCGGGATCGCGCTGTTCGTGGGCGTGGTAAGGGATAACGATCACGGCCGCCCGGTGACCGACCTTGCTTACGAGGCGCATCCGCGAGCGGAGGTGGAGCTGGCGCGGGTCGCGGCGGACGTCGCGGCGCGGGCGGGGGCCCACGCGGTCGCGGTGACCCACCGAACCGGGCACCTCCACGTGGGGGACGTCGCGGTCGTGGTGGCCGTGGGCGCGGCCCATCGCGGCGAGGCATTTGCCGCCTGTCGTCGTCTGATCGATGACATCAAGTCGCAGGTTCCCATTTGGAAACACCAGATTTTTGCCGATGGCGCGGTGGAATGGGTAGGCGCCTGCTGAGCGGGGCACCTACGATAGAAATTAGTCACCTTCTTGTTCGTCTCGACGTCGAGGCTTCCCATGTGGTTCCTGCTGATCCCCCCTGTCGCCCTCGTCGTGGCGCTCGTGTGGGTTGCCATGCGTAGCCGACCCGACCGTTCCTCCGAAGCCATGATCACTATTGCGGGCTACCGGCGCAGCATGGCCGCGCTCGCCCGCCCGATTCCCCCCGCGTCCTCCACCTCCGACCGTCGTGGTGCGGTGGGCGGCGACGCCTTCCCGTTCGCACCGGAGGGCGGCGGCCGCTCCTACCGGCCCGATCCCGACGAACGCATCCCGCACTCGCGGGACGGCTACGGTCCAGATGACCGGTTCTGGTCGGATCGGGACTGGTCCGAGTTCGGCTGGTCCGATCGGGACTGGTTGGCTGGTGACTGGTCCGACCACGGCCTGGCGGATTCCGATCCGCGCGATCATCGCCTGGGTGAGGTCGACCTGCCCGACCGAGATCCGCGCGGGCGAGATGGGTACGACACCAGCCTGCCGGCCCGATTCAACGACGACCCGTTCGACGTCGACTCCCTCGATGTCGACTCCCTCGATATCGATCCCCTCGATGTCGACTCCCTCGACGTCGACGACACCTATCTGCTGAGCCCGGTCACCGGGCCGATCGTCCTCGACGATCTGCAGAAGCGGCCGCGGCCTCGCCCGGAGGGCTCCGAGTAGGGCCCCTCGGCCCGCACGTCGGCGCCCGTCGCATCTCGTTGCGGCGGGCGCCGTCTCGTATGCCCAGCGGGTGCCGGCGGTGGACGGCTGGTCCCGCGGCGCGGGTGGGTACATAGACTGCGGGAATGGTCCGGCGCACCCAAACACTGGTGGTCACCTCGGTTTTGGCGCTGGTGTTGCTGGTGGTCGGCCTGTGGCTGCCGGTCCCCTTCGTCACACTCGCACCCGGGCCGGTGACCGACACCCTCGGCGCGGTGGACGGCACGCGGCTGATCACCATCGAGGGGCGCCGCACCTACCCGACGTCCGGCCGGCTGGAACTGACCACCGTCGAGGAGACGCCCCGGCTCAACCTGGTCAGTGCCCTGCACGACTGGCTCGACTCCGACCAGGCGGTGGTGCCCACCGAGCTGATCCGGCCCCGCGGCTCCTCCGAGCAGCAGGTCCAGCAGGAGAACACCCAGGCCATGCTGGACTCCCAGGACCAGGCGACCGCCGCGGCCCTCGCGCAGCTGAAGATCGAACCCACCGGCGCGGCGGTCACGGTCGGTTCCGTACCGGACGGCTCCCCGGCGGCCGACAAACTCGCCACCGCCGACGTGCTCACCAAGGTCAACGGGGTCTCGGTGACCAGCCAGGAGCAACTGCGCACCGAGATCGGCAAGGTCCGTCCCGGAGCATCGGTGACCATCAGTTATCACCGTGCCGGCAAGGACGAGTCCACGACGATCGTCACCCGGCCGTCGCCCGACGATCCGAACCGCGCCATCATCGGCGTCACGACCAGCCTCAAGAACACCTATCCGTTGACGGTCAGCATCCGCCTGTCGGACGTGGGTGGTCCCAGCGCCGGCCTGATGTTCGCGATGGGCATCGTGGATCTGCTCACACCCGGAGAGCTCACCGGCGGCAAGATCATCGCGGGCACCGGGACCATCGACGAGAAGGGTGTGGTCGGCCCGATCGGCGGCATCCAGCAGAAGGTCCTCGGCGCCCGGGAGTCCGGTGCGACGATCTTCCTCGTGCCGGCGGCCAACTGCACGGACGCCAAGGCCGTCGAGCGGGGCAAGGCACCCCGCCTGGTCAGGGTGAACACCCTGGCCGACGCCCTGAGCTCGGTCGAGGCCCTGCGGACCAACCCGGCCGCGACCGTCCCGTCCTGCTGAGCGGACGGGACGGCCGGGCGTTCACTGGAAGGTCGCGAGCAGCCCGTCGATCAGGTTGTCGGCGAGGTCAGGATCGACCACGAGTTCGTCGTCGCCCCGTACCCGCAGGCAGGAGGCGTGCAGGCCGCTGCGGGTCACCCCGACGGCGAGCCGGACGTCCTGGCGTTCGGGATGGTTGGCGGCCCAGTACTCGATCTCCTCGTCGGAGTACGGCGCCTCCTGCTCGGCGCTGGGCGGCAGGACGACCAGTTCGGTGACCAGAACGCAGCCCAGCACCTCCGGGGGCCATCCGATGCCCGCCAGCACCTCGTCGAGACGGCCCGCCGGCAGCGGCTCCTGCTCGACCGGAGTCAGCGACCCGGGCGGCGAGTCGCCGATGTGGGGGGCCAGGGCTGGTTCGCGGGCCAGCAGGTCACCGGTGTCCGCGAGGGCGTAGACCTGGCTGGGTTGGTCCCACCCCGAGTCGGCGACGTGTCGCTCGACCTCGAGTACGACGGAGGTCAACTCCGTGATGTTCGGGCTGCTCACCGACCCATCCTCTCCGATCTGCCCGCAGCCGCTGGCGTAGGTTGCGGTACAGGGTGCTTCACGCTTCGTCAGACGTGTCGGACGAAGGCCGTACCACCTGACGACGACGACGTACGAACAACGACCGCGGGCCGACCGCCCTGACCGCACGGAGGAACTGTGGCCTCGACCAGCCCCCGCCCGGTGCTGACCCGCGCCAAGGTGATTGTCCCGGTGGCGCTGGTCCTGGCCGTGCTGATCGCGTTCGTCACGGTCTTCACGCGGTTCTACACCGATCTGCTGTTCTACCGCTCGGTGAACTTCAGCAAGGTCTTCACCACCGTCATCTACACCCGGATTCTGTTGTTCGCGCTCTTCGGCGTGGTGATGGCCGTTGTGATCGGGACCAACATCGTACTGGCCTACAGGCTGCGCCCCCCGGTGCGGCCGCTGTCGACCGAACAGCAGAACCTCGAGCGGTACCGCTCGGCCGTCGAGCCGTACATGAAGCTGGCCCTGGTCGCGGTGGCGGCGCTGTTCGGCCTGGCCGCGGGACTGTCCGCATCCGGGCACTGGCGCACCTGGCTGCTGTGGGTGAACGGCGTGAAGTTCGGCGAGACCGACCCGCAGTTCCACCGGGACATCAGCTACTACACCTTCACCTACCCGTTCCAGCGGTTCCTGCTGGGCTTCCTGCTGACCGCGGTCCTGCTCTCGCTGCTGGTGACGATCCTGACGCACTACCTGTTCGGGGGAATCCAGCTGCAGACGCCCCGGGAGCGGGTGACACCGGCCGCCAAGGCGCACATCTCGGTCCTGCTGGGGCTGGTGGCGCTGCTCAAGGCCTGGGCCTACTGGCTGGACCGGTTCGGCTCGGTCTTCTCCTCCCGCGGCGTGGCCACCGGAGCGTCGTACACCGACGTGCACGCGGTGCTGCCGGCCAAGCTCATCCTGCTGTTCATCTCGCTGGCCTGCGCGGTGCTGTTCATCTACAACATCTTCCAGCGCGGCTGGACGCTGCCGCTGGTCGGCGTCGGCATCCTGGCACTGTCCTCGGCGGTGATCGGCGGCATCTACCCGACCTTCGTCCAGCAGTTCCAGGTCCGGCCGAACGAGGCCACCCGGGAGACGCCCTACATCGAACGCAACATCACCGCGACCCGGGACGCCTACGGCATCGACAAGGTGCGCTCCGAACCGTACGCGGCCCGCACCGACGTCACCGCCGCCAAGGTCGCCGCCGACACCGGCACGATCCCGAACACCCGGCTGCTCGACCCGAGCAAGGTGTCCCGCACGTTCCAGCAGCTCCAGCAGATCCGCGGCTACTACACCTTCCCGAAGACCCTGGACGTCGACCGCTACACCGTCCGCGGCGACGACGGCAAGGACGTCACCGGTGACTACGTCGTCTCCGTCCGGGAACTGAACCAGGCCGGTCTCGGCACCGAGCAGCGCAACTGGATCAACGACCATCTGACCTACACCCACGGCAAGGGTTTCGTCGCCGCGCCGTCGACCACCGTCGACAACGGCCGGCCCGCCTTCGAGCAGGGTGAGCGCAACCTGCCCCAGGAAGGCGACTTCGGCGTCACCCAGGACCGGATCTACTTCGGCGAGATGTCACCGAAGTACTCGGTCGTCGGCACCCGCCAGGTGGAGATCGACGGTCCCGGCCCCGGCAACACCCAGGCGACGACGACCTACAACGGTGACGGCGGAGTCTCCATCGGCTCCACCTTCCGCCAGGGGCTGTTCGCCCTGCGGTTCGGTGAGAAGAACCTGCTGCTCTCCGGGGACATCACCAGGAACTCGCGCATCCTCTACGAGCGCAACCCGCGCGACCGGGTCAGCAAGGCCGCGCCCTGGCTCACCCTGGACGGCGACCCCTACCCGGCCGTCGTCAACGGCAAGATCACCTGGATCCTCGACGGCTACACCACCTCGGACGGCTACCCGTACTCGGCCCGACGCACCCTCGGCGACGTCACCGCGGACGCGGTCACCGCGCAGAGCGGCAACCGCGCGCAGCAGCCCCCGGACCAGGTCAACTACATCCGCAACTCGGTGAAGGCCACCGTCGACGCCTACGACGGCACCGTCACGCTGTACGCCTGGGACGAGAAGGACCCGGTGCTGCGCACCTGGATGAAGGCGTTCCCCGACACGGTGCAGCCGAAGAAGGCCATCTCCCCGTCGCTGATGGAGCACCTGCGCTACCCCGAGGACCTCTTCAAGGTGCAGCGCGACCTGATCGGCCAGTACCACGTCGCCGACACGCCGGGTCGCACCCCCGCCCAGGTCGCCCAGGACTTCTACTCCCAGGTGGACTTCTGGCAGGTCTCCGACTCACCGGACGGCAGCGACCAGCCGCAGCCCCCGTTCTACGTCTACAGCCAGCTCCCCGGACGGACGAAGCCGACCTACAACCTCACCTCCCCCCTGATCTCGGCGCGCTCCTCCAAACTCGCCGCCTACATGGCCGTCTCCAGTGATCCCGGTACCTACGGCCAGTTCACCCTGCTCAAGCTCCCCTCCGGGGACACCATCAGCGGCCCCGTGCAGGTGCAGAGCGCCATCGAGTCCAACGCCGACGTCGTCAACAAGCTCACCCTGTGGCGTGGCGCCGGCTCCCAGACCATCGAGGGCAACCTGCTGACCCTGCCCGTCGCCGGTGGTCTGCTCTACGTCGAGCCGTACTACGTCCAGGCCCGCGGCAGTACCGGCTACCCGACGTTGCAGGGGGTCGCCGCCGCGTACGGCGAACGCATCGGCTTCGGCACCTCCCTGGGCGAGGCCCTCGACAAGGTCTTCGGATCCGGGGCGGGCGCCGCCGCCGCCGGAGCCGGCTCCGGCGCCGACAGCGTCACCAACGGTGATCAGAATGGCGCCGGCGCCGGCGCCGGTGGCGCGAGCGCCGGTGCCACCGGTGGTTCAGCCGCCGGCGGTGGCACCGCACTGCAGGACGCGATCAACGATGCCGACCGCGCCTACCAGTCGGGCCAGACCGCCCTGGGCAAGAACCCACCCGACTTCACCGCCTACGGCCAGTCCCAGTCCGACCTCGCGGCCGCTCTCGCCCGCCTGCGCACCCTCGCCCCGCCCGCGTCCACGGCGCCGGTCTCCCCGTCCCCGTCCTCCACCGCACGCTCCCCCTCCCCCTCCGCGCCCGCCTCCGCCGTCGTCGTCTCACCCCGCCCCTCCAGCCCGCCCGCCGCGAGCGGCTAACCCGATCCCCGTGGAGCTCCGACGGTCTCGCCCTCCACAGGACGAGACCGTCTGGCGGCGACAGGTGCACGCCAGGGGAGTCGTGGTCCGTGCGGGGTCGAGGGCGGTGGCTGTGTGGGTGCCAGGGAAGGTGGACGCCGGGCCCGGGTCTCGCGGGCGTGGTCGACCCGGCGTAGGCGATCATGGTGGACGTCCAGGGCGGCGAGTGGTCGCGGTGCGGACGGGCGAGGGAAGATCGATACGAGAAAATTCGAAATCGGTACGCCATCGATTTGACACCCCCCGGTGGCGAACATGTATGGTGAACTCACACCGACGCGGGGTGGAGCAGCTCGGTAGCTCGCTGGGCTCATAACCCAGAGGTCGCAGGTTCAAATCCTGCCCCCGCTACCACCGAAATAAGACCCGGATGAAAATCCGGGTCTTATTTTGTTTTCGGGATGGAGACGGCCGCGGGCCGCCAGCGTCGGCTCTGTGGATGGGTCGGTGCGGGCAGGTCGCGGTTCGTACGCGATGGCCGTCAGGCTCTTCAGGCCGGCTGAGGTTGGGGCGGCTCTGAGAAGCGGTGCCCGGTGGCGGGATGACGCGGTGGCGGCCGCGCACCACGTTCGGGCGCGTGGCCAGGGCATTCCGGTGACTGGCGGGAGCCCGCGGCTCGGGAGGTGGTTGGTCGTCCTGCGGGACGCAGGACGACGCGACCTACCCGCCGGTGCGGCCGCTCGGCCGCAGGGCCGCCGACAACGTGCCGGTCAGCGGGGGTGAGCCTGCGGATGGGGGCGGGGAGCGCGCCAGGGTGAGGATGGTTGCACGGCTTCGGCGGCGCGGACGAGGGACTGGGCGAGGCTGCGAGCCTCGTCAGGGCCCAGGTAGGCGGCGGCAAGGGTGTCCAGCATGGGAGCGTCGACCCGGAGCAGGATCACGGCGGTGCTGCCGGCGGCTGCCGGCGGCTCGGGCCGCACGGTGATCTCGGCCTGGCCGATGCGGGTCGTCAGAATGCCGTCCTGCGGGTCATGGTGGACCAGCGCCATGGTTACCCCATTATGTCCGAACCGGAGCCAGTGGGATTCCACTGTGCCTGTTTGACTCCTGTTGACGCTTTGTCGTTGCCTTGATGTGGTGTCCTTTGTGTGACTCCGCTGCCCGTTCAAGGGTGGCAGGCCGTCCGTTCCCGCCGGATGGCGGTCTCACCCGCCGTCGCGCTGGTGTTCCCGCCCGCGATCGGGGTTCTCGCCGCGGCCAGGGTTCTCGCCGCGGCCAGGGTGGTGGTCGCCGAGGGGGGAACGTGCGGGGTCGACCGGGGCGCGGCTGGCGGTGTGCGTGCCCCAGGTGTAGGTCTGCTTCACCAGGCGGAGGTAGACGAAGGTCTCGGTGGCGATGACCTGCGGCATGGCCCGGATGCTGCTGTTGATCGCGTCCAGCAGATGCTCGTCGTCCTCGGCGACGAGCTCGACCAACAGGTCGAACGAGCCGGCGGTGAGGACCACGTAGTCGACCTCGGGCAGCTCGGCGATCTGCTCGGCGGCGACCCGTGCGTCGCCACTGACCCGGACCCCGACCATCGCCTCGCGGTGGAAGCCGACCTGCAGCGGATCGGTGACCGCCACGATCTGCATCACCCCGGCCTCCAGCAGCCGCTGGACGCGCTGGCGTACGGCGGCCTCGGACAGACCGACGACACCGGCCATGGCCGCGTAGGAGCGCCGCCCGTCGGCCTGCAGCTGCTCGATGATGGCCCGATTGACGTCGTCCAACAGCCCGTCCGAGCCGGACCGCTGGCCAGGGGCCCGTCGCGCCCGCACCGGCATCCTCCTTGGCTCCCGCATGTGCCGTCATCGTATGGCTACCGACGAGTCCATGGGGATGCGATTCCAAAATCCGACTTTCCCGACGGATTCCGTCGTTGATTCGGGATGCGGGCTACGCTTTCAGTGGTCAAGCTAACTGTCGGAGCGGTGGGTCGGCTTCGTGAGGGGGCGTGGACGATGGCAGAGACGATCGTGCCCGGGCGGTGGTCGGGGCGCACGGCGGGGGAAGCGGATCGTGACGGGCAGCCGCGGCGAGAGCAGGGGCAGCGGGAGGTGGGGGCGCTGCGGGCTCGGGCCGAGGAACTCACCGAGCGTGAGGAGGTCCGGTTGCGGGCCGGCACACCCGGCTCGCGGCGGATGCACGAACGGGCGGTGCGATCGATGACGTCCGGGGTGCCGTCGTCCTACCAGGTCCGTGATCCGTGGCCGATCTACCTCACCCATGGGGTCGGTTCGCGGGTGTGGGACGTGGACGGTACGGAGTACGCCGACTTCCACAACGGCTACGGATCGATGGTCCAGGGGCACGCCCATCCGGCGATCGTGCGGGCAGTCCGTGATCGGATCGGTCTGGGCAGCCACTTCGCGATGCCGACGGAGGACTCCATCGTGGTCAGCGAGGAGCTGGCTCGCCGGTTCGGGCTGCCGCAGTGGCGTTATGTGAACTCGGGCTCCGAAGCGACGATGGATGCCATCCGGATCGCCCGCGGCGTCACCGGCCGCGACACCATCATCAAGATCTTTGGTTCCTACCACGGTCATCACGACTACGTGATGGTGTCCATCGGCACGCCGTACGCCGATATCGGCCCGGCCGAGCACATGAACTCCCTCGGCTACGGGGCGGGCATCCCGCAGGCGGTCATCGACCTCACGGTCCCGGTGCCGTTCAACGACGCGTCCTCGATGGAACGCCGCATCGAGGAACTGGAGTCCGAGGGTCGACTACCAGCCTGCGTGATCATGGAAGCGGCGATGATGAACCTCGGGGTGGTGCTGCCCGAGCCGGGCTATCTGCAGGCGGTCCGGGAGATCACGGCCAGGCACGGCATCGTGCTGATCTTCGACGAGGTCAAGACGGGACTGTGCGTCGCCCCGGGCGGTGCGACGCAGCGTTTCGGGGTCCGCCCGGACATGGTGACCTTGGCCAAGGCGCTCGGCGGCGGGCTGCCGTCCGGGGCCATCGGCGCCACCGCGGAGATCATGGAAGTGGTCGCGTCCGACCGGGTGAAGCAGGTGGGCACGTTCAACGGCAACCCGCTGACCATGGCCGCCGCACGGGCGAGCCTGCTGGAGGTGCTGACGCCCGCCGCCTACGATCATCTTGATCGTCTCAACGACCGGCTGATCGGTGGCTGCGACACCATTCTGGCCCGGTACGGCATTCCCGGCTACACGGTCGGCATCAGTTCCAAGGGCTGCGTGAACATCACGGATGCGCCGATCCGCGACTACACGTCCTTCATGGCGCACCAGGTGGCGGAGCTACCCGATCTCGCCTGGCTCTACCACGCCAACCGCGGTGTGCTGATGGCGCCGGGGCGCGAGGAGGAGTGGACCCTGTCGGTGCAGCACACCGACGCCGATGTCGACCGCTACCTGGACGGACTCGACCAGCTCGCCCAGGACCTCGTCGCCGCCGGCTGAACGCCACAGAGGTGCCCGCCCGCGTACGCGGGTGCTTGACCAACCGACGGTGCTGACCGAGTGAGGGAGAAGGCATGGACGCGACCCTGACCAACCTGATCAACGGGGCCGCCGTGCCCTCGGCCGAGGGCACGACGACCCCGATCGTGGACCCGGCGACGGGTCGGACGGTGGCCCACGCGCCCCGCTCGGGACCGCTCGACGTGACCGCGGCCGTCGAGGCGGCCACGGCGGCGTTCCCGTCGTGGCGCGACACCCCCGCGGCGCAGCGCGCCCGGGCCCTGCTGCGGCTCGCGGACGCGGTGGAGGAGCGGGCGGACGAGATCGCCGCGGTGGAGAGCGCCAACACCGGTAAGCCACTGGCGCTCACCCGCAGCGAGGAGGTCGGGCCGAGCGCCGACCAGATCCGCTTCTTCGCCGGGGCCGCCCGCACGTTGGAGGGCCGCGCGGGCGGCGAGTACCTGGCCGGGCACACAAGTTTCGTGCGCCGCGAGCCGGTGGGGGTGTGCGCGCAGGTCACGCCCTGGAACTATCCGCTGATGATGGCCGTGTGGAAGATCGCCCCGGCGATCGCCGCGGGCAACACGGTCGTGCTCAAACCGGCCGAGACGACGCCGGCGTCCAGTCTGCTGCTGGCCCGGATCGCCGCGGAGTTCCTCCCGCCCGGCGTGCTCAACGTCGTGTGCGGGGACCGCGACACCGGACGGGCCCTGGTCGCCCATCCCGGGCCGGCGATGGTGTCGATCACGGGCAGTGTGCAGGCGGGGATGGCGGTGGCGCGGGCGGCGGCCGACACGCTCAAGCGGGTGCACCTGGAACTCGGCGGCAAGGCGCCGGTCATCGTCTTCGAGGACGTCGATCCGAGCGAGGTGGCCACCGAGATCGCCGCGGCGGCCTACTTCAACGCCGGTCAGGACTGCACGGCCGCGACCCGGGTACTCGCCGCCGACGGTGTGTACGACGCGCTCGCCGCGGCCCTGGCCAAGGCCGCCCAGAACACCACCACGGGCGCACCGGACGAGCCGGGCATCGACTACGGGCCACTCAACAGCGCCGACCAGCTCGCCCGGGTCAGCGGCATCGTCGAGCGGGCGCCCGCACATGCCGAGGTGCTCACCGGCGGGGCGTCCCTGCGTCGACCCGGCTTCTTCTACCCGCCCACCGTCGTCGCGGGGCTACGCCAGGACGACGAGCTCAGTCAGCGGGAGGTGTTCGGGCCCGTCATCACCATGCAGCGTTTCGACACCGAGGACGCGGCGGTGGCCTGGGCCAACGGGGTCGACTATGGCCTTGCCTCGAGTGTGTGGACCCGCGATCACGGCCGGGCGATGCGGGTCGCGCGGCGGCTGGATTTCGGTTGTGTGTGGATCAACACCCACCTGCCGCTGGTTGCGGAGATGCCACATGGCGGCTTCGGACGTAGTGGCTACGGCAAGGATCTGTCGGTCTATGGACTTGAGGACTACACCAGGATCAAGCATGTGATGAGCAACATCGAGTTCTGATCCGGATGGCATGGGAGTCCGCCCGCCCGGAGGTACTGGCGGACTGGCCTTCGTCCGGCAGAGACACCGCGGAAGTGGCTGCTGGTTCGGTACAGTTCCTGGTTCCCTTCGGCCAAGGGGCGCTGTTCGGGCGTGGGGGCCTGTTCGGGCGGGCTGGACTTCGTGTGATGTGCGCTCTTCGGAGCTGGTCTGCATTAACAGGTCGCCAGCTACTATCATGGAGTTCAGGTGGGCAGGCCGCTGTCAATATGGCCTATCCTTGGTGACGTAACACCAAAGTCGTCAAATCGCGGAGGTCGACTCTTGGCACGCCGTGCACGACTCAGCTGGCCGCAGGAACGGCGCCAGGCGAGTGAAGTGGTCGTTCGCCGGGTTGACCCCGGGCGGGGCTGGACCTTGGAACAGGCTCGTGACCTGGTGAGGCAGGGTTACTCGGTCGAGCGAGTAGCGGAACGCACCGGGTTTCCGGAGCAGATGCTGCAGGTCGCCGAGGTTGGCGAGGCCACGGAGGAGGACTGAGCGGAGTCATACGCCATCGCGGTGTCAGGAAAGTGTCCGTAGCGAGTCCGGGGCTCATCCGCAGTGGGTTGCGCGTTAATCGCGCTCGGCGGCCAATCGGCCGGTTCGTCCCACCGGGCGGCTAACCTCGTTGCGCTCGCCGATCGTCGGCGGCTATACCTCGCCGAAGTCAACACAACGCACAGGTTTATCGTCGGTCATGTAGTCGGTCACGCTGCGCATCAAGCTTTGCGTGGCCTTGCCGTCCTCGATGGCCGCTCTGATGTCGACAGCGCCGTTGGCCAGCTGGCTCATTGTGCCGGTGTGGCGGTTCCGCGCGTCACGGGCCCGGATGGCTGTCACAGCGCCCAGGTGGCCGTCCCGGCGCTCAGGCGGGCGAGGGCGGTCGAGCATCGTCGGTCGGGGGAGTACCGGGTCGTCGGCCGGTCACCCGCACCAGCCGGTCCAGATGGTCGCTGTAGACGGCGTCGAGCCGGTATCCGGCCAGCCGGCGCAGGGTGGCCGTGCGCTGGGCGTCCCAGCCGAAGGCGGCTAGGCCCCGCTCGTGGAGCACCGCGACGATGCCAGCGGTGCGGGGGGTCCATTCCCGGGTGCGCAGGTTGAGCGCGGCGATGCCGGCGGCGCGGAGCCGCTCGGCGTAGGCCTCGGGGCCCCCGCCGGCCCGGACGGCTTCGAGCGAGGCGGAGTTGACCAGCCGGACGTCCGGGTCGTGGGCCCGGTAGTCGGCGAGCTGCGTGAGATGGCCACACAGCCACAGGTGGCCCACCGCCGCGCTGCCGCCGGCCGCGCGGGCGACGGCGATGACGGAATCGGCTTTGGGCGCGAAACCAGTGTCCGGGCCCTTCAGGTCCAGACTGAGCTCGAAGGACAACCCGAACGACGCGCCGAGTTCGTGGTAGAACGCGGCCAGCGTCGGCAACCATCCCGGCAGTTGCCGGGCCGCCAGGGTGGCGATCGGCCGCCGCCGCCCCGGCGGCCCGAGCGCCCCGTCGTGGTGCAGGACGGGCACGCCGTCGGCGGTCAGCCAGACATCGGACTCCAGGCCACCCGCCCCGCCGGCCAGCGCCCGGCGAAACGCCGGCATGGCGTTCTCCCGCTGGTGCGGGGCGGGCGACCCACGATGTGCGAAGCCGATCATCAGCAGGCCCAGCCGGTCGAGCTGCCATGGCCGTGGTCGTGGGTGCGGGTGAGGGTTGTGCCGGGGCGGGTGGGTGGTCCCGGCGGGTGACGCCAGGTGGTCAGCGGTTGAACGAGCGCAGCGCCGACTCGTGCAGCAGGCCGTTGGTCGTCAGGACCGTGCCGTGCCCCGGGCCGCGTGTTCCGGTCAGGTCGGTGAACCGACCACCGGCCTCCTCGACGATCACCTGTAGGGCGGCCATGTCCCACAGCGACACCTCCGGCTCGCAGGCAAGGTCGACCGCACCCTCGGCCACCATCATGTGCGACCAGAAGTCGCCGTAGGCGCGGGTGCGCCAGACCTGGTCGGCCAGGTCGAGGAACTCCTCGAGGCGACGGGCGGTCCGCCAGCCCTCGATCGAGGCGAACGACAGGAAGGCATCGCTGAGCTGGGTCACCGAGGACACCCGCAACGCGCGGGTGTCGCCGGTGGCGTCGCGGGTGAACGCGCCGGTGCCCCGGGCCCCCCACCAGCGCCGGCTCATCGCCGGCGCGCTGGCCACACCAACGACCATCTCGCCGTCCACCTCGAGGCCGAGCAGCGTGCCCCAGACCGGAACGCCCCGCACGAAGTTCTTGGTGCCGTCGACCGGGTCGAGGATCCAGCGCCGTCGGGAGTCGCCGCCGACCAGGCCCTCCTCCTCACCGAGGACGGCGTCACCGGGCCGGGCGACGGCGAGCCGCTCGCGGATCATGGCTTCGACGGCGGTGTCCGCGTCGGAAACGGGGGTGTTGTCCGGCTTTGACTCGACGTGCAGGTCGACGGCCTGGAAGCGGGACAGGGTGAGCCGGTCGGCGGCGTCCGCGAGGCTCAGCGCAAGCGCGAGATCGTCGGCGACGGTGACGGTGACGGCGTCGGGAACCTCGGGGGACTCGGAACCCACGGAGGTGGGGTTAGGCGGGGTCACCCTGCGAGACTACGAGTCGAGCCCGGTCACGCGTCGCTGCGAAGGGCGCCCGGAACCCGTGTGACCCACGAGTGTGACGAATCTCCGATCGGCGCGGTCAGAGCGGTGTCGCGCGTGCCGCGAGCAGTCTGCGCAGGCTCGCCAGCCGCGCGGCGTCGGCACCGCCCCCGGTGACGGCGGAGTCCAGCGCGCAGTCCGCCGACGGCGCGAGATGTTCACATCCCGGCTGGCAGTACGCGGCCGCGGCGGCCAGATCGGAGAAGGCCGACAGCACCCGCGCCGGCGACACCGCGCCCAGCCCGAACGACCGTATCCCCGGCGTGTCGATCACCATGCCGCCGGCCGGCAACCGCAGTGCCACGGCCGCCGAGGAGGTGTGCCGGCCACGTCCGGTGACCGCGTTGACCTCGCCGATCGCCCGGTCGGCGGCCGGCACCAGCCGGTTGACCAGGCTGGACTTGCCCACCCCGCTGTGCCCGAACAGCACGCTGACCCGTTGCGTCAGCAGACTGTGCAGGTCCGTGAGGTCCTGGTCGGGCCGGGTGGCCACGACCGGGAAGCCAAGCGGCCGGTACAGCTCGGTGATCGTTTCGGGGTCGGCGAGGTCCGCCTTGGTCAGGCACAGCACCGGCGCCAGACCGCCGTCATAGGCGGCGACCAGACATCGGTCGATCAGGCCCGGCCGGGGCACCGGATCGGTGACGGCACAGACGATCACCAGGATGTCGGCGTTCGCCACGATCGGCCGTTCGGCCGGGTCGGTGTCGTCCGGGGTGCGCCGCAGCACGCTGGTGCGCTCCTCCCGACGGACCAGGCGGGCGAGCACCCCGTCGGTGCCAGACAGGTCCCCGACCAGGGCGACCTGGTCGCCGACGACGACGGACGTGCGGCGCATCGACCCACCGCGCACCGCCGCGACCAGCCGGTCGGGCCACGGCTGCGGCCGGCAGGAGTACCGGCCGCGGTCGACACCGACCACGACCGCCGGCACGGCCTCGGCATGGTCGGGCCGCTGCCGGGTGCGGGGACGTGATCCCCGACCGGGACGGATGCGGACGTCGTCCTCGTCGAGCTCTCGGGGCATCGCCGCGACCCGCTAGACCGAGCCGACCCGCGTCAGGGCCCGACCTCGGGTCACCGGTCGGCCTGGTCGGACTGGTCGGCCAGCATCGCCGACCACATCCGGGGGAAGTCGGGAACGGTCTTGCCGGTGGTGGCGATGTCATCGACCTCGACCCCGGGCACCACCAGCCCGACGACCGCGTAGGCCATCGCGAGCCGGTGGTCGGAGCGCGGGTCGAGCCGTCCACCGTGCAGGGGCGCCGGGTCGATCGCCAGCCCGTCGTCGGTCACGGTGATCCGGGCGCCTAGACGGCCCAGTTCTTCGGCGAGCGCGGCGAGCCGGTCGGTCTCGTGCAGCCGCAGGTGACCGATGCCGCGCAGCCGGGACGGCGAGCTCGCCAGCGCGGCGAGCGCGGTCAGCACCGGCGCGGCCTCGCCGAAGTCGCTCAGGTCGACATCGATGCCGTGGATGGTGCCACCACCGGTGACCGCCAGGCCCCGTTCGGTGCGCTCGGTGGAGGCGCCCATGGCCGCGAGCAACGCGGGCAGCATCCGTCCGGGCTGTTCGGTGACATCCGGCCAGCTGGGCACCACGACCCGCCCGCCGGTGGCGACCGCGGCGGCGAGGAACGCGGTCGCGCTGTTGAGATCCGGCTCGATCACCTTCTCACCGGCCAGGAGCTCACCCGGCGCCACCCGAAAGCGCCGGGTGCCGCCGGCCGCGGGCGGGTCGACGTCCACCGTGGCGCCGGCCGCGCGCAGGTCCGCCACCGTCATGTCCAGGTACGGGCCGGACGGCAGCCGGGAGCCGTGGTGCACGACCGTGACCCCGGCGTCGTAACGCGGACCGGCGAGCAGGAGACCGGAGATGAGCTGGCTCGAGTTGGACGCGTCGACCTCCACCTCACCGCCAGGCAGCCCCCCGTGACCGTGGACGGTGAAGGGCATCCGGTCGGAGTCGATGTCGGCGCCCAGCCGCCGCAGTGCCCCGAGCAGGGGAGTCAGCGGGCGGTCGCGCATCCGGGTGTCCCCGTCGAACACGATGTCGCCTTCGCGCAGGGTGGCCAGCGCCGGGGTGAAGCGGGCGACCGTGCCGGCGTTGCCGCAGTCGGCCCGCGCGCCCGCGGCCAGCCGCGTCGACCGGGCCGGGCGGACCGTCCAGTCCACCCCGTCGGTGTCGACCTCGGCGCCGAGCGCCCGCAGCACACCGGCCATGAGCAGGGTGTCGCGCGAACGCAGCGCCCCCCGCAGTCGGGACTCGCCGCTGGCCAGCGCCGCCAGTACCAGCGCCCGGTTGGTGCCGGACTTGGCGCCCGGCACCGGTACGACGGCCACCACCGGCCGCGCCGCCGTCGGTGCTGGCCACGGATCGGACTGGGTATCGGCGTGCTCGGTACCGGTCAGGATGCTCACCCTGCCAGCATGCCGGATGAACGGCCCGATCCGGGCCACCGCCTCTCCCCCCGCCCCGCCGGCCCACAGCCCGTTCACCGGCCGGTCACCTTGACCTCAGGCCGCGCCGGTGCCGCCGCGGACGCCCCGGGCCCGTCCGCCGGACGTCACCGGGGGCGGCGGGCGGAGGCGATCAGATGGATGCCGATGGACTCGCCCTCACGTTCGGCGGAGAGCTCCACCTCGGTCCGGACCAGGGTGGGGAAGCAGGAGACGTCCTCGGCGAGCGCCCGGGTGACGGCCTCGGCGGACAGCACTGTCCGGGGTCGGATCCAGTCGACCTCGAAGCCGGCGCTGGACAGCAGCGCGCGCAGCTCCTCGGGCCAGAAACACCGGGTTATCGTGCCGTCGTCGGCGGGTACCAGCACGACATCCGCACGGGGTACGTCGGACAGTTCCGCCCACCGGTGCTGCTCGGCCAGCCGGGCCAGCCCCAGCAGCAGCGAGTCGACGCACAGCAGCAGCTGGCCGCCCGGGCGCAGCATCCGGTGGATCTGCTCGAGAGTGGTCTCGGTGGCCAGGCAGAACGACAGTGCCCGCGCCTCGGCGAGCACCGCGTCGAACGAGCCGGCGTGAAACCAGTCCAGCGACCGGGCGTCGCCCACGACCGGACACAGCGCCCCACCACCCCCCGCGCCGGGTGTGGCACCGCCGCGCTCACGCAGATCGGTGGGGACAGCGTCGGTGACCACCCGGACCACCTGATGGCCGGCCCCGACCATCTGCCGGGCGAACCTGGCCCGCGGCCCGGAGACGTCGAGCACCCGCCCCGGCCGCGTGGGCAACCACTCCCGCAGCTGGGCGGCCGCGACCTCCTCGTAGAACGCCCAGTACGGGTCGTCACTGTCCGTCGGAGCCTCGCAGACCAGGGATTGCGCTCGTCCTCGAGACGATCCCGCGTCCGCGGCGGGGCCAGGCAGCATGGAGCTTTTCCCACCCTTCAAGGGGCATTGATGAGAGGCAAGTCACAAAGTCACGGTGGAAGTCTGACAGATTCCGAGCCGGACCACGCGGGGTCTTTCCCCGTTGCGTCCCGGCAATGCGTCCCGGCCGCCGTGACGACCGAATCCGGACCGGCGGCGGGGGCTGGGCGGGAGGGTGCGACAGAGGTCCACACAGCAGTCGACGGTGGGCGGCTGCGTCTGGTTCCCGGCGACGGCCCGACGGTCGTGTTTCTGCATGGTGCCGGTAGCGGTGTGGACACACCCCTGTTCAACGCGCTGGCCACGGCCCTGGCCGCGGGTGGCGCGCGGATCGGACGGCTGGAGATGCCCTACCGGGTGGCCGGCCGGCGGGCACCCGACCGGGCGGCCCGACTGGACGCCGTCGCGCTGACCGCGGTGGGCGCGCATGTCGCCGACACGGGGCGGCCGTTCGCACTGGCGGGGGTGTCGATGGGATCGCGGGTGGCGATGCGGGTCGCAGGACCGCTGGGAGCCCGGGGCGTGCTCGCGCTCGGCTTCCCGCTGTGCCCGCCGGGTCGGACGGCGGCCGGCGAGCCGAAGCCGTCCCGTCAGCACGAACTGGACGAGGTCGGGCTGCCGGTGCTGGTGGTCCAGGGCGAACGTGATCCCTTCGGTCGGCCCGAGCCGGACGCGTCCCGGGAACGTCGCCTGCACCTCGTCCGGGGCGGCGACCACTCGTTTCGGACCCGAGTCCGTGACGGGCGGGCGCCCGAGGAGGCCGTCGCCGAAGCCGCCCATGTGGGCGCCGCCTACCTGCTCGACCTGCTCGGCCCGCTCGGCCCGCTCGGCCCGCTGGACGTCTCGCTCCCCGCCCGGATATGACCCGGTACCGGCCCGGGTCGGACGTCGGGGCGGGAATCATCCAGAGCCGGGTCCGGTTGACCAGGAGGCCAGACGAGGTAGCGGAGGTCACATGACTCCAGCGAGCGCCCTGCAACAGCAGGCATCGCACGGGCGGCCGTCCGAGCAGCCGGCCCGTGAGCAGGCGTCACCTGGGCGGATATCACGGCCCACATCACCGCGCGATCGTGCGGTGCCCGGGGTATCGTCCTCGGCGGGAAGGCGATCCGTTTCCGGACGGCTCGCCGCGCCACAGGCCGGGTCCGCGGTCGCCGGGCCCGCTGTCGGTGCAGACGACGGTGAGGGGATGATCCTGGTCGACGAGACCACCGAGGAGCGGGGTGCGCGCTTCGAGCGCGACGCTCTCCCGTACCTCGACCAGATGTATGCCGCCGCGTTGCGGATGACCCGCAACCCGGCCGACGCGGAGGATCTCGTTCAGGAGACCTTCGTGAAGGCGTTCGCGGCCTTTCACCAGTTCCAGGCCGGAACGAACCTCAAGGCCTGGCTCTACCGGATCCTGACGAACACCTTCATCAACACCTACCGCCGTCGGCAGCGCCAGCCGCTGCAGAGCCCGACCGAGCAGGTCGAGGACTGGCAGCTCGCCGAGGCGGAGTCGCACACCTCCGTCGGCCTCAAGAGCGCCGAGACCGAAGCACTCGAGCATCTGCCCGACAGCGACATCAAGGATGCGCTGCAGGCCCTCCCGGAGGACTTCCGGATGGCGGTCTACCTGGCCGATGTCGAGGGTTTCTCCTACAAGGAGATCGCGGAGATCATGGGCACGCCGATCGGGACGGTCATGTCCCGGCTGCATCGCGGTCGCCGGGGTCTGCGCAAGTCGCTCGAGCAGTACGCGGCCGACCGTGGGCTGGTCCCCGCGGGCTCCACCGACGTTGAAGGTGGTGCGTCGTGAGCTGCGGCGGTGAACACGAGATCGACTGCCGAAAGGTGCTCGACGCCGTGTTCCTCTACCTCGACGGGGAGTGCGACGGCGGCCAGCACAACCTGATCCGCTCCCACCTCGACGAGTGCTCCCCGTGCCTGCGCGAGTTCGGCCTCGAACGTGAGGTCAAGATGCTCGTCGCCCGCAAGTGCGGCGGGGAACGGGCGCCGGAGACCCTGCGAACGAGCGTGCTCGCCCGGCTGCGGGCGGCCCGTGTCGACGTCGACGCCGGTGAGTTCCGCGCCGAATAGCCGTGCGGGCCGGGTAGCCGTGTGACGGTACCCGGCCATCCGGCGGCGCTCACGCCGCCCAGCGGCGGGCCGCGCCCACAAGCACGACCCGCCGATCTGATCAGGTGTTCGGGCGCTTGCCGTGGTTGGCCTTGTGCTTGGCCCGTGCGCGCCGCTTGCGCTTCTTCTTCGCCATGACGTCCTCCTTCCCTTCACTGGATACAGCAGTCATCGTGCCAGCCCACGCGGCCGTCGGGTCAGCCGCGTGCCGTGGCCCCCGGTTGGCGCGGCGTGTGCCCATCGCCCCACGGGTCATCCAGGCCGGACGGGTCAGTCTCGCTCACCCCGGCGTCGGAGGGCCGCAGACGGTGCCCGCCGGCCTCGCTCCCGCCGCCCTTCGCCCCACGACCGCCGGACGCCCGCTCCTCGGACGCGCGGAAGACGGAGATGTCGTACGGGTCGTACCCGTCGCCGCCCATGCCGTCCCCGCCCAGCCCAGCGCCACCCGAAGCCGCCCCCCGCGGACCCGTGCCACCCGAGCCCGCCCGCCGCGGACCCGTGCCACCCGAGCCCGCCCGCCGCGGACCCGTGCCGCCTGGACCCGTCACACGGGTATCGGCGTCGCGAGCATCGGGACCATCCGGGCCAGTGGGGTCGAGGCTGGTGCGATCGAGGCCAGTGGGGTCGAGGCCGGTGCGGTCTGGGGCTGTGAGGTCCGCGTCCGCGCCGGCCGATGCCGCGTGGTCCGATGCCGCGCGACCCGCATGGGGATCGTCATCGAGCCAGCCGTCGAGCGGACCGCCACCACGATCATCGAACGCGGGATCGTCGGCGGGTTCCGCGGGGCCCGGCGGAACGCCCCGATACGCACGACCGCCCAGGTCCTGAGGTTCGCCCTGACCACTCTGACCGCCGAGGTCGCCGAGGTCGTCCTGGCCGTCGAGCTCATCGCGCGCGTCGAGCTCGTCAGGATCGTCTGAGCCGTCGGTGCTGGTGCGATGCTGGTTAGTGATCTTGACGTACTCCCAGGAGTCGTCCGTGGTCGGGTCCATGTCGGCCAGCTGCATGTCGGCCAGCTGCGGGTCGGCCAGGTCGTCGTAGGTCGGGACGCCGCTCGCGCTGCGCCGGGTACCAGGCCGAGGCGGTCCGCCGTAGGCGGCGGGCAGGGCACCGGCGAGGGCGGCGTTGCGCCGCGCCTGCAGCGTCCGCCACGCACGGACCGGGGTCACCGCGCCGAACACGCCGAGCGCGGCCGCGATCAGCACGTCCCCGATGCTCAGGACCGCGGGCGCCCCCGGCAACGCGAAGGGGATGATGTCGCTGAGCAGCCGTAGGCTGGTGTCGCCGTCAGCGGGAGTGTGGAAGGCCGAGCGCAGGATGTCGTTCGCCGGCACCCCGGCATGCTGGGCCTGCCACAGCGAAACCGGCATCTGCCCACCATTGGCCGTGATCACGGCGGCGTTGGCGATGATGCCGGCGACCAGCAGGCCAAGGCCTGGCAGGCGGTTGTTCATCCCGGCGAACAGCGCCGCGAGCACAGCGGCCACGATCCAGGCCACGCTGTGCAACGCCGGTACGAGCCCGCCGACCGCGACTGCCAGGATCAACGCGGCGAACAACAACGGCTGTTGGACATGGACGCGGGCGAGGGCGCTGAGCGTTCCACCGCGGGCGAGTCCCACGCCCAACCCGATCACCAGAGTCAGCACGACAAGTACGAGCACATGCGTAGTCTGCGGGTTTGCGGTATTCGTTCCCAACACCGGGCGGGCGAGTCGCGCGCGTCGTTGCTGTTCGCGCCCCGATCCACCGCTGGACGGACGTCCCTGGTCGGCGATTGGCATTGGTCCGGATGGCTGCGGGCACTACGCTTCTCGCGGGCTCACCGTTGGTGGGCTCCATGACCCGCGGGGTCGCGGCCGCCCGGCCCGTGGCCTACCGCCGTTGAAGGGGGCGTCGATGACCGAAGAGGTCCGCGCGGAGATGGTTGCCAACGTGTGGAAGGTCGTCGTCGGCGAGGGAGACGCAGTGGCGGCCGGAGACGCCCTGGTCATCCTCGACTCCATGAAGATGGAGATCCCCGTGATCAGCGAGGACGGCGGCACCGTGGCCCGCATTGCAGTCTCCGAGGGCGACGTCGTCCAGGACGGCGACCTGATCGCCGTCGTCGAGCCCGTCGCCGCCGGCTGATCTTCGCCGGCGTCCGCTGATCTTCACCTACGTCCGTCTGCGCGTGTCGGCGCTCGTCTGCGCGTGTCGGCGCTCGTCTGCGCGTGTCGGCGCTCGTCTGCGCGTGTCGGCGCCCGTCGGCGCGTGTCGGCGCGTGTGGACGTCCGTCGGCCCCCGAGCATCGTTGGCGCCTGCTGGTCCGACTGTCGTCGTCGTGGGGCCCTTACAGGCCCTCGTCACCGTCCGCCGGTCCTCGCTGATGCGGGGTACGCTGCCGCCGGTCGGGTACCCGGGGTGACACCTGTGTGCCATGCCTTAAGCTGATGTTCATGGACGCCTCGTTCTGTGACCGTTGTGGTCAGCTAGCTGGTGTGGGGAACCATGAGGCGTGTGCGCGGGCCCGCGAGCTGGAGCCACCGCGCTACTGCCGAATCTGCCGCCGCCGTATGGTCGTGCAGGTCACCCCTGGCGGCTGGTCGGCCCGCTGCGCCGAGCACGGCCTCATGACAGCCACCAACGCCTGACGCCCCCCACCCGCGCCGGGATGCCGACGTCTCCCGTCCGTGCCACAAGGTCGATGTCTCCCGTTCGCGCGGGGATGTCGACGTCCGCTGTTCGCGCCGGAAGATGGGCGTCCCGGGTCGGTGCCAGGGGCTGACATCATCCCGTCCGCATGCGCGGGATCGCAGGTCCTGGGTTCGGCGCGGACGCCGAGAGGTCGTCGCACACGCCTCAACGTGGACCCGCACGGGTGTACGGAATCACGGCGGCGATACCTCCGCATTCCCGTCGTCCAGACTCCCCGTCGCCTAATGCCTCTGTCGCCCAGGGTGTCCGTCCATGCGCTTAGGGGAGCATCGCGACTGCGAAGGAGCTCGCCTTCCCCGCCATGCCCTCTCCGCCCCGACCATTGGTGACCGGCCGAAACCTTTAGCGACCGTCCGCAGTCAGCCGCGGTCGGCGCGCCGGTCCTGGGCCGGATGCCGAGGGTTATTCGGCCACATGCCGAGGGCTATTCGGCTGGGGAGGCCGAAATCCTTGAACAACCCTCGGCATGTGCTGAATGTGGCCGCCACCTGGCCGCGATTCGCGGGGTCGAAGCGCACCGCCGCACCGTGGAAAAGCACATTTCGTCATATATCGGACGCCTGGAATGCCGTTGGCGGTGCCGCGCTGCCGGTGCCGTGGTGCCGGCGACGCGGTGTCGGTGGCGGTGTCGCGGTGGCGGTGATGGTGATGGTGATGGTGATGGCGTCGCTGACGGTGATGGCAATGGGGACGGTCGTGATCAGAGGGTGGACTGGAGGGACTTGATCGGCATGCTGAGGTCGGCCAGCATCTTCAGGTCGGCCTCAGCGGGGCGGCCGAGGGTCGTCAGGTAGTTGCCGACGATGACGGCGTTGATGCCACCGAGCATGCCCTGTGCCTCGAGGTCGCCGAGGGTGATCTCCCGGCCGCCCGAGTAGCGCAGGATGGTGCGGGGCAGCGCCAGGCGGAAGGCGGCGATGGCGCGCAGGGCGTCCCGCGGCTTGACCGGCGGGTAGTCGCCGAAGGGAGTACCGGGGCGTGGGTTGAGGAAGTTCAGGGGGACCTCGTCCGGCTCCAGACGGGCGAGCTGGGCGGCGAGTTCCGCGCGCTGCTCGAGGGACTCGCCGACGCCGAGGATCGCCCCGCAGCACAGTTCCATGCCGGCGGCGCGGACCATCTCGCAGGTCTCCCAGCGCTCCTCCCAGGAGTGCGTGGTGACGACCTTGGTGAAGTGCGACTGGGCGGTCTCGAGGTTGTGGTTGTAGCGGTGGACACCCATCGCGGCGAGCTCGTCCACCTGGGCCTGGGTGAGCATGCCCAGCGAGCAGGCGACGTTGATCTCCACTGCGGCCTGGATCGCGGCCACACCCTCACGGACCTGCGACATCAGCCGCTCGTCGGGACCGCGCACGGCCGCCACGATGCAGAACTCCGTCGCTCCGGTGGCGGCGGTCTGGCGTGCGGCGTCGACCAGCGACGGGACGTCCAGCCAGGCCGAACGTACCGGCGAGTCGAACTTGCCGGACTGCGAGCAGAAGTGGCAGTCCTCCGGGCAGCCGCCGGTCTTCAGGCTGATGATGCCCTCGACCTCGATCTCCGGTCCGCACCAGCGCATCCGCACCTCGTGGGCGAGCGCCAGCAGTTCGGTGAGTGACTCGTCCGGCAGTTGCAGGACCGCGAGCACGCTTGCCTCGTCCAGGCCGCGCCCGCCCTCGAGCACCTCACGGCGCGCGTGGGCGAGGATCGTCGCCGGATCGGTGCGGGCCGTCGCGGGTCCGCCGGTCGCGTTCTCGTCCAGCGCGCCGTCAATGAGCGCGGCATCATCCGGGACGCCTTCGCCCAGCACACCTTCGCCCAGCACACCTTCGCCCAGCACGGCCTCGTCGAGCGCGGCCTCGCCCAGCACGGTCTTGTCGAGCGCGGCCTCGCCCAGGACGGTCTTGTCGAGCGCGGTCTCGTCGAGGGCGGTCTCGCCCAGCACGGTCTTGGCGAGTACGGACTCGCCCAGGGCGGACTCGTCCAGCACGGACTCGCTCGGCGCAGCGTCGTCCAGCGTGGCGTCGGCCGGCTCCAGCGGGGTCTCCACCACCTTGGGGGCGGGATACGCGGTCACGGGTGCGGTCACGGTGGCCTCCTGGCGAGGTCTACGGCGGATATGGTCGGCTGCTCGGTAGTCGGGTCCGGGCGGGCGGGTGTGGCCGTGCCCGGATGGTGGGTGTGGGCGCCACCATTGTCGAGCCCCGGGCGCGATGGTGTTCCCCTTTTGGACGCGACATCGCGCACGTTCAGCACTCGACACGTGCTGTACATCACATTGGGTGACTGTTCTGGAAGTCCTGTGCGCGGAAGGTGCCGCCGAGTGACGGTTCCAGTGAGCGGCGGGCGGTGGCGAGGAAGTCGGCTGGGGTCAGCAGGCCGGCGCCGGCCGGGATCGCACCGGCCACCGGACGGCCGGCGAGACTCGCGAGGTCGGCCAGGTTGCCGCGGCAGGCCAGATCGGGGTCGGCCGGCCAGGAGCCGACCACCACACCGGCGAGTTCGAGCCCGCGGTGGGCAAGTGCCTCGAGGGTCAGCGCCGTGGTGTTGAGCGTACCGAGCCCGGCCGACACGACGACGAGCACCGGCGCGCGCAGCTGCTGGGCGAGGTCTGCGACGGTGCTGCCGTGCTCGTCGAAACGCACCAGCAGACCGCCGGCACCCTCGACGAGCACCAGGTCGCGGTGGGCGGCGAGCTTGTCGAGATGGGCGCGGACGTCGCCGAGGTCGACAGCGGGCAGTCCCGCCCGGCGGGCGGCGGTCGCCGGTGCGAGCGGGTCCGGGTAACGGGCTCCCTCGTGGACGTCGCGGACGCCGCTGAGCGCGGCGACGAGGTCCACGTCGCCGGGTGCACCGGGTGGGAGGCCGGTCTGCGCGGGTTTGACCACGGCGACCGAGCGGCCCCGGTCGGACGCGAGGGCGGCGACGGCGGCGGTGACGACGGTCTTGCCGATCTCGGTGCCGGTGCCGGTGACGACCAGGACGCTCATGGGACCCGCGCGAGGATGCCGGCGGCGGCGAAGGCCTCGCGGACCTGGGCCAGGTCGGTCGCGGTGAGGTCGGCTCGGGCCGCCACGCGTAGCCGGCTGGTGCCGGCGGGGACGGTGGGCGGACGGAAGCAGCCCACGGCGACGCCGCTGGCCCGGCAGGCCGCGGCGGCGGCCAGCGCCGTCTCGGGTTCACCGAGGATCACCGAGACGACCGCCCCGGCCGGGGTCGGCGCGCCGGTGAGCTCGGCGAGGTGACGCGCGTGTGCCCGGACCGTCTCGGCCAGTTCCGGTTGGGCCCGCAGCTGGTCGAGTGCGGCCAGTGCCGCGCCGACGTTCGCCGGGGCGAGTCCGGTGTCGAAGATGAAGGACCGGGCGGTGTCGACGAGATGGTCGCGCAGCGCCGTGGAACCCAGTACGGCACCGCCGAGGCCGCCGAGCGCCTTGGACAGGGTCGCGGTGGCCACCACGTCCGGCTCCGCGGCGAGCCCGGCGGCGTGCACCGCGCCACCGCCGCCCGGGCCGACGACTCCCAGGCCGTGCGCCTCGTCGACAACCAGCAGCGCGCCGTGGGCCCGGGCGGTGTCGTGCAGGGCGAGCAGGTCGGCGGCGTCACCGTCGGCGGAGAACACCGACTCGGTGACGACGATCGCCCGTCGCCAGCCGCCGGCTCCCAGCGCCGCGGCGACGGCTGCCGTCTCACCGTGCGGGGTGATCACCACCTGGGCTCGGGACAGCCGGCAGGCGTCCACGATCGAGGCGTGGTTGAGCGCGTCCGACACGATGAGGTCGCCGGGGCCGGCGAGGGCGGTCAGAACGCCGAGGTTGGCGGTGTAGCCGGAGGAGAACACCAGCGCCGCCGCGAATCCCATGTGCGCGGCCAGGGCCTGCTCCAGGTCGGTGTGCAGCGTGGTTGACCCGGTGACCAGGCGACTTCCGGTGGAACCCGCGCCCCAGTCACGTACTGCGCGGACCGCGGCCGCCACGACGGCGGGGTGTCGGCCAAGACCGAGGTAGTCGTTGCCGGCCAGATCCACCCGCACGGCGTCGGACGCGGGCCGCCCGGCGGTACGCGGACGGAGTTCGCGGCGCAGCCCGGCGGCCCGGCGGGCCTCGGCGTGGTCGGCCAGCCAGGCCAGCGGCCCGGCCTGTGACGGAGCCAGCGGCCCGGCCTGCGCGGGTGCTTCGTCGAGGGTCACGACGGCGAGCGTACGGCGCGTCCGGGGTGCATGTGGGTGCCCGCCAGCTCACAACACTCACCGGTCTGGCAGTGTGCAGCCCGTGGGAACCCTCGCCGACATGCTGCGCGCGAGCACGGACCTCAGCGACGACGACATCGACCACCTGGCCGCGCTCGTCGCGGACTGGGCGTTGCTCGCCGACCTGTCGTTCGCCGATCTGCTGCTGCTCGTGCCCGTCCGTTCAGGTTCGGCCTCGGGTCGTGGTGGTCACACCAGCGGTACCGAGTTTCTGGTGGTGGCCCAGGTGCGGCCGACGACCGGGCCGACCGCCTACCACAACGACGAGGTCGGCAGCGTCGTCATCAACCGCTGGGTGGTGCAGAACGCCTGGCGGGAGAACCGCATCGCCCGCGAGGGCGAGCCGGAGTGGGACGGCGGGGTGCCGGTGCGTACCGAGGCGATCCCGGTGCGCCACGGCAACGAGATCATCGCGGTGCTCGCCCGGGACACCAACCTGGTCAATCCGCGCACGCCGAGCGACCTGGAATCGTCCTACCTGCAAGGTGCCAACAACCTGGCGCTCATGATCGCCGAAGGCGCGTTCCCGTTCCGGGGCAGTTCGGCGGAGCTGCCGGAGTCGCCGCGGGTGGGCGACGGGATGATGCGTCTCGACGGTGCCGGCAAGGTCATCTTCGCCAGTCCCAACGCGCTGTCGGCCTATCGCCGCCTCGGGTACACCGGCAACGTCACCGGTGAGGATCTGCGCACGGTGCACCGGGCGCTGAACCTGCCGGCGACGACCCCCGCGGTGTGGCATGCGATCGGACGGCGTCGGCCGGTCGAGGTCGAGGCGGCGGTCGGCAGCACGGTGGTGCTGCTGCGTGCGATCCCGCTGTTCCCCGGGGCGACCCGGGAGGTGCTGGTCCTCGTGCGGGACGTCTCGGAACTGCGTCGACGCGAGGCGATGCTGCTCAGCAAGGACGCGACGATCCGTGAGATCCATCACAGGGTCAAGAACAACCTGCAGACCGTGGCCGCGCTGCTACGCCTGCAGATGCGTCGGACGAAGGTGGATGAGGCCCGAGCGGCGCTGCGCGAGTCGGTGCGGCGGGTGACCTCGATCGCGGTCGTGCACGAGACGCTGTCGCAGAGCCTGGGAGAGAGCGTCCCCTTCGACGAGATCGCCGACCAGATCACCTCGGTGACGGTGGACCTGGCGTCCACCGGGGCGCGGGCGAACACCCGCCGCTCCGGTTCGTTCGGGCACCTTCCCGGCGAGCTCGCCACGCCGCTGGCCCTTGTGCTCTCGGAGCTTCTGCAGAATGCTGTAGAACATGCGTTCGATGGATCGGCGGGTTCGATCGAGATCCGCGTGCAGCGCTCGACCGGTCGGCTCGATGTCGTCGTCGCCGATGACGGCGCCGGCCTGCCGGATGACTTCCAGCTCGAGCACTCGCCCCGGCTGGGGTTGCAGATCGTGCGCCAGCTGGTGCTCGGTGAGATGCACGGCACCATCCGGCTCCAGGCGGGGCCGAAGTGCGGCACCGAGGCGTTGCTGTCGATCCCACTTTCTGAAAGTTGAGTGTTTGGGGGTGCGAATGGCGGGTATCCCCAAGCCGTGTCCCTCGTTCGCGGTCGGTGTGGCGCTATGCCATGCCTACGCGCGGGAGCCGTGGCCGTGGCCTTCGTCACAGGCTCCGCTTCGCGCGGTGTACCCCGGCGTTCCCGCTCCACCGGGGCGCGCTCGGTGAACCAGCCAGAGCTGGCCCACAGTCCGGCGTCGGCGAGTGGCCTGGCACCGGCGAGCACAGCACCGGCGAGCACAGCACCGGCGGTTACGGCACCGGCGGGTGGAACATCAGCGGGAGTAACAGGGGCACAAAGCGATACGGCCGCTCCGCCCGCGTCGCGCCGCATCACTGCGGCGGACGCGTGGACAGAACGGCCGATGTTGCTGCCAGTCTCGTCGGCGCGGGGGCGCGCCACGTGGCCTGACGTCATGCGGGAGCCGCTGGGGTCGGTCGGTATGAAACCGATGCGTTCCGACGCTCAGAGGTCGCCGCGGGCGGATGTCGGGGATCCGACGCGGGTGGATGGTGCACCCCGTTCCGTGGCACAGGGCCACCGGGGATGGTGCGGTCAGGCAGTCCGAACCCGAAGGCGGACCTGGCGCTTGAGCGCTCGGCGCTCATCCTCGCTCAGTCCACCCCAGACTCCGGAGTCCTGCCCGGTGTCCATTGCCCAGTTCAGACAGTCACTAGTGACTGCACACCGCGCGCAGACGGCCTTTGCCTCTTCGACCTGGCGTTCCGCCGGACCGGTAGTACCGATCGGGAAGAAGAGCTCGGGATCCTCGTCACGGCAGAGCGCTCTGTGGCGCCAGTCCATGCGTCCAACTCCCTCTCTCGTCTCGGGCCACACTGCACATGAGACGCTTTGCGAGCCGCTACGGTTGTGCCGCGGATGAAATTCGGACGAGCAGGATGTCTGCTCGGCCCGACGGCGAGCCGTAGAGCGGGTTCCTGGCGGTCGGTAAGTCCAGGTGCACGTGCATCCACCACGGACATTCGCCACCCTCCCACCGGAACGGGCAGGGGCGCAAGAACCTGCAAGCGTCTTCACACCCTCCCTGGCCTGCACTTGTCCGGCAGGGACACAGATGGGCCACGCACGGCGACACTTCTCCCCAGCATGCAGTCGGGACATAAGTACTGGTTGCCAGGGGTTGTCGCGGCGTCAGGGGCGCTCTGGGCGGGCCGGAGAGGGCCACTGAGAGGCCCTGGAGCGGGCGGAAAATGCCATCTCGGCATCGGCCGTCCGCCCGGTGCATGTGGGGGACCCTGAGGGGCGACCGGCGCCGGGTGTCCAGCCTGCCGCGACACACGTCCTGGGCGCGGATGGCAGGGTTGGGCCCATGGAGGTACTCGGTCATCGAGGTAGTAGGGTTCCAGGTCCGGAGAACACGGTCGAGGCCGTGGACGCCGCGCTGCGGGCCGGTGTCGACGGCGTCGAGGTCGATGTTCGCCGCAGCGCCGACGGCGACCTGGTCTGTGTGCATGACGCCCGGCTGTCGCGTCCGGTGGGTCGCGCGGTCATCCGCCAGTCGACCGCGGCTCTGCGGGCCCATGGCATCCCGTTGCTCGACGAGGTCCTCGACGCCTGGGCGGGCCGCGGGCGCCTGATCTGCGAGATCAAGAACCAGCCCGGCCAGCCGGACTTCGACGCCCCCCGCGAACGCACCGCGCGCGCCCTCGTCGACGTGCTGCGCGCCCGCGGTCACACCGGTGCCCGCCCGGGCCCGGCCGACCTCGACGCCGGCAGGGGCGGCATCACCGTCTCCTCGTTCGACTGGTTCGCGATCGAGGCCGTCCGGGATGCCGAGCTCGCCGTCACCACGGCGTTTCTCACCATGCCGCGGATGTCGGTGGGCGGCGGGCTCACCTACGTCCAGTCCGCCGGCCACGCCGAACTGCACGCACACACCAGCGCGGTGCTTGGCTCGGGCGGCTCACACGGCCCGGCGGCGGTCGCCCGGGCCCGCGCGGCCGGCATCCGGCTGGTGGTGTGGACGGTGACCGGTCCCACCGAGGCCCGCGCGCTGCACGACGCCGGGGTGTCCGGGGCGATCTGTGACGATCCGGTGGGGGTGCGCGCGGCCCTGACCGAGTAGTTCCGCTCTCGGCCCGCGGCCGGCGGGGCTGATGAGCCTGGTGGGGCTGATGAGCCTGGTGGGAGGGATCCGCCTGGTGGGGAGGGTCAGGCGATGACGCGCAGGGCCCGCGGATGATGGGTGAGGCGGATGTCGCTGCTTTCGCCCAGGTACTCGCCGTCCATCTGGATGGGCGCCGGCTCGTCCGAGCGGAAGTGGATCGTCGCCCTGTCGTGTTGGCTCACCACGTTGCGCCCGTGCGGTCCGCGGCCCTCGGCGAGCATCTGCCGCCCGGTGCGCAGCACCGCGGACGTGCGGACCCGGCGCAACGCGAGCAGATCCAGGCCGGTGTCGAACGAGGCCTGCGGGCAGGCGAGGACGGGTCGCTGCTCGAGGTAGGTCCACGGGCGGGTGTTGCAGACCAGCCCGAGGGTGATCCGCGCGTCCCGGTCGTCGGCCTCGGCGGTCGCCGCACTCTCGTCGGCCTGCGCCTGACGGCGGGCGGCGGAGCCGGGGGAGTGGGCGGGTGTCGTCTCCAACTCGAGGACGGGGGCGCGGCGGCCGGCACCGCTGAGCAGCTGGGCAGCGGCCGCGCGCAGGAACAGACCGGAACTGTTGCGGCGGCCACCGCTGCGCTTGGCCTCGACCCGCTCCACCACGCGCGCGTCGAGCCCGACTCCGAAGCAGAAGCTGAACCAGCGGCTCTGTTCGCCGAACTCGGCGTGACCGATGCTGATCCGCCGGCTACGGCCCTCCCGCAGGGCGTTCAGCAGCTCGCCGGTCGCCTCGACCGGGGACGAGGAGTAGCCGAGCGCGCGGACGAACACATTGGTGCTCCCGCCGGGGACGACCGCGAAGGCCGGGCCGTCGGCCACCGGGCCGTTCTGCAGCAGACCGTTGACGATCTCGTTGACGGTACCGTCGCCACCCAGGGCGATCACCACATCAACGCCGAGTTCGACCGCCCGCGCCCCAAGTTCCACCCCGTGGCCCCGGCCCTTGGTGGGGATGATGTCCAGAGCGAGATCCGCGGCGAGCGCGGCAGCGAGGACATCCCGAACACGTTCGGTTGTGGTGGTCGCGACGGGGTTGACGACCAGCAGCCCTCGCATGCCTCTACCGTAGTCCGTCCACCCAGGTCAGGCGTCGGCTGGGAAAACTCTCACATCGACGGAACTTCCCGGACGTGCGCCACCCCGAACAGGCCACCGGCGCGGCGACCGGTGCGGGCGACCTACGGCATAGTGTCGCAGTATGGGTTCGAGCAGCGACGGGCAGCGGCGTCCCGCCCTGGGTCATCTGGATGGACTGCGCGCGGCGGCACGGAGCGCTCCGGTGCCGGCGCGAATCGCGAGTCTGCTGCTCGCCCTGGAGGCGCTCACGCTGCTGGCGCTGGGCGTACTGCAGGTCCTGCGGGGGTTCGGTTCGGGTATCGACGATGTCACCCGGGCGGAGATGGGCGGCCTGCTGGCGCTGCTCGGCGGCGCCGGGGTCGCCGCGCTGGCCGTCGGAGTGCTGCGCCGCAGCGGGTCGTTTCGCTCCCCGACCCTCGTCGTGCAGCTGCTGTGTCTACCGGTCGGCTGGGGTCTCATCCAGGCCGGCGAATACACCTATGGTGTGGCGCTGATCGTCGTTCCGCTGGTGATCGTGGTCGCGCTGCTCGCCGCGGCCGGGTTCGGGCCGTCCGAGCAGGATGACCCCAGCGGCACCCCGCCGCGGGCGGATGATCTTCCGCCGCGGCCCGGGCAGCGGCGCCCGTGAACGCGGGCGGAAGCGGCTCGGGCTCGGGGATCGGCTGGTGACTCAGCTGTCCTCGAGCAGGCCGCGGCGTAGCTGGGCCAGGGTGCGGGCGAGCAGCCGGGAGACGTGCATCTGGGAGATGCCGAGCTCGGTGGCGATCTGCGACTGGGTCATGTTGCCGAAGAACCGCAGCAGCAGGATCCGTTTCTCCCGTGGTGGGAGCTTCTCCAGCAGCGGCTTGAGGGACTCGCGGTACTCGACCCCCTCGAGCGACTCGTCCTGGACGCCGAGGGTGTCCGCCACGGCGGGCGCCTCGTCGTCGCCGGAGTCCGGTGCGTCGAGGGAGACCGCGGAGTAGGCGTTGGCCGACTCCAGGCCCTCGAGCACCTCTTCCTCGGTCATCTGCAGATGCCGCGCGATCTCGCTCACCGTCGGTGAGCGGCCGAGGGTCTGTGACAGCTCCGAGGTGGCCTTGGTCAGCGAGAGCTTGAGCTCCTGCAGCCGGCGGGGCACGCGGATCGCCCAGCCCTTGTCCCGGAAGTGCCGCTTGATCTCGCCGACGATCGTGGGTGTGGCGTAGGTGGAGAACTCCACGCCGCGCTCGGGGTCGAACCGGTCCACCGACTTGATCAGACCGATGGTGGCGACCTGGACGAGGTCGTCGAGTGGCTCGCCGCGGTTACGGAACCGGCGGGCGAGGTACTCGACCAGTGGCAGGTGCATCCGCACGAGCTGGTCGCGCAGAGCGGCCCGCTCGGCGTCGCCCTCGGGCAGTGAGGCGAGCCGGACGAACAGCGCCCGGGCGAGCGCACGGTCGGGCGAGTGGGTCCGCTCGGTGGTGGTGGCGCTCGCGGTCTCGCTCGGCGCCGCAGCGCCGGTGCTGTCGGCGTTGCCGCCGGCCGACGGGTCGCTGTCGGTGACGGCGGCGTCGGTAGCGCCGCCGCTGGTCGGCGCGCCGGTGGTCGTGCCGCTGCCGCTGGCCTGACCACCGATGGTGGCTGGGTGCCCGAGCGCGCTGTCGGGGCCCGCGGCCTGGGCCGTGGCACCCACAGCGGTGCCACTGTCATGGCCGGCAACGCTGTGGCTGGCACCGTCATGGCTGGCACCGTCATGGTCGGCACCGTCATGGCCGGCACCGTCATGGCTGGTACCGCCGTGGCCGCTGGTGGCGGCGGTGGGCAGTCCGGCGCGCAGCGGAGCGTCGGGATGCTCGTCGACCGTGCCCGCCCGCTGGCTGAGTGAGGCGACCGGGTCGGTGGGCCCGGCCTGGTTGGGTGCCGTCCGGGGTGGAGTTGGAGTTCTCCCGGTTGATGTCATGGCGTACCTACTGCGTCACTCAGTGGAGTCGCATTGGCCGCGCCGGAACCGCGGACGTGCCCGGCGGGCGGCTCACCGAGATCAGCCCGGACCCCTTGACGCTTCTGCAGCGTGATGCTCACCTTCGAGCCGGGACCGGTGAAGGTCTCGACGTCGCCGGCGAGGGCCTTGAGCACCGTCCAGGCAAAGGTGTCCTCCGATGGCGGCTCACGGTCGAGGCTCTCGACCGTGACCAGCACGTGCATGACACCCGGCGACAGCGTGAACGTGCAGTCCAGCGACGAGCCTGGCACCGCCGAGACGAGAAGCAGCGCGCACGCCTCGTCGACGGCGATCCGCAGGTCCTCGATGTCGTCGAGGGTGAAGTCGAGCCGGGCCGCGAGCGACGCCGTCGCCGTGCGAAGCACCGTCAGATATGCGCTGGCCGCGGGCAGCGTCAGCGCGACGACGTCGCGCAGGCCGCCGGAGTGGGCGGTGGGGCCGTCGATGGTGTCGGAGATCTCCGCGCCGCCGGACGAAGGCGTCGGATCCACGTTCCTACCCCCAAAGAGCCTGCGTAGAGCGAGGAGTGCTGTCCTCGCGGTGGCCGAAGCCGGGTGATCAGTCATGGTGCGGGTGATGGTCTTCCCGCCAGCCGACGCGGTAAATCGCCACCCGGACGGTCGTGATGTCCCTCATGTCCGTACCGGGTACCCGCGTCGGCGGCCAGCGTTGGCCATCGCCTCCACCGTACCCAGCCGTCGGGGGGTGCCGCAGGTCGGGTGATCGAAAGGTTCGTCCACCCCAACCCGGGTGGGCCCGAACGGGGAGGGTCGCATCCGCCCGTGAACGGACGGATCAGGTGGGAATGGCCAGGGCGCGCAGGGCGTCGCCGTCGAGGCGCCACGTCGTCCAGCCGTTCATCGGGCCGGCGGCCAGCGAGCGGTAGAACTCCTGCGCCGGGGTGTTCCAGTCGAGCACGGCCCACTCCAGACGCCGCAGTCCCCGTCGCACGCAGATCTCGGCGAGCGCCGCGAGCAGGCCACGGCCGTGGCCGCCGCGTCGGTGCTCCGGCCGCACGAACAGGTCCACCAGGTACATGCCGGCCTGCCCGGTCCAGGTGGAGAACGTCTGATGCCAGATCGCGAACCCCACCACCGGCGCGGACGGACCGCCCGCCGTGCTGTCCGCGGTGATGTCCGCCGTGGCGACCAGGCAGGAGGCGCTCGGGGTGGGGCCGAACAGGGCCTGGTGCAGGTCGTCCACGGTCATCGCGACCGCGTCCGGCTCCCGTTCGTAGGCTGCGAGGGCGCGCACCAGCGCCAGGATGGCGGGGACGTCCGCCGGCCGCGCCGCCCGGATCAACGAGCGCCGCCGGCACCCGCGCCCGCCGTGGCGCCCGCACCCGAGGCTCCGGCCCCGGTGCCCCTCGACGCGCTGGCTGCGCCGAGTGCGTGGCCGGACCGCAGCAGGGCGTAGAACTCCTGGCACTCGGCGTAGGTCGGCAGCAGGCCCGCGGCTTCGGCCTCGCGCAGCGTGGGCGCCGCTGCGTCCTTCTCCGAGAGCAGGGGTGTGATCTCGGCTGGCCAGGGGAGGTCGAGATCCGGGTCAAGGGGATGAATGCCATGCTCCCGGCCCGGGGTGTACGGCGCCGAACACAGATAGCTGATCGCCGCGTCGTCGGTGAGGGCTATGAACGCATGCCCCAGTCCCTCGGCGACGTACAGCCCACGGCGGTCCACATCGTCGAGCAGGACGGCGTCGAAAGCGCCGAAGGTCGGCGAACCGGTGCGGATGTCCACGACGCAGTCGAGTACCTGGCCGCGCATACAGGTCACGTACTTCGCCTGACCCGGTGGTACCTGTGCGTAGTGCACGCCACGCAACGTCCCGCTGCGGCTGACGCTGTGGTTGGCCTGCGACAGCGCCAGCGGATGCCCGACCGCCTCGGTCAGCGCATCGGAGCGGAACCACTCCAGGAAGGTCCCGCGGCTGTCGGAGTGCTGACGCGGGGTGAACACCCAGGCGTCGGGGACCGATAGTTCGCTGATCTCCACCACTGGGACGGTACCGGTTCGCTCGGACGTGTCCCCGCAGGCCGCACCGCACCGCCCGGACGCGTTGGCGGCCAGGTGTGGCGCTTGCGCACGGCTGGCTCGGCTGGTGGGATGCCGGCGCCGGCCGCGACGCTGCGTGTCGTGCCTGGCCCGGTCCGCGTCGCCCCGGCGGGCGTCGGCGCTCGTAGGTGTGGGGCCGGCACCGGCCCGGCTACGCGCCACGGCGCGGTCATCGCCCGGTCGCGGCCGGGTCATGGCCGGCTGTCCCGGTTTCGTCCGGCGTCGTCATCCACGCTCTGGGCTGGTACTTCGGGTCGCCCGGCTGGAACGGGCGGGCGACCCGGGCGTCGCGCACGCGAACATCCGGATTCCGGCTGGTCGATTGTTCTTTGCGCCGTGGTGAAGACCTCGCGGCGCGCGGCCACCGGGGTCCGCACCGGACTCCCGCCCGCCCCGATTCCGCGATCATGCCGCTGATCTGCGTGAATATCGGGGTGGATGGTCGGATCGGTGGCCCGCGGATCAGCCCGCGGGCTGATCCGCGGGCCACCGATGAGCATTCGGCGAGCGGCGATCACGGGCTTCCGGAGACCCCGACAGCTATCCTCTAGCTATGCAGAGGGGCGCCGATATGCACCAATGATTCCCGGCTTCTGGCGGCGTTGACCTGGCTGGCATCCGGGTCTCCCGGATGATTTCCGACCGCGTCACCGTTGCTTCGGGTGGGAGACATGGGAGTGCCGTGCCTCGCCGATGTGCGTCGGCTGTCCTGCGATGTGCGTCTGCTGGCCGTCCATCCCGTGTCGAAAGCCCCGCCAGCGTCGACAGCGTGTGTATCGACGCCCGCTGTGCCGGCACCGGTCCGAACACCCTCGCCACGGCCTCGCTGGCAGCCTGCCCAGCGATGCGTCCACGCGTACGGCGGCGGTCCGCGTGCCATATTGGACCTACCCCCGGGCCACCCCCCGGTCCCTGTCCTGTCTCACATCATGAGGTGGGACGACTCAGGCTCGCCTTCTGCGTGGACGACGCACGCAGCCAGGGCGGGCGACCTGTAGCCGCGGCCCCGGTAAAGGGACCACGACCGCCCCAGCGGGTCCACCGCCGGCTTGTCCGAGGAGCAGCCTCCGTGACCGCAACCACTGACCACTCGACTCTTCCCACCAGCGCCCCGGCGGATCTCGCCGCGGTCAGCCCCCGGCCGTCCGACGACGACCCCGCCTTCGCGCTGCACCGCGGCGGAAAGATCGGGATCGCCCTCACCGTGCCGCTGGACAACCGCGAGGACCTCTCACTCGCCTACACCCCCGGCGTGGCGCGGGTCTGCACCGCGATCGCCGAGGCTCCCGCCCTCGCGGACGAGTACACCTGGCGGGCCAACACCGTCGCGGTGGTGACCGACGGCACCGCCGTGCTCGGTCTCGGTGACATCGGCCCGGCCGCGTCCCTGCCGGTGATGGAGGGCAAGGCTGCGCTGTTCAAGCAGTTCGGTGGGGTTGACGCCGTGCCGATCGCGCTGGACTGCACCGACGTCGAGCAGATCGTCGACACCGTGGTGCGGCTGGCCCCCAGTTTCGGCGGCATCAACCTCGAGGACATCTCCGCGCCCCGCTGCTTCGCCATCGAGCGGCTGTTGCAGGAGCGCGTCGACATCCCCGTCTTCCACGACGACCAGCACGGCACCGCCATCGTGGCCCTCGCCGCCCTGGAGAACGCCGCGAAGCTGACCGGGCGCACCCTCGGCGACCTGCGTGCCGTGGTGTCCGGTGCGGGCGCGGCTGGCGTCGCCGTCACCCGTATCCTGCTGGCCGCCGGCATCGGCGACATCGCCGTCGGTGACAGCCGCGGGATCATCTACCCGGGTCGGGACAACCTCACCTCGGTCAAGGCGGCGCTCGCGGCCGAGACCAACCGTGCCGGCCTGACCGGCTCGATCAACGACGCGCTGGGCGGCGCCGACGTGTTCCTCGGCCTGTCCTCCGGCAAGGTGCCCGAATCGGCCGTCGCCACCATGGCCCCCGAGGCGATCATCTTCGCGATGGCGAACCCGGACCCGGAGATCGACCCGGAGCTCGCCCACAAGTACGCCCGGATCGTCGCGACCGGCCGTAGCGACTACCCGAACCAGATCAACAACGTGCTCGCCTTCCCCGGCATCTTCCGGGGCGCGTTGGACGTGCGGGCCAGCCGGGTCACGGAGGGCATGAAGCTCGCCGCCGCCGACGCGCTCGCCGCCGTGATCGACGGCGAGCTGAGCGAGGACCACATCATCCCGAGCGTGTTCGACGCCCGGGTGGGTCCGGCTGTGGCCGCAGCCGTGGCCGCCGCCGCTCGCGCGGACGGCGTCGCCCGCCGCTAGTCCCTTCCGTTTCTCCCCGATCCCCTTCTTTTCCGCTCTTCAGCCAGGTCGCCCGAAAGGGGCGACAGGGCATTCGACGGCCGCGGGACCTGCCGGGCATCCGCCCCAGTTCCCGCGGCCGTCCGCCGTCCCGGGACATCCCGTCGGATCCGCCGCGGGGGCGGCGAGGAGCGGAATGGGCGGCGGACGGTCAGACCCGGCCGCAACCGGGGCAGGGACGGTGCTCGACCGCCTCGGCGAGTGGGCGCAGCGTGCCGCATCCCTGGTAGGAGCAGCAGACGAAGTCGGCCGCCGCCACGGTGATGACCGCGGTCCCGTCGACCATGACCGTGACCGGCGCCTCCGGGGCGGGTGCCACCCGATGCCGCCGCCAGCCCAACCGGCGCCGTCCGCCACGCCGCCCGCGGCCGGCGCCGGCCAGGTCACCTTCGCCGCCGGGGCTGGCGTCAGGGTCGCCGACGGGACCGGTACCGAGGTCGGCGAGTGGGGTGGACTCCGCGGTGGAGGGACGCGGGTCATCGCTGTGGGTCACCACGGGCTGACCGCCGGATGGTGCGCGGGGTCGGCGTTGGTCGTGGGCACGGCGATGAGTTCAACACACCGGCGGGTCAGGTGCGTGCGCCGGGGCGGATTGTCCATGTTCGGCGGCGCGTCCGATGTGGACGGTTCGCGCGCATCCACGGGGGATGGTTCGCCCGCGTCCAAGGGGAGAAGCTCGCCTGCGTCCAGGGGGAGGAGCTCGCGCCGGGGACGTGGCGGTCGTAGATTCTGGATGTGCTTGCCGCCGCCGCAGTCCGGCTCGACCCCGAGGATCCGCTCGCGGCGTTGTCCGTGGGGCAACAGCCGGATCCGGGGGACCTGCCGGCGGACTGGGTGAGCGTGCGGGTGCGTGCGGCTTCGCTGAACCATCACGATCTCTTCAGCCTTCGTGGGGTGGGGCTTGCGGCCGACCGGCTTCCGATGATTCTTGGCTGTGATGCCGCCGGCGTGACCCCCGAGGGGGAGGACGTCGTCGTCCACGCGGTGATCGGCGATCCGGCGGCGGGCGGTGGGGACGAGACGCTTGACCCGCGGCGGACGCTGCTGTCCGAGCTGCATCCTGGCACGCTCGCCGAAGCGGTCGCGGTGCCGCGGCGCAACCTGGTGCTCAAACCGCCGGAGCTGTCCTTCGAGGAGGCGGCGTGCCTGCCGACGGCGTGGCTCACCGCGTACCGGATGGTGGTGTCGCGGGCGGGGCTGCCGGCTGAGGGCGGTGGAACGCTGCTGGTGCAGGGCGCGGGCGGCGGCGTGTCGACGGCGGCGGTGCTCATCGCCAAGGCCGTGGGGCACACCGTTTTCGTCACCTCACGGGACGCCGGGAAGCGGGAGCGGGCGGCGGCGCTCGGTGCGGACGCGGTGTTCGAGTCCGGGGCGCGGCTGCCGCGCCGCGTGGACGCGGTGCTCGAGACCGTCGGCGCGGCCACCTGGGGGCATTCGCTGCGTGCGCTGCGTCCCGGCGGGCGGATCGTCGTCTCCGGGGCGACCAGCGGGCCGAACCCGCCGGCCGAACTCAACCGGGTGTTCTTCCAGCAGCTGTCGGTGGTCGGCTCCACGATGGGCAGCCGCGACGAGCTGGTCGATCTGCTGGCGCTGCTGGTGCGCACCGGTATCCGTCCGCCCGTCCAACAGGTCTGGCCGCTGGCGCGGGCCCGGGATGCCTTCGCCCGGCTGGCCGCCGGCGACGTGTTCGGCAAACTCGTCCTGACTCCCTGACGGGACGGGGAGAGGTCCCCGGTCAGGGGCCGGCCCGCGGTCAGAGGTCGGCGTCGTCGTCGGGGCGGGCGAGCCAGGTGGCCAGGCGCTCCACGGCCTCCTCGAACTGCGGGTGGACGTCGACGAACGCCCGCATCGCGTCGGCGAGACCCTCGTAGGTGACGGTCTCCTCGCCGCGGCGGTCGACCAGTTCCTCAAGACCGCGATCGGTGAAGTACATCCGTGCTCCCATCCGGTTGGCCCGCCACGCGGTTGACCATCCGACCAGGCTACGGCCATCGAGGAGACGACCACCAGCAGGCTGGACGGTGACCCGTCCGAGCAGACAGTGGCCGTCGGGCTGGTGGCGGTGGGCACAGAGCCGAGCGGTCGCCGTCCACTCCCGGGGGGAGAGCGGACGGCGACCGTCTGGCCGTGCGTGCCGTGCGGGTGTGCGGTGGGTCAGTCGTCGAGGGCGGCTTCGACGAGAGCCTGCTGCTCGCGTTCGTGCACCCGGGACGAGCCGGACGCGGGGGCGGCCGCGGCCCGCCGGGAGACCCGACGCAACCGGATGTTGCGGGGCAGCGACTCGGCGAGGTTGAGCGCCATGTGCGGGTAGGCGCCCTGGTTCGCCGGCTCCTCCTGCACCCAGACGACATCGGTGACGTTCGGGTAGCGCTCGAGCACGGTGGCCAGCTCCGGACCGGGGGTCGGGTAGAGCTGTTCGACGCGCAGCAGGGCGAACCGCTGGGGGTCGCTGTGCTTGTTCCGCGCCCCGGCCAGGTCGTAGAAGACCTTGCCCGCGGTGAGCAGAACTCGACGCACCGTCGTCGGGTCGGTGACCGTCGGGTCGTCGATCACCGGCTGCCAGCTGCCGCCGGTGAGGTCCTCGACGGTGGACGTGGCGGCCTTGGCCCGCAGCATCGACTTCGGGGTGAAGACGACCATGGGACGGCGCACCGGCGACAGTGTCTGGCGGCGCAGCAGATGGAAGTAGCTGGCCGGCGACGACGGGGCCGACACGGTCATGTTGCCGTCCGCGCACAGCGACAGGAACCGTTCGATGCGGGCCGAGGAGTGGTCCGGCCCCTGGCCCTCGTAGCCGTGCGGGAGGAGCAGGACCAGCGAGGACCGCTGCCCCCACTTGGCTTCACCGGCGGTGATGAACTCGTCGATGATCGACTGGGCGCCGTTGGCGAAGTCGCCGAACTGCGCCTCCCACAGCACCAGCATGTCCGAGCGGACCACCGCGTAGCCGTACTCGAAGCCCATCGCCGCGAACTCGCTGAGCAGCGAGTCGTAGACGTAGAAGGTGCCGACACCCTCACGGTTCTCGGTGCCGTTCAGACCGTGACGCAGGGTACGCAGCGGGGTGTGGTCCTCGGCGCTGTTGCGGTCGACGAGGACGGCGTGGCGCTGACCGAAGGTGCCGCGCCGGCTGTCCTGCCCGGTGAGGCGCACCGAGCGGCCGTCCAGCAGCAGGGTGCCGAAGGCGAGCGTCTCGGCGAGCGCCCAGTCGATCGCACCGGTCTCCACCATCTGCGCGCGCCGTTCGATCTGCGGACGCAGCCGGGGATGCACGGTGAAGCCGTCCGGCAGCGTGATCTGTGTTTCGATGATGCACTTGACGGCCTCGAGTGGCACCGCGGTGCTCACGGCGGCGGCCGCGGCGGCCTCCTCCGGAGTGGTGACGATCCGCGGCTGCGGCGCGTTCCCCGACGGGGTGGTGTCCCGGGTCTGCGCGAACGCCTTCTCCAGTTCCGCCCGGTAGGACTTCATCGCCTCCTCGGCCTCATCACGGGTGATGTCCCCGCGGCCGATCAGCGCCTCGGTGTAGAGCTTGCGCACCGAACGCTTGCTGGCGATCGTGTCGTACATCAGCGGCTGGGTGAACGACGGCTCGTCCATCTCGTTGTGGCCGCGCCGCCGGTAGCAGACCAGGTCGATCACGACGTCCTTGTGGAACGCCTGGCGGTACTCGAACGCCAGCGCCGCGACCCGCACACACGCCTCCGGGTCGTCCCCGTTGACGTGGAAGATCGGCGCCTGCACCATCCGGGCGACGTCGGTGGCGTACACCGACGAGCGGCTCGACTCGGGCGAGGTGGTGAACCCGACCTGGTTGTTGATGACCAGGTGGATGGTGCCGCCGGTGCGGTACCCGCGCAGCTGGGAGAGGTTCAGCGTCTCGGCGACGACGCCCTGCCCGGCGAACGCGGCGTCGCCGTGCACCAGCACGGGCAGCACGGTGAAGCCGGCGACACCCTTGTCGAGGATGTCCTGCTTGGCGCGGACGACACCCTCGGTGACGGGGTCGACGGCCTCCAGGTGGGACGGGTTCGCCACCACCGAGACGTTCACCGTGCGCTCCGAACGGGCCCGGTAGACGCCCTCGGCACCCAGGTGGTACTTCACGTCACCGGAGCCGTGCGCGGTCTGCGGGTCGAGGTAGCCCTCGAACTCGTCGAAGATCTGCCGGTAGGACTTGCCGACGATGTTCGCGAGCACGTTGAGCCGGCCACGGTGGGCCATGCCGATGACGACCTCGTCCATCTCGGCGTCGGCGGCCCGGTCGAGCACCTCGTCGAGGGTGGGGATGGTCGACTCGGCGCCCTCGAGGGAGAACCGCCGCTGGCCGACGTACTTCGTCTGCAGGAACGACTCGAACGCCTCCGCGGCACCGAGCCGCTCGAGCACGTAGAGCTGTTCGGCCGGGTCGGGACGTTCGGCGGAGCGTTCCACCCGCGCCTGGATCCAGGCCCGCTCGTCCGGCTCCTGGATGTGCATGTACTCGATGCCGACACGGCGGCAGTACGAGTCGCGCAGCACCCCCATGACGTCGCGCAGCGACATGGTGCGCTGCCCGGCGAAACCGCCGACGGCGAACTCGCGGTCGAGGTCCCACAGCGTCAGCCCGTGGCTGATGATGTCCAGGTCGGGGTGGCTGCGGATGGCGAACTCGAGCGGGTTCGTGTCGGCCATCAGGTGCCCACGGACCCGATAGGCGTGGATCAGCTCCAGCACCCGCGCGTTGTGGTCGAGGTCGCCCTCGTGCACCACTGCCTTGTCCGGAACCCAGCGCACCGGCTCGTACGGGACCCGCAGCGAGCGGAAGACCTCGTCGTAGAAGCCGTCCTGGCCGAGCAGCAGCTGGTGCATCCGGCGCAGGTACTCACCCGACTGCGCGCCCTGGATGATCCGGTGGTCGTACGTGCTGGTCAGCGTGATTGTCTTGGAGATCGCGAGCCGGGCCAGGGTCGTCGAGGACGCCCCGGAGAACTCGGCCGGGTACTCCATGGCACCCACGCCGATGATCGTGCCCTGCCCCTGCATCAGCCGCGGCACCGAGTGCGCGGTTCCGATACCACCCGGGTTGGTCAGGCTGATCGTGACGCCGGTGAAGTCGTCCATCGTCAGCTTGTTCGCCCGGGCCCGGCGGACCAGGTCCTCATACGCGACCCAGAAGTCGCGGAAGTCCATGGTCTCGGTGTTCTTCACCGCCGCGACGACGAGCTGGCGCCCCTTCGGGGTGACCAGGTCGATCGCGAGGCCAAGCCCCACATGCTCCGGCTGGACGTGCGTGGGCTTGCCGTCGACCTCCGCGTACGACGCGTTCATCGCCGGATGGTCAGCCAGCGCCCGCACCATGGCATAGCCGATGAGGTGGGTGAACGACACCTTGCCACCGCTCGAGCGGGCCAGGTGCCGGTTGATCACGATCCGGTTGTCCGCGAGCAGCTTCGCCGGGAACGCCCGGACCGACGTGGCGGTCGGGACGTGCAGCGACGTCTCCATGTTGGTGACGACGCGGGCCGCAGCCCCCTTGAGCGGGGTGCTGACCGACCCCGACGACGCCGCTGGCTTCGCGGCCGCGGCCGGTGCGGCCGGCTTCGTCGCGGGCTTGGCCCGCGCGGCGGGCGCCGGCTCCGAGCGCGGTGCGGCGGCCGCGGGCGCCGCGGGCGCCGTCGGCGCCCCGGTCGCGCTGACGGCCGGAGCCGCGCTGACGGCCGAGGGGGCCGGGGGTGCCGGCGCCGCGGCTGGGCCGGCGGTGCTCACGGGTGCCGGCGCGGCGGCGGGTATGTCGTGGGCTGACTCACCGCCCGAAGGTGCCCCGTTCGACGCGACGTCGGCCGGCGCTCCGGTGGCGCCGGGAGTCGTCGGCGGCACGGTCGGGCGATAGTCGGAGAGAAACTCACGCCACTCCGGCGAGACACTCTCCGGATCTTCGAGAAACTGTTGGTAGATCTCGAAGACCAGCCATTCGTTGGGTCCGAAGTCAGGTCCGGACGCAGGAACCGTCGGTGCTGTCACGGGGCCATTCGCCTCTATCCACGGTCTCACTTCACGGCCTCCGAAAGGCCCTTCTGTCACCGTCTGCTCAGGCTACCCGCTGCGGCCAGAGCTGGTACGACCGGACCTGCCCGGTCCGGTCACACGGACCCTCGGTACCCACCCGGCGCCGTCCCGACACCACCCGGTTCCTGCCCTGTGTCCGCCCCGATCCGGCCATCATCTCGTCCTGATCTCGTCCTGATCTCGTCCCTTTCCTGTCCCTCTCGGTCCGGCTTCCGTGCCTCGCTTCCACAAGCCCGCTTCCGCCACCCCGCCCCTACCGCGTGAAGGCCTGATCGCACCGGCTTCGACCCCGACCCGCGACCGTGCGCCCTCGCGAGGAGATGGTCTCCCACGAAGCGTCATCGCGAAACCACCAAACGCGCTCATGGCGGTGCGCTCGTCTCCAGACGCGACGCCATCCCCGATTCGGGCTCGCCTGTCCCGGCTATCACCGTGCCCGGCGAGCATGCCTCGACCCCGACCACGCCGGCCTCGGATCCATGGAGGGTGCCCAGGTCGTCCGCGACGGAGTGGAGCTCCACGCGGGCCTGTGGAGGAATCCCTGTCCGGTATGTCCTACGGTGGTCCGAGTGCTCGGATCCGCACGGCGATGTCCGACGGACGGGGCGGGGTGAACCCCGGGTGGACGGAGCGGGCGGAGCAACGGGGGCGGGCGGTCTCCAGGCCAGGCGGGACGGACGGGTCGCGGGTCATCGGACCAGGTCATGCGGGTGGGAACACGGTGGCGCGACTATCCGTTAAACTTGTCAGTGCCGGCCCGCATCATGGCCCCCGGACCCAATGAACGCCGCTTCGAGCGGCCTACGCCCGTGAGGCGACCTGGCGGGTCGGCACCTAGACTTCTCCTCTCCCCGAGCACCGAGCACCGAGCACCTTGGGTGCCGTGGCGCGTACACCCCCTTTTCGGGGGCTGAGGCCCGCGCGGGGCACGTGGTCGCGCACCGTCGCGGTGCTGGTACGAAGGCCATGTGATGGCGTCACAGATGCGATCCCATGGCTGGCGGCCAGAACAGGGCGACGTTGATCGGCGTTGCGGACCATCGATCGTTCCCGTCGACCGTTGTTGTCGCCGTTGTCGTGGCCGTCGACCGTTGCCGTGGTGGCCGCCGACTGGTGTGAGCGGGTGGAGGGGCGCCGCTGTCGCGACAGGTGACTTTCCACCGCCTGCGGTGCGGTGCGGGGTCGGCCCGGACCAGTCATCGCCGGCGTGTACGAGACGTCCGATATGTGCTTTGTTCGCGTTCCAACGGATGGGCGTTCACGTGCGGAGCCAGTACCGCTGGATGGGCCGAAAGAACGACGGCTGAATGGGTTGAGCGCCAACCTGACCGGGCGTTCGGAATGGCAGGGATGATGGCCGGGTCGGCCACCCGGAGCCGACTCGAGGCCGGTCGGGCCGTGGTCGGCACCGGACATTCCCGTGGCGAGGGAATGCTGGTCGTCGGGGCCGGTCGGGATGCTGATCAGGGTGCGGTCAGGCGGGCGATCAGGGTGGTGGCGGTGGTCGGTGAGGGTGCGGTGGTCGGTGAGGGTGGGGGTGGCGCTGTTACGCGGTGGTGGGCCGGTTCACTCGGGCGAGTGTGGTCGGTCGGGGTGGTTCGAGGTGGATCGGCCGAAGTGGGTCCAGCCGCCCACACCGGTCGGGGTGCGTCCGTCGACGGTCACGCCCGTTCCGTCGGACTGGACGGAGCCGATCCGCACGCAGCCGGGTGGTAGCGCGACGCTCGGTGGAAGCGGGGGCAGGCATGCCACCAGGGCGTGGTCCTCACCGCCGGTGAGGACCCAGTCGAGGGGATCAACGCCGAGGTGGTCGGCGGCGCCGCGCAGGGCGTCGTCGATCGGGAAGGCGTCGGTGGTGAGGTCGATGTGCACGCCGGACGCGGCGGCGAGGTGCCCGACGTCCTGGACGAGCCCGTCGGAGACGTCGCACATGGCGCGTGCGCCGAGGGCCGCGAGGGCGGGGCCGAGGTGGTAGGGCGGTCGGGGGCGACGATGCGCGGTGAGGAGGTGGTCCCAGCCGCGGGCGGTGAGGGAATCGTCGTCCGGTCGGGTGGGGCTGAACCCGTCGGGTGCGGGCCATGGGGAACCGCCGCCGGGGGCCGGCGGTGTGCGGGGGATGGCGGTGAGCAGGGCGAGGCCGGCGGCCGAGGGGCCGACGGTGCCGGCCAGGACGACGATGTCGCCGGGGCGGGCGCCGGAGCGTAGGACGGGCGCGCGCCCGCCCAGATCGCCGAGGGCGGTGACGCCGAGCATGATCGTGTCGGCGGAGCTGATGTCGCCGCCGGCGACGGTGGTGCCCGCGCGGGCGCATTCGGCGGCCAGGCCGTCCGCGAGGGACAGGACCCAGCCGAGTTCGGTGGAGCCGGGGGTGGCCAGGCCGACGAACAGGCCGGTGGGACGGGCACCCATGGCGGCGACGTCGGCGAGGTTCTGGGCGGCGGCCTTGTGGCCGACGTCCGCGCCGCCGGACCAGTCCCGGCGAAAGTGACGTCCCTCGACGAGAAGGTCGGTGGTGACGACGACGCGGCCGTCGGGCGCGGCGAGCATGGCGGCGTCGTCGCCCGGCCCGACGAGGACGTCAGGGCTGCGACCGAAGCGAGCGGTGATCGCCCGGATGAGTTCGAACTCCCCTAGATCCCGCACATGCGGACCCTTGGGGCTAAAAAGTTCCGCATCCACGGGCCAGCCACCTTCCGCGCCTCGGAATGACGGTGATCGCAACATATATGTGACCTTTTTGTCACATTCCACTGAAAATGTGACGCGCGTGAACCTGCGCTGTCGATGTGCATCCTGCGTACCCCCTGCCGGGAGGCAGGACGGTGCGCGGGCGTGGGTCCAGGCGGCTCGTCACGGTGGGAGCCCGCCCGGACGGTCCCGGACCCGGTAGAGCCGCCCGTGGCGCTGCAACCGGGCCGCGGCAAGATCGAGGGTAGACATTATCTGCCCTCCACCCCCGAAACCGTCACCTGGGGTGAACTGCCGAACGCCCGCTCCCGACCGGTCCTGTCCATCGATCCCGGTGCCACCGTCACCATCGACACAGTCAGCCAGGAGGGCATCCTCGGCGACCAGGGTCGCGACCCCGAGTCCTTTCTCGCAGGTCTCGGCGTGGTGCCCGCCGAGGTGCTCGCGGACGCGCGGGCGATCGCCGCGTCCGGCCTGCCGCACCAGTACGGTGTGGACGCGCCGCACATCGTGACCGGGCCGGTGTTCGTCCGGGACGCGGAGCCCGGTGACATGCTGCGCGTCGACGTGCTCTCGCTGCACCCGCGGGCGCGGTACGGCATCGTGTCGAGTCGCCATGGCGCGGGGCTGTTCGCCGGGGAGTTTCCGGAGGGGCCACCGCCCGAGGCGAGCGCCAGCGCGCGGCACTGGCAGCGCTTTGGCACCGTCACCACCCTCTGCGCGATCGAACGCCGCCGTGGGCGGCTGTTCGGTGCGCTGACCAGCGTCGGCGGTACCCGGACCCGCTTCCCGCTGACTCCCTTTCTCGGCGTCATGGCGGTCGCGGTGGACAGTACCACCGAGGTCATCGCGTCCACATCGGTCGGACTGCACGGAGGCGCGCTGGACTGCGTCGATCTGGGCGTCGGTGGTCACCTGTACCTACCCGTCCAGGTGGCCGGCGGGCTGTTCGCGGTGGGCGACCCGCATTATGCGCTCAGTGAAGGACGGCTGGGTGCGACCGCGCTCGAGGGGCCGCTGCGGGCGACCCTGCGGTTGTCCACGCTGCGGGAGGGGGCGGCGGGTGCGGTGCTGGGGGCGCTGCGCGAACCGTTCGTCGAGACCGAGACGGCCTGGGTGACGATGGGTGTCGACGCCGAGCTGTCCGAGGCGGTCCGCCGGGCCGCCCGCTCGGCGATGCTGTTCCTGACCAGCCGGATCGGGCTGGAACGGTCCGAGGCCATGGCCTATCTGTCGGCCGCCGCGCAGATCGGGGTGTGCCACGTCGGCTCGGGCCCACAGACGGCCTTCTGTCGCATCCGCCGGGCCGACTTCCTGGAACCGCCGGCTGCCCGTTCCCGGCTGGCCCGCCAGCCCTTCGCCCGCATCGTCGGTGCCACCGAGGACGACCCCGACCACCATGACCCCGTGCCTGTGGACTCGGAGTCGCCAGACCACACGCGCCTCGATCCCACACCGCTGGACCCGCCGGCCGCGAGCGCGGGTGGCGGCGCCGGCTCAGGGCGGCGGGAACTGTCCGACGGCGAACGGACCCGCGGGTTCGCGGTTGCGCGCGAGTCGGACGAGATGACCGACGGCACCCCCGTCTGAGAGCACCGCGCCGTCCTGGTCGGTGCTGTCCTGGGTGGGGCCGGTGCCGCTGTCCGGGATGGGGCCGGTCTGCGGGGTGGCGTCCGGCGAGGTGGGGACGGGGGTGATCCCGGCGGCGGCGAGGCGCGGCCAGAGGGTGGCGAGGGCCGCCTCGGGGTTGAGCTCGAAGTCGGACTGGCGCACCCGCCAGAACCGCCAACCGACCCGGCGCAGGTCGCGCTCGCGGTCGAAGCCCCGGGCGATGTCGGCGTCGCCGGCGTCATCGTCGCAGCCGATCGCGAAGCGGGACCGTCCACCGCTGACCACCAGGTCCAGGTGCAGCCCGCCGATCTCCACCTGGGGGTCGACCAGATAACCGCGGCCGGCCACCCGCCGGTACACCCGCTGCGCGAGCAACGAGCCGAACGCCGGATGCGGACGGTCCTCGGGTACCAGCCGCGGGTCCGGGGACTCCGGTGGCGCGCTGGCCCGGCCGGGCCGGGTGGCCGCCGTGAGCTGGGTGGCGGTCGCGGACCGTGCGGTGGACGCGGACCGGGTGCTGGACAGGACGTGTGCCAGGTAGCTGTGGCGCAGGTCGTGCTGATCGAGGTCGGTGAGGGTCACCGAATGGAACAGCCAGACCTGGTCGCGGGCGCGGGAGGCGGCGACGTTGAACAGGCGCTGGTACTCCAGCGTCGTCAGGGGCGTCGGCGGGGTCGAGGGGGCCACGACCAGCGACACGAACACGACGTGGCGTTCGTCGCCCTGGAAGTCCGCGGGGGTACCGACCCGCAGTCGGCGGCGCCGGTGCTCGGCCGCGGACAGCCGTTCGGCCAGCAGGTCACGGATCAGGGTCGCCTGCGCCTGTCCCGCCATGACCACCACGCCGAAGGCCAACCCGGCGTTGCGGGGGTCCTGCGCGCTGAGCAGCACCTGCCCGACCAGCGCCTCCGCCTCCGCCCGGTTACGCGGACCGGTGGGCGTCGGGATGGTGGAGCCGTGCGGGACATGCCGGGCGACCAGCGGTGGCAGTCGATCGGCGCCGAACTGGCGCAGCGGCACCAGCGGCGCCTCCCGGTAGAACATCGCGGATGACCATTCGATGATCTCCGGCATGCACCGGAAGTGCTCGCGCAGGCGCACGACCTCACCGAACCGGGTGCGCAGCAGGCTGAACAGGCTCGACCGCGGGCTGAACCCGACCCGCAGCCAGGCCGGGACGTCCGGCAACAGGGCGTCGAGCCGGTCGAGGACGTCATCGAGGTCACGCCCGGGCACCGCCGCCGGGGTGCACTGCCGGTCGTCACCGACGACGATCACCCGGGGGGCGAGCCAGAGCAGGAACAGACTGTCCAGGCCCGCCTGGCTGCCCTCGTCCACGATGACGACGTCGAAGCTGTCACGCACCGGCGGGATGGTCGAGAGCACCTCGCGGATCGGCATCACCCAGGCCGGGACGGCCGTCTGGGCGATCGCCATCGCCTCCCGGGCGGCCTGTCGGTAGCGCTCGGCCTGCCGTCCACCGTGGGTCGCGCCCGCGGCGACCGCCTCGCTGTAGGCACGCAGGGCGGCGGACTGCCCGGCGCCGAGGCGCTCCAGGCAGTGCCGCCAGGCCCGGGCGCCGGCGAGTTCCGCGGTGGCGGCGGCCAGGACGTCCTCGGCCGCGTCCAGATCGGCGTCGAGGTCGGCCGGCGCCGCGCTGTTCGGCTGCTGGGCGCTGTTCGGCTCGATGCCGGCGTGGTCGATGGCACGGGTGGCGTCCAGCCAGCCGGTGGCCAGCCCCCAGGACCAGGCCGCACCGAAGTCGTCCAGCTCGAGGCCGCGATCCTTCCCGCCGGTGGGCGGGTCGGTCGGCCCGGTGCGCAGCCGCTGGGCGAGGACGGGATGGGCGGCGTCGAGGCGGGCGAGCAGCGTGTCGCGCCGGACGGTGGCCCGGTCCTGAGCCAGCTGGGCCGTGAGCCGTTCGGTGGCGGCGGTGTAGGCGGCGCTGTCCCGGGCGTGGGTGGCCGCGAGCACGGCGGCCAGCGGGGCGGGTGCCGCCGGATGGGCGGCGAGTCGCTCGTGGTCGTCCCGCACCTGGGCGAGTTCCGCCTCGGCGGCGGCCGCGGCGCGTGCCGGCTGTTCGGCGGCGAGCGCCGCGGCAAGCTCGCCGATCGTCTCGGCACTGGTGATGGCGCTGACGATCGGGGCCGTCGGGGCGGTCGGGGCGGTCGGGGCGGTCGGGGCGGTCGGGGCGGTCGGGGTGGCCTCGTCGCCATGGTTCGCCGCCGTCGCGAGCAGGTGGTCGCGGGCGGTCACCAGGGCGCCGATCGCCTCGATCACCTCGTGTCGTTCCAACAGCCGGGACACCGCGGCCTCGACGGGCAGACCCGGCTGCGGCGGATGACCGGCGAGCACCCAGGCCCGTCCGGCGGCGTCCAGAGCGAGCTGCGCCCGCAGCCGGATCAACACCAGGTCGAGCAGTTCCGGGGTGGTCGGGGCGAGTCCGTCCACGGTCACCTGCGCGAGCAGGGTCTCGGCGGCCCGCTGGGCCTTCCCCCTGAACCGTCGGCGCAGCCCGCCCCCGTCGTCGAAGTGCGCCCGCAGCGCCTCACCTCGCGCCAACAACACCGCAGGTGCGGACATCCGCACCGCCGCGTCCGCCGGCTTCGTCTCGCCGTCCGCGGGCTCGTCGCCGCTGGCCCTCGAGCCGTCCGCGGGCTCGGTACCGCCGCCGCTGACACCGCCACCGTTGCTGCTGACGGTGACCACTTCGCTGACGGTGACCACTTCGCTGCCGGTGACCACTTCGCTGCCGGTGGCCTCGCCGCTGCTGGTGGCCTCGGCGGGCAGCAGCACCTCGTGCAGGCCGATTTCGGTCAGCTGCCGGGCCGCCTCGGCGACCTGCTCCGCGGCCGTGTCGATCTTCGCCCACACCAGCCGGTCGTGACCGGTGAGCGCGTCGTGGACGGCGGCCGGAACCCAGGTCCGGTCGGCCACCCGGGCGGCGCGGCTGTGCACCTCGTCCAGCGCCCGGTGCAGGGCGCGCACGGCGGAACGCAACTCGTCGGCGGACGCGGGGGAGGCCGCGATCAGGGCAGCGAGCAGGGCGCTGGCCGCCGGGGTGAGGCTCTCCCGTGCGGTCGCGGCCGCGGTCCGGGCCGATGCGCCGGCGGCGACCAACGTGGCGAAACGGTCGGCCGCCAGCACCGGCCAGGTCGACTCGTCCGCGTCGACGTGACCCGTGGGACGCGGGGGATTCGAGGAGTCCGCGGGGTACCGGCGCAGCAGACCGCGCAGCTCGACGGCCTCGTCGTCGGTCAGCGGCGGCCCGGCGGTGGCGAGGGCGGATCGGCCGGCCGGGGTCGGGATGGGCAGTGGCAGCCAGGCGTGTGCGCTTTGGGCCGCGCGGACCCGGGCCGCGACGCTCGCCCGGGTTCCGCCCCAGCCCGCGGCGATCGCGGTGTCGGGGTGGATCGTGCCCTCGGCCGCCCGCACGTCCCGGGCGCGTGCGGCCAGCGCGTCCCGCTCCCGTAGTGCCTGGTCGCGGCGTTCGGTGGCCCGTGCGATGCGGCGGTCGAGGGCCTCGGGTCGGTAGGCGGCCCGCCGCGCGGCCAACGCGCTCACGCTCAGGGCCAGCTCTGGCGCGCCGATCCCGGTGGCGACATCGCCGGGATCGGCGAGGTGATCGCCGCCGGTTCCGCTCGCAGCGCCGGCGTCCTCGGTGTCCTCGACATCGTCGGCGGTGTCGGTCAGGGAGACACACAGGTCGCGCAGGTCGGGGGGCAGTTTCGCCCGTAGCACCCGCAGGGCCTGCGCCTTCTGGCTGGTGACGAGGACCCGCTGGCCCTCGGCGAGCAGCGCGCAGATCAGGTTCGCGATCGTGTGGGTCTTACCGGTGCCGGGTGGTCCCTCCACCACGACGCCGTTGTCATGGCGCAGCCGTTCCAGCACCAGAGCCTGCTCGGGGCTGGTGGGCAGCGGCAGCAACGGGTCGGCGCCGAGCACCGAGCCGTCGGTGGCGCCTTCCGCGGCGAGCCACGCGAGCCGCTCGTCCGTGTCCAGGGTCGCCACCAGCTGCGCGAGTCCGAGCGGCGGCGGACCGTCACCGCGCAACGCGTCCAGCATCCGCTCGTAGTAGCTCAGCAGCGCGGCCGAGTCGCGCACCCGCAGCACCAGCGCCGGAGCGAACGTCACCTGCGGCCCGCTGCCGCCGCCGGCTCGCGAGGCCGCGGCCGCGGCGCTGGCCGGGGGCGGCGGCGGGGGAGCGGTCTGGGGGTCGAAGCCGGTGGCGGGAACGTCCACGGCCAGGGTGAGCCACTCGCGCAGCAGTCGAGTGTCGTCCGGGCCCAGCGGTGCCGGAGCGCGGTGCCGCAGACGATCGTGGAGGTTGTTTGTGCGCTCCCGGTGGAACGACGCGACACCGTCGAGCAGGTGGCCATCGGCGAGGCGGGTCGTCGCGTCCGCCGGCAGCCGCACCCGGATGTCGGAGGTGACCGGGTCGATCTCGCAGCGCACCCGGGTCGACAGCAGATGCTCGCGGATGGGCGGACCATCCGGCGGCGCCCAGGTGAGCAGGCCCGTGGCCAGCACCAGCTCCAGCGCGTCGCCTTCCTGCGCGAGCCGGGCGGCCAGGGCGTGCAACGTGTTGTGCAGCGCCCGTCGCTCGCTGTCCGCCCGCGCGCGCGACGCCCAGATCCGCCAGGCCGGCAGCCATCCCCGATACGCCAGCTCGACCTCGGCCGGGTCCACATCCGCCAGATCCATGTCGGACGGGTCCGCGCTGGGGTTGTTGTCCGGTACGGGGGGACGGTCGGGGTCGGCGAGGGCGGGGCTCGGCAGGTGCAGCCGTCCGGCCAGGATGGGGGGCGGGGCGGGCGGCGGCGGCAGCGCGGCCGCGCCCGGCGCGGTCAGCAGGACCTCACCGGGCCCCACCTGCTCGGACACCGGTACGCCCGCGGGCAGGTCAGCCAGCCAGAGGGCCAGGGGATGCTCGTCGACCTGGCGGACCCGGACGCCCCGGGCCACGGCCAGCTCATGCAGGAAGCGCACCAGCCGGTGACACCGGTCGGCCAGTGCGGCGCGCTGGTCGTCCGCCGACATGGGCCCGTCTCCCTCCGCCCCGCGGTCATCCGGCCATCAGATCGGCCGTGATCGTACGAACCCTCGCATCATGACGGCTGCCCGTCGCGCCCGGCCGGCTGGGGGTCCGCACGGGCCCGCCGGGACGAAGGCGGGCGTCCCATGGTCTGGAAGTGGTCCTTTGTGTTCCTGCCGTTGGCCACGTGGAGGTCGTGGTGTCCGCGGCGGCGTGCCGACGCGGAGTGGGGACGGTGGATGCGACAACATACACATCTGTGATGTCACGGTTCTATGCGGATTTGCACATCCACTCCCGGTACTCGCGGGCGTGTAGCCGTGACTGCGACCTGGAGCATCTGGCCTGGTGGGCGGCCCGCAAGGGGATCGCGGTGGTCGGGACGGGGGACTTCACCCATCCGGCGTGGTCGCAGGAGCTCGCGGACAGGCTGGTGCCGGCCGAACCGGGGCTGTTCCGGCTGCGGCCCGACCTCGAGGCAGAGGTGCTGCGCACACTGCCGGCATCGTGCCGCACAGCCACCCGCTTCATGATCTCGAGCGAGATCTCCACCATCTACAAGCGCGGCGAACGTACCCGCAAGGTCCACCATCTGCTGTACGCGCCGACCCGCGAGCAGGCCGCCGCCATCACCGCCACCCTCGCCCGGATCGGCAACCTGGCCGCGGACGGACGTCCCATCCTCGGCCTTGACTCCCGCGACCTGCTGGAGATCACCCTGGCCGGCGGGCCGGGTTGCTACCTCGTCCCCGCGCACGTCTGGACGCCCTGGTTCGCGGTGCTGGGCTCGAAATCGGGTTTCGACGCGGTCGAGGACTGTTACGTCGACCTGGCCGACGAGATCTTCGCCCTGGAGACGGGCCTGTCCGCCGACCCGGAGATGTTCTGGCGGATCTCCGGCCTCGACCGTTACCGCCTGGTCAGCAACTCGGACGCGCACTCCCCGCCGATGCTCGGCCGGGAGGCGACCGCGTTCACGTGCGAGCTGGACTACTTCGCGATCGAGGCGGCGCTGCGCGGCGGGGACGGTTTCGCCGGCACGGTCGAGTTCTTCCCCGAGGAGGGCAAGTACCACCTGGACGGCCACCGTAAGTGCGGGGTGGTGCTGACCCCCGAGCAGACCCGTGAGGTCGGCGGACGTTGCCCGACCTGCGGCGGGCTGCTCACCGTCGGCGTGCTCAACCGGGTCGAGGCGCTCGCCGACCGCCCGGACGGGACGGTCCCGGCGACGGCCGGCACGGTCAGTTCGCTGGTGCCGCTGCCGGAGATCGTCGGGGAGATCCTCGGCGTCGGTCCGAAGAGCAAGGCGGTCGCCACCCAGGTCACCTCCCTGGTGTCGCGGCTCGGCCCCGAGCTCGGCATCCTCGGTGACGTCCCGACCGACCGGATCGCCGAGGTCGGCTCCGCGGAGCTGGTCGAGGCCATCACCAGGCTGCGCCGCGGCGAGGTCATCCGTCAGGCCGGCTACGACGGCGAGTACGGCGTCATCCGCCTGTTCACCCCCGACGAGCTGTCCGCCGCCCCCGACACCCTCTTCGACCTCACCCCACCCCCCACCGCCACATCCGCCGCCCCCGCCACCCTCTCGACCTCGGGTGGTGGGCGGCACCCGCGCAACAGCGCACTCGCCGCCGGGACACCGCGGACATCCGCCGCGGACCCGCCCAGCCCATCCCTGGACGAGGCGCTCGCCGCCACTGCCGCCACCGCCACTGCCGCCACCGCCACTGCTGCCACTGCCACTGCCACTGTCGCCGTCGCTGCCGCCCCGTCCGTCCTGGATGGGCTTGACCCGGATCAGCGGCAGGCGGCGGCGCACGCGGACGGGCCGCTGCTGGTCCTGGCCGGACCCGGTACCGGCAAGACGCGCACGCTGGTGCACGCGATCGCCCACCGGGTCGCCGAGCTCGGCGTGCCGGCCGACCAGTGCCTGGCCGTGACGTTCACCCGCCGGGCCGCGGGCGAACTCGCCGAACGGCTCGAGGCGCTGCTCGGTGAGCGGGCCGTAGGCATCCTCGCGACGACGTTCCACGGGCTTGGCCTCACGATCGTCCGGGAGCAGCACGCGCGGCTGGCCCGCGGCGCGCACGTCCAGGTCGCCGACGACGCGGTGCGCGCCGAACTGCTCGACGCCGCCCTGCACGGCGAGGGCGACGCCCGCCAGCAGCGGCGGATCGCCGCCGGGATCGCCGACCTCAAACGGCAGCGGGCCCTCGGCGCGGCGCGGCGCGACCACGAGCTACTCGGTGTCCTGGCCCGCTACGACGCGGCGCTACGTGACCGGGACATGGTCGATCTCGACGATCTGATCGTGCTGCCGCTGACGCTGCTGCGGGACGCACCCGATCTCGTCGAGCGTTACCGGGCACGGTTTCGTCACGTCTGGGTCGACGAGTACCAGGACACCGACGAGCTCCAGTACCGGCTGCTGTCGCTGCTGTGCCCGCCGACGGCGAACCTCGCCGTCATCGGCGACCCCGACCAGGCCATCTACAGTTTTCGCGGCGCCGACGTCGGTTTCTTCCTGCGTTTCGAGCAGGACTACCCGGGCGCCCGCACCGCCGCCCTCACCCGCGGCTACCGCTCCACCCCGACGATCGTGCGCGCCGCCCTCGACGCGATCGCCCCCGCGAGCCTCGTCCCCGGCCGCACCCTCACCGCCGTGCGCGGCCACGCCGGGGACGGCCCGGTGCTGCTGCGCCGCCACCGCGGCGAGACCGAGGAGGCGATCGCCGTCGTCGACAGCATCGACGCGGCCCTCGGCGGCACCTCGTTCCACGCCCTGGACGTCGGCGTGGACGGCTCGGTCGACGCCGGCCTGTCCTTCGCCGACATCGCCGTGCTCTACCGCACCACCCGCCAGGCCGAACCCATCATGGAGGCCCTGGCCACACGCGGTTTCCCGTTCCAGCGCCGCTCCCACCTGCCCCTGGCCGACGCCCCCGCCGTCGCCTTCCTGCTCGCCCTGCTGCGTGCCCCCACAGCAGGTCCGGTCGGCCCCCGGCCCGTGTCGTCGCTGGTCCGGGACGCGGCTGGCCGGGCCGGCGCGCTCGCGGACGCGATCGGCACCGAACTCGGCGCGTCCAGCCTGCTCACCGAGCCCGGCGCTTTCCCGGATGGTGGCCTGATACCGGCTGGTCGAGTGCCCTCCGAGGCGGAGCTGCGCCTCGCGGTCGAGCTGCTGATGCCGGCCGCGGCCAGCGCCGGCACCGATCTGAACACCTTCCTCACCACCGTCACGATGGCCAGCGAGGTGGACGGCTACGACCCCCGCGCCGACCGCGTCTCACTGCTCACCCTGCATGCCAGCAAGGGCCTCGAGTTCGGCCTGGTCTTCCTGATCGGCTGCGAGGACGGCCTGCTCCCCCTGCGTTTCGGCGCGGCTCGGCCCAAGGCCGGCGCGGATGACGGCGCGGCTGCCAACCCGACTACGGCTGCGAACCCGGATGTGGCTGCGAACCCGGATGTGGCTGCGAACCCGGATGTGGCAGTGGCGGCCGAGGCGGCGCGGGCGGCCGAGGCGGAGGAACGGCGGCTGTTCTTCGTCGGTATCACCCGGGCCCGGGACCGCCTGATCCTCTCCAGCGCGGCGCGGCGCCCCGGCCGTGGCGCCGACGCCGAGATCCGCCCGTCCCCGTTCCTCGCCGACATCGACGCGAGCCTGCTGTCCACGGAGCCGACACCGCAGACGGACGCCCCACGCCGCCGTAACCGTCGCGAGTCCGTCGGCCAGCAGCTGCGACTCGTCTGACCAGCCTCGCCGAGGCCGGGTCGTACAGTGCTCGGCCGTGAGCCGTTATCGACAGATCGCCGATGATCTGGCGCGTCGGGTGCGCGCGGGTGACCTGGCGGCGGGCACGGAACTGCCCGGGGTGCGCGAGCACGCACGGGCGGTGGGTACCACGTCGTCGACGGTCGTGCGGGCATACCGCTTCCTGGCCGATGGCGGGGTCATCACCGTGTCGGACCGGCGCCGGGCCCGGATCGCCGAACAGGGCATGATCGCCGCGACGCGGCTCCTCGAACCGGAACGGGTGTTTCGGCTGGCGGGCAGTGATGATCCGGCCCTGGGCATTCTGCTGGAGCATCTTGGTGTGCTGGTGGAGACGGTGGGAGCCCGCGGCAGTTTCGCCGGGCTACGGGCCGTGGAGCGGGGTGAGGCCGACGGCGCGGTGATTCACCTGCGGCATCGCGATGGCGTGTACAACGAGTCGTTCGTGCGGGCGGTGCTGCATCAGGACGAGCCGTATCTGCTGCATCTGTGGCGGCGTGAGCAGGGGCTGATCGTCCCGGCCGGAAATCCGCGGGGGCTGACGCGAGCCGCCCAGCTCGAAGGGCTGCGGGTGGCGCGGCGCGAGACGGGAGCGGGAACGCAGGTGGTGCTCGACCAGATGCTGCTGGCCGACGCCATCGCGCCGGAAACGGTGGCCGGACCGGAACTGCCCTCGCATATGGAGGTCGCCTTCGCGGTCGCCCTGGGAATCGCCGATGCCGCGCTGGGCCTGCGGGCCGGGCTCACGGATCTGGGCCTGGAGTTCGTGCCACTGCTGTGGGAACCGTACGAGATCGCGCTCGGCCGTCATGCGCTGGGCGCGGCCCGGCCGCTGCTTTCCGCCCTGCGCGATCCGGCCCTGCGCAATGCGCTCGCCGACCTGGGTGGTTATGACCTTTCCCACAGCGCCACGATCCGCTCGGTGGGGTGAAGCGGTCGTTCCCACGAATACCGCTGCGGTTGTTGCTTCGGTCAGTGGTAGTACAGACCGCATCGAAGATCATTATAGTCGGCCTGGTCGAACGGAAACAGTCTTCCTTTCGTGGAACGCGCTGACGTCTCCTTGCGGATGTGTCGGACATCCACGTATCCCCGCCACCGCCACCGCCACCGGCCGTCATGGCGCAGGCCGCGGCTGGCCGTCGACCCTGGCTGACCCCCGGGGTCGGCGGCATCGGCGCGGCGAGTTTCCTGGCCGACGTGGGGCATGAGGTGCCGACCGCGCTGATGGCCGGTTTTGTCACCACGACCCTGGGCGCACCCGCCGCCGCGCTCGGGGCGATCGAGGGCATCTCGGACGGGCTGGCCGGCGCCGGCCGTTTCGTCGGCGGCGCCCTGGCCGACGAGCCGGCCCGGCGCCGCGCCGTGGCGGTCGGCGGCTATGCCACTACCGCCGTGCTGTCCGGGCTGATCGGAGTGACCACGTCCACGGTGCAGGCCGGGGTACTGCGCGGCGCCGCGTGGGCCGCCCGTGGGCTGCGGGTTCCGGCACGCAACGCGCTGCTCGCCGATCTGGTGCCCGCCGCCGCCTACGGCCGGGCTTATGGGTTCGAGCGGACCATGGACAATCTCGGGGCTATTGTCGGGCCGCTGCTGGCACTTGTCCTGGTGACGTTCGTCAGCCTGCGTACCGCGATGCTGCTGTCGATCGTGCCGGGTCTGCTGGCCGCGTTCGCGATCGTCTACGCGATTCGGCGGGCGCGGCTTCCCCGTACCCGTGCGGCCAGCCGGCCGCGATTCGTCGTCCGACCGATCCTGCGGGGGCCGCTCGGGCGGGTCATGGCCGGATTCACCGCCTTCGAGCTCGGCAATGTGGCCGCCACGCTGTTGGTTCTTCGGGCCACCGATCTGCTCGCCCCCGGCCATGGCACGCACACGGCCACCCAGCTCGCGATCGGCCTTTACATCGCCTACAACATCGCCGCCACGGTGGTGTCCTTTCCCGCCGGTGGTTTCGCCGACCGGTGGGGTCGGCGCGGGCCGGTGCTGGTCACCGCCGCCGGTGTGGCGGCGTTCCTGGGTTCCTATCTGGTGTTCGCGGTGTCCGGGTCCGCGATCTGGCTTTTGGGAGTCGCGTTCGTTCTGGCCGGGGTGGGAATCGGCTGCGCGGAGACCGCGGAACACGCGGCGGTCGCCGCCTTCGCGCCGGAGCGGATTCGTGGATCGGCGTTCGGTCTGCTGGCCACCGTGCAGGCGGTCGGGAACATCGCCGCCAGCGTGGTCGCCGGGCTGCTGTACACGGTGGTCTCACCCCGGCTGGCGTTCGGCTACCTCGCCGCCTGGATGCTGCTCGCCCTCGTGCTCCTGCTCTGGTCGGCGCGCGACCCCTCGTCCCGGGCGGGTGGCGCGAAGATCGCCCCCAGGGCGGCAAGGGCACCGGGGACGGCCCGGTAGTAGGCCCAGACCCCGCGTTTGTCCCGGGTGAGCAGGCCGGCGTCCACCAGGACCTTCAGGTGATGACTGATGGTCGGCTGGGTCAGCCCGAGCGGTTCGGTAAGCTCGCAGACGCACGCCTCGCCACCCTCACGGGCGTAGATCATCGACAGCAGGCGCAGCCGGGTGGGTACCGCGATGGCCCTGAGCACCGCGGCGAGCGTGTCCGCCTCGGCGCTCGACAGCGGGGCGCCGGTCAGCGGCGTGCAGCACGCCGAGACCACCCCGGCCGCACCTGGTGGCGCGTCCAGGTCGGCCTCGCCGCTCTGGACGGTCTGAACGGCGCGGGCCGGGAGCACAGCCGGCAGGGAGGTCGTGGCCACCGCTCCAGCATGCCCCAGGCATTGACAGCCGTCTATCTCTGCCCTCATCCTCATCCCGGCAGGTATAGATGGTTGTCTATGTATAGGGGTGATCATGATGGCCCGGGTGCAGTTGGCGCTCAACGTCTCGGATGTGGACGCGGCGGTGGAGTTCTGCGGGAAGCTGTTCGGGGCGCGGCCGGTGAAGCGCAGGCCGGGGTACGCGAACTTCGCGATCGACCGGCCGCCGCTGAAGCTGGTCCTGATCGAGAACCCGGCGGCACGCGGTGCCGGGGTGGCCGGGGCGCTCAACCATCTTGGCGTCGAGGTCGCGACATCCGAAGAGGTCTCGGCGGCGACCGCACGCCTGGCCGGCGCCGGGCTCGCCACGGCCACCGAGCAGAACACCGCCTGCTGCTACGCGCTGCAGGACAAGGTGTGGGTCGACGATCCCGACGGTGCCCCGTGGGAGATCTACACGGTGCTCGCCGACATCGCCGAGAGCGCCGATCCCGCCAGCAGCGCGGGTAGCCAGCTTCGGCAGGTCGAGTCGGACGCGAACCGGCCGGGGTCGGCGTGTGACCTCCCGCGCAGGACCGGTGCCGCGGCGCCGGCCGCCGGCCGCTGGGCGTGGGCCACGGCCAGCCGGCGTTGCCAGGCGTACTCGCGGATGTGGACCCGGCGGGCCGGGTCAGTGGATGACGTCGAAGACCTGCTTCTGGATGCCGTTGGGGTAGGCCTCGGACTCGATCAGCTTCAGGCCGGTCCTGTCCTTGTCGGCCGCGCTGAACAGGCGCTTGCCGGCGCCGAGCAGCACCGGGAAGACGAGCAGGTGGTAGCGGTCGACGAGGCCGGCGTCGGCGAGGCTCGCACCCAGGGTCGCGCTGCCGTGGACGGCGATCGGGCCGCCCTCGGTCTCCTTGAGGGCTGCCACCTCCTCCACCGAGCGCAGGATCGTGGCCGGCCAGCGCGAGTCGTCGCCTTCGAGGGTGGTGGAGACGACGTAACGGGGCATCGCGTTGTAGCCGGCGAACTCCGTCATCGTCGGCCAGACCGGCGCGAAGGCCTCGTAGCTGGTGCGGCCGAGCAGCAGCGCGGTGGTCTCCTCCTGCTCGCGGCCCTTGAGCTCGTAGGCGGCGGGGTCGAACTCGATGTCCTTGAACGTCCAGCCGGTGTTGCGGTAGTCGGCCTCGCCGCCGGGCGCCTCCATGACGCCATCCAGTGAGACGAAGGCGGTGACGATCAGAGTGCGCATCGGGGTTCTCCTCCTGGCCTGCGGAAACTGCCTGTTGGGGCTACACCGACATCCTGCCCGGCCCCACCGACAAAAAATTCGGCCTGCGCGCCGCAGGGAACGACCGGGCGTGGTTGGAGCCGTGGCGGTGTGACCAGCAGCAGCGATGCAGGTCGGAGGCGGGTCAGGGAGCGGCGGCCGAAGGTCAGAGCTTGCGCAGGACCATGGCGAGGTTCCAGGTGATGATCTCGCGGGCACCGGGGACCCTGAGGATGTGCTTGGCCCAGTCGGGGAGGTAGCGGGGCATCGCGTCGAGAACCTCGACGTCGCCGCGGCGCCGGGCCCAGGACAGGGTGTCGGCGACGGAGACGGGGAACAGGGTGCGGCCGTAGATGTTCTTCGGCGCGTGGCCCTTGCGGCGCTCGAACCGGGCGGCGGCGCGGTCACCACCGAGGTAGTGCCAGGGGGCCGTCTCGTGGCCGCCCCAGGGGGAGAGCCAGTTGGTGTAGCTCAGGAAGATCAGCCCGCCGGGGCGGGTGACGCGGACCAGCTCCGAACACATCCGCCACGGGTCGGGCACGTGCTCGAGCACGTTGGACGTGTAGGTCAGGTCGATGCTGCCCGTCTGGAACGGCAGGTCCAGCGCGCTGCCACGGACCCGCCCGGGCACCTCGATGCTGGCGGCCTCCATCTCGGAGACGTCCGGCTCGACCCAGACGTAGCGGGCGCCGGCGTCCAGGAAGGCGGAACGGAAGTAGCCGGGGCCGCCGCCGACGTCCAGGATCAGCTGGCCGGTCAGCGAGGTGTAGCGCTGGAGCTGACGGACGGAGTCCGCGGCGATCAACGAGTAGAAGCCGGCGGGGTCGACGGGCTCCTTGCGGTGCGCGAGGAACAGCGTCTTCGACCGGGTCAGACCCCAACCCGAATACGGCAGGGTCCGCACCAGCGGTGCCTCGTCGGCCTCCGCCTCCACGACCGCCGTGCTGGCCGGTGCTGCCGGCCTGGCGGGGGCCGCTGGGCCGGCCGGGACATCGGTGCTGACCGAGGCGGACCCGTTCGTCGGTTCCGCCCCGATTGCCGAGGGTTCGGTCGCGCTCGTCGGGGATGCCGCCGTGTCAGACATGGCCGGCACGATAACACCGCGCCGGAGGGGCGCCGCGAGCTGGCGCCCGGGGTGCCCGTTTGGGTGCGTTCCGCAACCATCCGGGAGGAGGGGCGGGAGCGGGCATCGGCGAACGAGGGTCCCATGATGGCCGTAACTATGCCGCAATAGGCCGTTCGCCCTACTTTCGGGCAATCTTGCGAAAAATCAGCCCAGTACCGATTAACGTGAATCAGCGGTCGTTTTCGGGTGCTGTCTCGCCTTTTGTTGTCCCTGACCCCTGCCGGTGACTCCTCCCGGCGACTTCAAGGATCGGTGCTGACCTTGCTGTATGTCAAATTTCGGTTTAAAAGTGAGTATCAGCGACTTTCGACCTTTTTTCCGGTGCTGGGACGTGTCGCGGCATGACCCAGATCTCCGTCCCCACCAACGTCCCGGTGCAGGCAGAGGCGGCAGAACCAGCCGAGGTGGCAGAACCGATCGGCGCGACAGAACCTGGTGTCGCGGTCGAAGTGGTGCACGCGGTCGAAGCCCCGCGTCCGGGGTACCTGGACGGGTTTTCCGACGCGTGGCGGGCCGTGCTGAACCAGCCGATCGGGCTACGCGCGGAGCTGGACCGGATGCGTGCGACCGCGCCGTTCTACGACGCGACCGTGAACGAGATCGCCGGGCGTCGAGTGCGTATCCGCGATCACTGGCTGACCGATTTCGCGTCCTGCAACTATCTCGGCCTTGACCTGGACCGGGAGGTCATCGCCGCGGTCGGGCCCTACCTGGACCGGTGGGGAACACATCCGAGCTGGTCGCGGATGATCGCCAGCCCCGAGCCGTACGCCGACATCGAGATGACGCTGGCCGCGCTGCTCGGTACGCAGGACGCGCTGCTGCTGCCGACCATCACCCATATCCAGCTGTCGGTGTTGCCGGCGCTGGTCGCCCGCGGGTCGCTGTTCGTCGAGGTGCACGCGCATCAGACGGCGCACGACGGCGCGGTGATGACCGCCGCTCGCGGCGGCACGGTCGCCCGGTTCCGCGAGGACCGGCTCGACCGGCTCGAACGAAGACTTCGCCGGGCGCCGTTTCCCCGGCTGATCTGCGTGGACGGCATCCACAGCATGACCGGCAACGCCCCGCCGCTGGCCGACCTGATCGCCCTCGCCGGCCGGCACGACGCACTGGTCTACATCGACGACGCGCACGGTTTCGGTGTCGTCGGTGAACGGGCAGCGAACGAGACGAGCCCCTACGGCTCCCGCGGAAACGGCATTGTTCGTCATCTGGGCCAGGCGTACGACAATGTGATCCTGGTCGGGGGATTCTCGAAGGCTTATTCCTCGCTGCTGGCGTTCGTCGCCTGCCCGACGCCGGTGAAGGACTACCTCAAGTCCGCGGCTGGTTCCTACATCTTCTCCGGGCCGTCGCCGGTGGCGTCGCTGGCCACGGGGCTGGTCGGCCTGCAGATCAACGAACGGCGCGGGGACGAGCTTCGCGCCCGCCTGTACACGCTGACCCGCCGCCTGCTCGACGGAATTCACGGGCTCGGGCTCGCCACCCTCAACACCAGCGGCTTTCCGATCATCGAGATTCCCCTGCGCGATCCGGACCATGCCGCCGAGCTCGGTGACTTCCTGTACGCGCGGGGAGTGCTCGCCGGGGTGGTGCCGTTCCCGATCGTGCCGCGGGAGAAGGTGGGTATGCGGGTTCAGGTCACCGCGGCGAACACCGAGGCCGAGATCGACGACCTGCTCGCCGTTCTCGCCGACGCCCACGCCCGCTACCCTCTGGCCCTCGCCGATACCGAGGCGGCGGCGGGCGACGGTGCTGCCCGGAACGTCGGTGCTGTCCAGAACGTCGGTGCTGTCCAGAACGTCGGTGCCGAAGGCGCCTGAGTCGGGTCGTCCGGACGGTCAGCTGGTGGTGGGGGGAGCGAGCCGGCTGACCGGGAGGCGGTCCCGGGTGAGGCGGACGTCATCGTCGCGCACCTTGGCGAGCACGGCGAGATAGTCGCGGCGGGGGACGTCCCGGGCGCCGAGGGAGATCAGATGCTCGGTGGTGAGCTGCACGTCGAGCAGCACACCACCACCGGCGCGGAACCGGGCGTCGAAATCGGCAAGGGCGATCTTGGACGCGTCGGTGCGGGCGTGGAACATCGACTCTCCGGCGAACACACCGCCGATCCCCACCCCGTACATGCCGCCGACGAGCTCGTCGCCGTCCCACACCTCGATGCTGTGCGCCCAGCCCAGAGCGTGCAGCTCGGCGTACCCGTCGAGCAGCTCGTCGGTGATCCATCCCGACGTGCCGTCGCGCTGACAGCCGCGCACGACATCGACGAACGCCTCGTCGATGGACGTCGTCCACCCGCAGCCACGTAGCCGCTTGCGCAGCGACCGGCTCACCCGCACGCCGCCGGCGGGGATCACCGCCCGCGGGTCCGGGCTCCACCAGGGCAGGTCGTACCCGCCGGGCCGTTGCGGTGACAGATGCCGAATCCGCCGGGCCGCGACGGCCGCCCGCAGCATCCGGTAGTACTCGGCCAGCCCCCACTCCGCCGGCTCCGCCGAATCGGTCGACCCGCGCTGCCCGTCGGTGCCGCCGGGTCGCCCGTCTGTGCTGGCGGGATGGTCGGTGGCGCCGTAGCCGTAGACGCTCACGATGCCGTCCACCGCCTCGACCGGGGCCAGGTCGCCGGACTCGTCGATGGTGGCACCGGAGCTGGCCACCGCCGCGGCGGCGGGAACATCGGTGGCGTCGTCGGCGGGCTCGTCGCTGGGCCAGGGGAAGGCGCCGACGCGGTAGGCACCGACGAGGGTCGCCGGGTCCATGGTGCCGCCGACGGCCACCGGGGCCCGGCGTGGGCTGCGATGCAGGGAGACCCCGTCCCAGACGGAGGGCCCGACCGGACGTGGCGCCGCGGTCAGTGCCACCGAACGTCCCTGTCACCGAACGTCCCTGCCACCGAACGTCCCTGCCGCCGAACGTCCCCTGTCACGGGCGCGTCGCACCTCACTGTGTGACTCCCACCGATGCCTGGTCGGCGACCGTCGGGTGGTCCGCGGCAGCCGTCCGGGCCGTAGCTGTTGTCTGGTCCGGGCCCATCGTCTCCCGGCATCGGCGCAGATGTTCGGTAATCGTCTCGGCGGGACCGGGCTCACCAAAGAAATAGCCCTGGGCGAGATCGCATCCGACGTCGCCGAGCATCCGGACGGCCGCTGCCGTCTCCACCCCCTCGACGACGATGCGCAGCCCCAGCGCATGGGCGAGCCGGACCGTCGAGCGCACGATCTCCTCGGCCCGGATGTCATCGACCGTCCGGCGAAGAAACGACTTGTCGAGCTTGAGGACGTCCACGGGTAGTTCGAGCAGCCGGGCGAGTGAGGAATAGCCGACGCCGTAGTCGTCCACGGCGATGCCGATGCCGTGCTGACGCAGGGCCGCGAGCATGCGGGCGGAGCAGTCCTGGTCGCGCATGAGCGCGGTCTCGGTGATTTCCAGCTCGAGTGCGGTGGGCGGCAGACCGAACCGGGTGAGCAGTCCGCGGACCCGGGTCGGGAATTCGGGGTCGAGCAGATCGGGGGCGGTGATGTTCACGGCGACGGTGATGTCCAGGCCCGCCACCCGCCACCGTCGGGCCTGGTCAAGCGCGATGCCCAGCACCTCACCGGTGAGCATCTGAATGAAGCCGGCCTGTTCGGCCAGGGGGATGAACAGCTCCGGTCCGAGCAGACCGCGGGTCGGATGTCGCCAGCGGACGAGGGCTTCCACCGACTCCGTCCGTCCACTGGCCAGGGCGACCTTGACCTGGTAGAAGACCTCGAGCTGACCGGTGCCGAGTGCGGCGCGCAGCTGTTCGACCAGGTCGAGGCGCTCCCGGCTGCCGGCGTCCAGGCCCGGGTGGAAGGTCGCGAAGCCGCTGCGGTCGGCCTTCGCCGCGTACATCGCGACATCCGCCCGGCGCAGCAGGACCTGGGTACCGCCCGGCCCGGCGGTGACAGCCGGAGCTGCGGCAGTGGCGACGGCGGCGGCAGTCGTGGTGGCGGTGGGGGGCGGGAGAAGGTCGGCGGTCACGTCGTCGGGGTGGATGGCCGCGCCGATGCTCGCGGTGACGTGCAGGGTTGTTCCCCCGACGTCGAACGGTTCGGCGAGGATCGCGAGGATCCGGTCGGCGACGCGGCGGGCGACGTCCGCGTCGGCGTTGTCCAACAGCACGGCGAACTCGTCCCCGCCCAGGCGGGCGAGCAGGTCACCGGGGCGCAGCGCCGCGCAGATCCGCGAACCGACCTGGATGAGCAGCGCGTCCCCGGTGTGATGCCCGAGCGAGTCGTTGATCGTCTTGAAGCGGTCCAGGTCGAGCAGGAGCAGGACGGCGCGGCCGGCGGTGCCGTCGTGTTCGAGGCGGGCGAGCCGTTCGAGGAAGGCCCGGCGGTTGGCCAGACCGGTCAGGTCATCGGTGCGGGCCAGGACGCTGCTCTCGGCGAGGTGCTGGACCTCGACGAAGGTGCACGCGGCGCGGGCGAGCGCCGCCAGCACGGTCGCGGCCGCCAGCGCCACGGTCACCGGCGGCAGGTCCACGGTGGCACCGACCACGAGCAGGCCGAGCGCGAGCACCGCGAGGACCAGCGGCACGGTGATGACACCCCAGCCGGACATCCGCGCCGAGGGCTGCCAGCGCGGTCGCACCCAGGCCGCCAGTGCCGGGGTGAGCGTCGAGAACAGCCACAGGGTCGAGAGCACCCCCACCGGCGGCTCCCAGCCCGCCTCGACGATCATCAGCAGCAGCGAGTCGGCACCCGCGAACCCCACCAGACTGGCGCCGAGCAGCCACCACACCCGGCCTGGGCGCCAGCCGAGCAGACCGAACACGGTGACCACCAGCAGGATCAGCAACAGGTCGGCCACCGGATAGACCACATTGATCGTCAGCGACCACACGTCCAACTCGGCGCTGGAGCGCGCCATCAGCACGGCGAGGCCGCTGGTCAGCGCGGCTATGCCCAGCACCCCGGCGACCGCGTCCAGCCAGACGCTGCGATGCAGCCGGACCAGCCGGCGGCGCAGCAGCAGGATCACCGCCGCGTAGCAGGCCGGGTAGAACAGCAGCCAGCCGATGTCCGCCGGGGATGGCCCGAGCGTCGCCGACTGACCACCGGCGGTGGCGTTGTGGTAGATGATGCCGCCGCTGTAGCTGACCAGGCCGGCGCCGAGCAGCGCCCAGGGCAGCCGTTCCCCACGCACCAGGGCGGCCCGCGCCAGACAGATCCCGCCGGAGCCGAGCGCCACACAGAACCGCAGGGAGCGCGCCTGCGCCCCGAGCCCCGACGGTCCCACCTCGAAGGACGCGACCGCCAGCGGGACGGCCACGAACACCAGCAGCATCTGCGCCACTCGGATCAGGCGGAACCGCCATGGTGGAGCCGGCAGGATGGTCAACGGGTCATCCCTCGTCGCCCTTGCCGACGACGGTGGCGAGAGCGACTTTCGATGGTGCCATATCTGGATTGTCGTACAACGACGATTCGCGGCATAACCGGTGGAAGTCCGTCGCGGAGCGGCTGTGGTGATGTTGGGTCTGTCGAAACTCTCTGTATGCGGACTGCTCTCACCGGGCGATCTGGCATCCGCGGGGACGCCCACGCGCCGCCACCGGATCCGGCCCGCTGCCGCCGGCGGCCGTCGGTGGCCCGCCGATCAGCGCCGGATCGCGCATACCGCGCATATCGCTCGGATCGGTCGTGAGCAGGACAGTGGGCCGGTCGGCCGGCGGGGCATCCAGCCACCGGACAGGAAGCGGACATCGACGCGCGAGGGGCGCACAATCTCGTGGTTCACCCGGTCGGCGGCATCGTTCTGACTATCCTGATCTCATTAGAAGGGGGGACGCGAACGGGGGCTTGTAATGTCTGTAGACAAACATCCTGGATGGGTTCCGAACACTCTTCGGCGTTTTCGTGAGGCGCATGGCCTCACACAGGACGGCTTGGCCGAACGAGTGCGTGGACTGCCCGAGAAGGATGGAACACGACCGCCCGCGGCGACCGCGGAAATGATCCGACGTCATGAACTGGGTAAGGTGTTCCCCGGCGTCGCCTACCGGCGGGCGTACTGTCGCCTGTTCGGTGTCACCGAGCCGGATCTGGGCTTTCGTCCGCCGCTTTCCGGCGAGTCGGTCGATGGTCGCCGCCCCTACGGCGAATGGCCGCTGGACGCGTCGCTCGCCGCCACCGGCCCGGCGGTCGTGGCCGTCCCGTCTGACCTGCTGTCCCGCATGCTGCCCGGCACCTCCGCGCCGCCGCCCGGACGCGTCCATCCGGACGATCGGGCCGTGGGTGGCTCCGGGCCGGCCACGGCCCCCGGCTCAGGTCCTGGTCTTGAAACCGGTGGCGACGCTGGTTCCGAGGGTGTGTCCGGAGCCGCGTCGGTGGGCTCCGCGCGGGCCGCGCCGTTGCGGGCTCATCCCGGGCCATGGCCCGGGAGCGGGCCACCACGGCGAGGCGCACCGGCCCCTGGCGCCGCCGCCTGGACCCGGCGCAGCAGCGAGCTGCTCGCGGCCTACCTGTCGGCCTCGGTGAACGTCCAGCTGCGCTCGCCCGCCGCCACAGCAGCGTCCGGGTCGATGCCATCGTCCGCGGTGATGTCGCCGCCTGGACCAATGTCGCCGCCTGGACCGATGTCGCCGGCAGGACCGATGTCGCCGGCAGGACCGATGCCGCCGGCAGGACCGATGCCGCCGGCAGGACCGATGTCGCCGCCTGGGTCGATGCCGCCCGCCGGGTCGATGGCGCCGTCCACGCAGATGTCGCCGCCTGGATCGGGCGTACGGCCGGGGGCGGGGGCAGTGCCCGGGGCGGCGCGCTCCGACCGGGAGTCCCGGTCGGTCGGGGCTGGTGGGGCGGGGACGCCCGGGGCCGCGGCGGGAGCGCCACGATCGTCGCGTCCCGTGGCCGGCGGACCGGCGGACGACGCGCAGGGGAGAGCCGACGGCGATGGCTCCGGCTGGGACATTCTGCGGCTCGCCCACGAATGGCTGCTCACCGAGCCGCCGCAGATCATGGAACTCGCCGCCGGACGGCACATCGGCGCGGCGCTGGCCGAACGGGTCGAAGGGCGGGTCGCCCAGTTTCGCCGGCTCGACGACCACATCGGCGGGCATGACCTGATCGGCCTGGCCGAACGGGAGATGGTCGTCACCGTCACGATGCTGCGCGAGGCGTCCTACGACGCCGCCGTGGGTCGCCGGCTGTTGGCCTCCGTCGCCCAGCTCTGTCAGCTCGTCGGATGGATCGCCGCCGACGCCGGCCGTCAGCACAGCGCCCGCCGCATCCTGTCCGGCGGAATCCGGGCGGCCCATGCCAGCGGAGACGTCGCGCTGGCGGCCAATCTGATCTCCACCCAGTCCTACCAGCTGGTCAACCAGGGGGATGTCCGGCGCGGTGTGCTGCTGGCCCAGACGGCCTGCGCCGGTGTCGACCGTGCCACCCCGGCGGCCGCGCAGGCCCTGCTGGCGGACCGGCTCGCCTGGGCCTACGCCCGAGCCGGTGACCGGCCCGCCTGCGAGCGGACCCTGGCCCAGGTCGAACGCCTCTACGACCAGGCCGACCGCGAGCCCCGCCCCGACTGGGCCTACTGGCTGGACGAACGTGAGATCGACGTGATGGCCGGCCGCTGCTGGACCCAGCTGTGCCGTCCGGAGCGCGCCGAGGCCCGGCTGCGGGCGGGCCTGGCCGGCTACGATCCGCTGCGCGCCCGGGAGGTCGCCCTCTACGAGTCGTGGCTCGCCGAGGTCAACCTGTTGCGCGGCGACGTCGAGCAGGCCTGCGAACGGGCCATCCGGATCGCCCGCCTCGACAGCCGGGTCAACTCGGCGCGCACGTCCGAACGCCTGCGGATGCTCGCCGGACGCCTCGTCGGCTACCGCTCCGTCCCCGCCGTCCGCGACTTCCTGGAGGTCTACCAGGCGCTGCGCGGCGTCGCGCCCGAACCCCCGCCATCCACCGCCGTCCCGTCTCCTGGCAGTGGGGCCCCGCCCTCCGACGCCGGGCCCCCACCACCTGCCGGTGGGGCCCGGCCTCCCGCCAGCCGGGCCCGGCCGTCCGCTGCTGGGGCGCGGTCTCCTGCTGGTGGGGCTGCGTCCTCCGGTGGTGCTCGGCCGGCCGCTGGCGGCCCGTCGTCCGGCGGAGGGCCGTCTTCTGGTGGGGGCCCGCCGCCCCCCGCGGCGCGGCCCGGGCCGCCGGCTCCGCGGGTGTCGTCCGAAAGGTGCGCCAGCAACTGAACCGGGGGCGTCGCCGAGCCGTGAGGACAGGTACGGCGGTCCTGACCGGGGCGCCCCGCAGATGACACGGTGATTGACCGCACGCTCACGGTAGCGTCCATGGCACCCGGATCGGAGGCATGGTGGGACCGACGGAAGTCAGCGGGCTACCCGCACACGTTCTGCTGGTGCACGTGGTCGTCATCCTGGTGCCGCTCGCGGCCCTGCTGGTGGTCCTGGCCGCCGTCTGGCCGGCGGCCCGCCGTCGGCTTGGGCTGGTCACGCCGCTGGTCGCGCTGGTGGCGCTGGTGAGCGTGCCCCTGACGACGCACGCCGGCGAATGGCTCGAGGCACGCGTGTCCTCGGACGAACTGGTGCGCCGGCACACCGAACTCGGCGACGAGCTGCTTCCCTGGGTGATCGCCCTGTTCGTGCTGGCCCTGGTCGGCTGGCTGTGGGCGGCCTACTCCGGCGGCACCTGGCCCCTGCGTGGCCGGACGGGCGCTGGCGTCCATGCGACGACGGAGGCCCCTGCGTCCGGTGGAGCCGGGGGGTCCGGGCCAGGGCGGGCAGCGGCGCTTGGGGGGACGACGGGGCTCGCGGTCATGGTCGTGCTCGCCGTGCTCAGCATCGTGGTCTCGGTGGGATCGGTCGTGCAGGTCTACCGCATCGGCGACAGCGGCGCGAAGGCCGTCTGGGACGGCGGCTTCAGCGAGTCCCCGCGCTCCTGAGTCCCCGCGTTCCCGCGTCGCCTCTCGTGGATCTTCGACATCAGGCGGTGGTGGAGGTCCTGGTCAGACGGTGGTAGAGGTCGAGGTGGGCGCGGCCGGCGGCGGCCCAGGTGTAGCGGGTGGCGAGGGCGCGGCCGGCGATGGTGAGTGCGGGGTCGCGGTGGGTGGCGGCGGTGAGCAGCGCGGCGGCGACATCGGTGGGGGTGGCGGCGTAGCGGACGGTGGGGCCCAGGACCTCACGCAGTACGGGCAGGTCGCGGACCACCACCGGCACCCCGGCGGCCAGCGCCTCCAGGGCCGCGAGGCCGAAGCCCTCCTTCGTCGAGGGGAAGGCGAACACGGTGGCCTGGGCGACCAGGGACGGGAGCGAACCGTGCTCGACCGGGCCGAGAATCCGCGGGGTGACGCCGAGCCGGTCGGCGCTGGCGAGCACCTCGTCCCGGTAACCGCGGTAGTCGAACAGGGTGTCGCCGCCGGCGATGACGAGGGAGAGGTCCGGGCGGGCGGCGCGGACCGTCGCCATCGCCTCGACCAGGTCGGCGGTGCCCTTGCGGGGCTCGATGCCGCCCACGGCGAGAACGTACGGGCCGCCGAGCGTGTCCGCCCAGGACGAGCGGGCCGCCCGGTCGTCGGCCGCGGCGGTGAACCGGGCGGCGTCCACCCCGTTGGGGATCACTGTCGGATGGATGCCCCATCCGCGCGTCACCTCGGCGGCCACGGCGGCTGAGACACACACGTGCGCCGAGGGGGCGACGACCGCACGTTCGTGGCAGGCGGCCAGCTGCGGGGTGCTGAACGTGTCGAGATGGTGGATGGTGCGCACGCAGCTGGCGAGATGCCCCGAACCGCCTGAACCACCCGAACCGGTGGCGCGGAGCCTGGCGTTGGCGTTGAGGACGGCGTTGGCGCTGATGCAGTCCTGGGCGTGCACCACGTCGTACCCGCGGTCGTGGTCCTGGGTGGCGTGTGGGGTGAAGGCGTCGGCGAGCACGGCGATGGAGCGGACGATGCGGGCGCCGACCGGTTCGTCCGGGAGGTCGGGGAAGGGGACGGCCCGCACGACGACCCGCGGGTCGAGGGGGCGGAAGAAGCCGCCGTCCCCGCCGCGGGCCAGTGTCCACACGTCGACGCTGGCCCCGAGGGCGACGAGGGCCTCGGCCAACGCCAGGGTGTGCACCACGCCGCCGCGTGGACGGGTCGAGTAGGTCAGCAGCGCGATGCGCAGCGGGCCCGTCATCCGGGCGTACCCTCGCTGGCTCGCCGATCCGATCGGCCGTCCGAGCGCCCGCCGGGTGCCCGTGCCGCTGTCGGCGGGCGGCTGTCCGTGGGGGTGTACAGGTCGGGACGGCGTTCGGCGAGGTGGTGCAGGACGAGCCGGGCCCGCTCGATCTCGGCGTCGACGTCCAGTTCGGCGACGGCGAGGCCGCCCTTGGCCCAGGTGCGGGCGAGGATGTCCCCGCCGGGGCCGACCACCTTGGCCTGGCCGAAGAAGTTCAGGCCGCCCATCGTGCCGGTCTGGTTCGACGACAGCCAGACGATCTGGTTCTCGGCGGCGCGAGCGCAGTCGTACAGGTCGAACAGGCGGGCCTGCCGGTCCTGGGTGAGCCGTTCGGCGCGTCGGGTCAGGCTCGCGGGCCAGGCGGACAGGCAGGCGACGATGCGGGCGTCGTCCAACGCCAGGGTGCGGGCGGCCTCGGGGAACGTCTTGTCGTAGTCGACGAGCATCCCGACCCGGCCGAGCGGGGTGTCGAAGGCGGCGATCCGCTCGCCGGCGGCGTACACCAGCGCCTCACCCGGCGGCTGGTGGACCTTGCGGTAGTGGCCGAGCACCCCGTCCCCGTGGACGCACACCGCAGAGTTCCAGCGGCGTCCGTCGGCGAGCTCGGTGAACCCCAGGCAGACCAGCAGGTCACCGGCCAGCGCCGCGACCCGACGCAGGTGCGGGCCGGTGACGTCCACCGCGGGCGGCAGGGCGTGCGGATCGGGGGAGCGCAGATCGGCGAGGTAACCGCCGAGGGCACCGCCGGGCAGGACGACCATCGACGCCCCGGCTCGGCGCGCCGCGTCGATGATCGAACTGATCCGTTCCAGTGATCGGTCGAGGTCCCGGCCGAAATGGGCGCCCGCCGCGGCGAGACGCAGCACTGTCACCGGCAGATCACCCCGCCTGTCTGCTCCGCTCCGCCGGTCTGCTCCCGCCCGCCCGGCTGCTCGGCGAGGGTCGGCGGCTGGGTTCGCGTCCGGGAGCGGTGCTGGTCGGCGATGCGTTCGGTGATGTGTTCGGCGAGGTAGGCCGCGTCCGGGGCGAGGCCGGCGAAACGGCCCGAACCCCAGGTGTGCAGCCAGGGCAGGCCGAGGAAGTACAGGCCGGGCACGGCGGTGACGCCGCGTAGGTGCTGGGGGTGGCCGGCTCCGTCGAAGACACCGGCGTGCAGCCAGCGGTGGTCCCGGGTGAAACCGGTGGCCCACACGACGGCGGCGATGTCGTCGACGGCGAGGTCCGGTCCGGTGGACGACGGCGGATGCCACACCGGGACGTAGCGGCTGGGGCCGATCTCCACCGCCGGACCGTGGGTGGCGATGTGCGTGTCGATCAGGCCGTTGATGCCGTTGTAGACCTCGTCGGCGGTGTCCAGGTTGGCACCGAGATCGCCGGCGAAGTGGAACTGGCCGTCGACGAGGTCGAGGAGCCGGCCGTGCAGGATCATGCCGTCGCGGGCGAAGGCCCGCAGATCGATGTCGCGGCCGCCGTCGCGTCCGGTGACGTAGTGGTTGGTGCGGTCCTGGGTGCGTTCCGCCAGCGGCCGGTCGGTGACGGGCCTGGCGTAGTGGCCGGTGTCGTGCATCCAGGCGATGACGTCGCGGCCGCGGTAGGTGCGGGCGAAGCGCGGCGCGTTGCCGACGGCCAGATGCACCTCGCGGCCGGCCAGGTGCAGATCCTCGGCGATCTGCGCCCCGGACTGGCCGGTGCCGACGACCAGCACCGGCCCGGCGGGCAGCGCGTCCGGGTTGGTGTAGGCGGAGGAGTGCACCCCGACGAGCCCGGCCGGGAGCCGTTCGGCCAGCCGGGGGATCGCCGGCACGTGGTAACCCCCGGTGGCCACGACCGCCTGATCGACCACGATCTCGTGCTCGTCCCCGCCGCTGGAGGTGGCGGCGGTCGTGGTGCGCAGGACGAAGCCGCCGGCGGGATCCTCGGCGCCGGGGCCGTCGCCGCGGGGGCGCAGCGAGGTGACGGCGGTGTGCTCGCGCAGGGGCGGGGCGAAGCTCGCGCGGTAGCCGTCCAGCCAGTCGAGGATCTGGGCGCGGACCATGAAGCCGTCCGGGTCGGGGCCGGTGTAGGTGTAGCCGGGGAGCTGGCACTGCCAGTTCGGGGTGACCAGGCAGAAACTGTCCCAGCGGGCGTCGCGCCAGGTGTGCATGGCGGTGTCACGTTCGAGGACGGCGTGTTCGACGCCGGCGGCGACCAGATGCCAGCTCAGGGCGAGGCCGGCCTGGCCGCCACCGATGATGGCGACCGGAAGGTGTTCACTCACGGCTCGATCCGTCCCATGGCGCCGGCCGGGTAGGCGTCGGGGCGCCGGTCACGTAGGTGGAACATGCTGGCCCGGGCGGCCGAGAGCATGTCGTCGAGGTCGACGGTGGCGTAGGCGACGCCGGGCGCGGTTCCGGTGGTGGCCAGGATGTCGCCGCCGGCGTCCACGACCTTGGCGCTGGCGACGAAGCGCAGCGAACCGAACGTGCCCGCCTGGTTGGACGACACCCACAGCACCTGGTTCTCCAGCGCCCGGGCCCGGTCGAACAGGTCGAAGCGGCGGGTCCACCGGTCCTGGGTGAGGTCCGGGGCGGCGAACGTGCGGGCGGCGGGCCACGCCGACAGGCACGCGACGATCTGGGCCCCGTCGACGGCCAGGGCTCGGGCCGCCTCCGGGAACGCCTTGTCGTAGCAGATCAGCATGCCGAGGCGTCCCACCGGTGTGTCGAACGCGGCGAAGCTGTCCCCGGCCCGGTAGGACGCGCCCTCCCCGAGCGGCTGGTGCACCTTGCGGTGGACGCCGAGCACCCCGCCACCGTGGAGGGCCACCGCGGTGTTGTACCGGGCCGCCCCGTCGGACTCGCACAACCCGACGGCGACGACCAGGTCCCCGGCGAGCGCGGCCAGCCGGCGCAGTTCCGGCCCGTCGATGTCCAGGGCGGGCGGCAGCACCGACGCCTCGTCGACGAGGTCGTCCGATGCGGCGGGAGCGGGGGAGTCGAGGGCGGTCAGGTAGCCGCCGAGGGCGGCCTCGGGCAGGACGACCAGGCTCGCGCCGCGGTCCCGCGCGGCCTCGAGCAGGGTTTCGATGCGGGCGAACGCCGCGGACAGGTCCCGTCCGAACTCGGCGGCCACCGCGGCGACCGTGATCATGAGATTCCTCCAGCGGGGCCGAGCCCGGTGACGGCACCGGGCACGCCCGTGGTGATGTCGCCGTCGGGCCAGCGCAGCGCCACCCCGGTCCCGGCGACCAGGGCGCCGCAGACGGCGCTGGTCGCGGGGCCCGCGTCGGCGACGCCACGGCCTGGCTCGTCGGCGGTGAGCATGGCGAAACCGGGAAAACACGACAGCCAGTCGGCCAGGCGCACACCGGTGGGCCTGGGCACGGCGGCCACGTCCAGCACGGCGGCGCAGCCGCTGGCCTCGGCGAGCATGCCGAGGGTGCCGACGGTGCCGGCCATGCTGACGTCCTTCGCCGCGGCGGGGGCGGTGCGGGCGACGACGCTGGTCATCGCGGCGAGTTCGAGGGCGCCGCGGAGGGTGCTCGAATCCCACTGGCGGCCGGTGTGCCCGCGCCGCCAGCCCCCACCGAGATCGGCGGTCAGGGTCACGGCGTGTCCCGGGCGTCCACCGCCGGCCGGCACCGGACGGGACGCCCGTCCCAGCGCCGTCACCGACAGCGCCGCCGGGACGCCGAGCTGGGTGTGCCCACCGAGGACGGGCAGCCGGTAGGCGGCGGAGGCCGCCCGCAGCCCGGACAGCACCCGGGCGGCGAAGGAGGCGTCCCGGGCGCCGAGCGCGTCGAGCAGCCCCACGGGTTCGGCGCCCATCGCCGCGAGGTCGCCGGCGTTGACCAGCACCCCGCACCAGCCGGCCCACTCCGGGTCCCGTTCGACCAGCGACGGCACGATCGCGTCGCAGGCGGCGATCAGATCGCTGCCGGGTACGGGCGCGCCGTCATCGCCGACGAACCCGTACCCGCCGGGGCGCAGTTGGGCGAGCAGCCCGCCCAACGGGGCCTTCACCGCCGCGGCCTGCCGGGCGAACCGGTTCACCGGCCAGCGCATCAGCATGTGCGGCCGGCCGGCCACCAGGTGCGGTCGCACCGCCTGCCAGCCGAGCCGGGCGAACATCCTCGCCGGCGCGGGCTGCACCGTCGCCTCGAAACGCAGCACCCCGGCCTGTTCGGCGTGGGCGCAGGCCGCCCGCACCAGCGCCGCCCCCACCCCGGCGGCCCGCCGTCGCGCCGCCCGTTCGACGACCAGTCGGCTGCCGCGCCACCACCCGAGCTCCGCGCTGGTGACGCAGTGCAACCGGACGCCGCCGAGCAGGAAGCCGTCCGGATCATGGGCGAGCAGGACGACGGTGCGCGGATCATCGTCGGCGTCGTCGTGGTCGTTGCCGGTGAACAGGCCCTGCTCGGTGACGAACACGTCGTGGCGCAGCCGCCGGTAGGCCGACAGCGCCCGCGGGTCGTCGGCCACGTCGATCGTCCACGCCCGACGCAGCGTGTCCGGCGCCGGGACGCCGAGCAGAACATCACCCAGGGACATCACGCACCTGCCGAGCGCAGGGCGCTGCACGCCCCGCAGGCCGCGCAGCCCGCCCGCTGGTCGGCGCCGGTCATGTCGGCCGCCCGCAGCAGGGCGGCGACCCGGCTGGTCACGTCCGCGACGACGGCGGCCGGGGGAGTGACCGCCCCGTCCACGTCGACGGCGAGTGTGCCGGCGATCGGCCGCAGCGGCACGACGAACGGGTAGACGCCGAGTTCGACGAGTTCGGCCGCACCGGCGACCAGTTCGTCCGGGTCCTCGCCGAGACCGACGATCAGATAGGTGGAGACCTGGTTGCGGCCGAACACCCGCACGGCCTCCCGCCAGGCCGCCCGGTACTCGCTCAGCGGCACCGACCCCTTGCCCGGCATCCACCGCCGCCGGACCTGCTCGTCCAGGGACTCGACGTGGATGCCGATGCTCACGGCGCCGGCGTCGCGCAGGTCACCGAGGACGGCCAGCTCCTCCGGCGGTTCGCACTGCACCTGGATGGCCAGGTCCGGCACCGCCTCGACCACCGCCCGCACGCAGCGGGCCAGGTGGCGGGCGCCGCGGTCACGCCCGGCGGACGTCCCGGTGGTCAGCACCAGCTGGCGGACGCCGTCCAGGCGCACCGCCGCCTCGGCGACCTCGGCGAGCTGCGCCGGGGTCTTCACCGCGGTGGTCGCCCCCGAGCGCAGCGACTCCTCGATCGCGCAGAACCGGCATCGTTGCTCCGGCGCGTAGCGGACACAGGTCTGCACGACCGTGGTGGCCAGCACGTCCGCGCCGTGCAGCCGGGCGATCTGGTGGTAGGGGATGCCGTCGGCGGTGCGCAGGTCGTAGAACGCCGGCCGGCGCACCGGTTCGACGTCGAGCCCGAGATCGGCCCCGTCCAGCAGTAGCCGGCCCTCGCTCACCCGGTAACGGCTGGTCGCCACGATCGGTAGTGCCGTGCCGACCCCGTCCAGCAGGACATGGCCGTCGTCGGAGGGACCGGCACCGCCGCGGCGCCGCACGGGTGCGTCCAGCGCCACCCCGCGGACCGCGAGCTCACTTCTCAGCGCGGTGCTCGTCATCGATCACACCATGTAGGTGGAGTTGATGATGGCACCCTTGCGGGCGTAGTGGATGACCGCGTCCTGGACGTCGAGCGGATGCGCGGGAATGACCCCGGCGATGAGGTCCTCCTCGCGGGCACCGTGCAGCGCCAGGCCGAAACGGCAGCAGTAGACCGTGCCGCCCTCCTTGATGAACGTCTCCAGCGCCAGGTTGATGTTCGTCTCGCCGGGGAAGGCCGCGTCGCCGGTGGTCGGGAAACCACGGTTCGCGACGCAGTTGATCGCTCCGGGCCCGTAGAAGTAGATCGCCGACTCGAATCCCTTGCGCAGCGCGCGGGTGGCCTGGAGAACGGCGACGAAGCTCACCGACGACTCGTGCGCTATACCGTGGACGAGCGTGAAGTACGATTCGCCGTTCTCGGCCTGATAATCGGGGAAAATCTTGGTCGAGCCGTAGATGTTGCTGCCCTTGGGCAGCGACGGGTGCGGGATCTCGGCCAGGCTGCGGGCGATGTTCTCGGCAATCGTGTCGTCCAGGGACATCCTTGCTGCTCCTCGCTGGTGGGACGGCGGATTGTTCGGCGCCGGACGTGCGCGCGGATGACGGTGTCGGGGTCCTTGTCCGGCATGCTCCGGGTACGGCGGAACATGCTGCTGCGTGCGGGTCCGGTCGGCTGGGTGTTGGTGGCTGGGGATCAGTCGTAGAGAGCGGCGAAGTTCTCGGTGAAGACGTGCCGGGCCAGTTCGCCGTCGCCGACGGCGGCCGTCATCCGGGCATGTTCACCGGCCTGGTCGCCCCACGGTTCGTCGGAGGCGAACAACAACCGGTCGTGCCCGAGCCCGCGGCTGTCTATCTCCGCGGCCAGCCAGCGCGGCGCGAATCCGATCGCCCAGCTCAGATCCGTGTAGACCCGTTTCCCGGCCGCGATCCAGTCGAAGAACCGGCCGCCGGCGAGCTTGATGTGACCGCTCATCCCACCACCGAAATGCACCAGATGGATCTTCGCCTCGTCGCCGTATCGTTCGACGAGCTGGCCGACCCGGTCGATGTCACTGGCCGCGCCGGGCGAGGTGTGCACGTGCACGGTCAGGTCGTGGGTGACCGCGGTGGCGAAGATCTGGTCGAGCTGGGCGAGGCAGCCGGCATCCTCGACGCTGCCGCCGAGCAGGAAGGTGGTCTTCAACGCGCGCACACCGTGTTCCCCGGCCAGCGCGAGGGCACGGGCGGTGAGTGCGGCGTCCCGGGGCAGGGGCGAGACGTAGAGGCCGGCCCGGACGCGGTCGTCGCGCGCGGCGGCTTCCAGCACCAGGTCGTTGAGCGCGAAGGTGTGGCTGACGTCGGGCACGCCGTAGTTCGGGATGACCAGGGCGCGGGCGGTGCCCTCCCGGTCGAGATCGGCGATGAGTTCGTCGATCGTCGCCCGGGCGCCGATGTCGGGGTGCACGGCCGGACCCCCGTAGAACGGGTAGGCCGGAAGCACACCGAGGTGCCGGTGCGCATCGGCCAGACCAGTGGAGGACATGTTCATCAGTACACGGTTGCAGCATGTCGGATCCATGAACGTCGGAACATGTTCGCGTATCGCGAGGATCGGCCCTCCTGGGCGGTGCGGCACTGTCTCGGACGACTTCTGACACTCGAGGTTCCCTGTCTACCAGGGAAGATCTCGCTCCGTCGGCCAGATGGCGCACTGTATCGTCCCGGCTAGTGCCGTACGCGTACATCCGGTGGAAATGCGCCTGGTTCCTCGGTCCTAACGTGCGCCACCTGCGCGGCGTCCTCCACCTCGAGCAGCGACGCGGCGTGTCGCTCGGCCTCGAACGCCGCCGCCCCACCCCGCACCCCGAACAACCGTTTGCTCGCGACCAGACAGGCGACGGCGGCGATGTTGACGACCAGCGCCCCGATCCGCAGCACTGTGATGCGCTCGGTCAGCTCGTAGACCTCCAACGGCAGGAAGGCCGAGGTCGCCACGACCGCGAAGTACTCACCCCACCGTTTGAGCAGCCACAACCCGACCGCCTCGACGATCTGCACCGCCGCATAACCGAACAGCAGGCACGCCACCAGCAGCAGAGTGTTCGGCTTCGTGTGGATCAGATGGCGCAGATGCTCGGCTGCTGCACCTGCCCCTCGGACCGGCGAAACCGCAGGATGGCATCTCCGATCAGCACCATCAGCAGTGCCCGGACGAACCGTTCCGCCGCGAGCAGCCGCAGGACGGTCGCGTCCCGCAGTGCCCGTCCGCGCAGCAGCAGCGGCGCGTCCTGGGCGGGGCCGGTGAGCTTCGGCGCGCCCGGCACGAAGTCCCCGCAGCGCAGGCACCGCCAGCTCGGGCCGGCCGGCGTCACCGCCGTCAGCCGCGCGGCGAGCTCCGGCTCGTCCGGCCGGTAGGTGACGTGCCCCCTGCGCGCACAGGTCCGCAGCTCCCAGTCCACCCGTATCCCCTTCACCCCGGCCGTTCGCGACCCGTGGGCGCCAACCGGTGTACCTGACCGTCCAGCCGGTCGTCGACGCCGGCGGCGGGCACCGAGTCTGGCAGCTACGCCGGTTCGGCGGGCGACGGGTGGCACCCATCCGACACCGCGGACGTGTCGGCGCCCGCCGCCCGGCCACGTCCCGAGCGCGCCACTGAACGTCCGGGCCAGCAGGATTGCGCCGAGCAGGCCGGAGAGCAGCGTCCCGGTGACCGCCCCCCTGCGCACCGCTCGCCCCCGGTGAGGCGGCGCCGCGCAGGCATTCCCTTGCCATTTCGGCAAACTTTCTTGCCGTCCTGTTCGCACGGTCGGCACGCTACCGGTGGAGGTGGTCAACCATGAACGAAGCAGTAGCTGATGGCGACACGGTGGCCGGTCACGCCGGTCACGCCGGTCACGCCGGTCACGAGAGCCACGAGAGCCACGCGGGTCACGAGAGCCACGCGGGTCACGACGGCCATGACCACGGTGGTCAGGGGAGTTCCGGCCGGCACTGGATTCACGACGCCGATCCCGCGACCGACCCCACCGAGCTGTGGGAGCGGTTCTACTCCGAGGGTCAGCCGTGGAGCGGCCGGGCCAATCCGGCCCTGGTCGACGAGCTGGCCGAGCGCCCCATCGGCGGCTCCGGCGGCTCCGGCGCGTCCGGCACCGCACTCGATCTTGGTTGCGGCACGGGGGGCGACGCGATCTGGCTGGCGGGTCAGGGCTGGCAGGTCGATGCCGTCGACATCTCCCCGACCGCGCTGGCGCGCGGGGCGGCCGAGGCGCGGGCGCTCGGCCTCGACGGACGGATCCGCTGGTCCGCCCACAATCTCGACACCGATTTTCCCACCGGCACCTGGGATCTGGTCACCACGGCCTACCTGCATTCCCCGGTCGCGCTGGACCGTGAGCGGATCCTGCGCCGGGCGGCCACGGCGGTGGCCGTGGGCGGCACCCTGATCATCATCGGTCATCTGGGCGCTCCGTCCTGGATGACCGAGCCGCCGCCGCACTTCGACCCGCCGAGCCCCGAGGAGACCGTCGCCTCCCTCGACCTGACCGGCTGGACCGTCGTCGCGGCCCGTGCCGTCGTGGTTCCCAGCATCCCGTCACCCGAGGGGGTGCCCGGCACTCGCACCGACAGCGTCGTGCGGCTGCGGCGCACCGGCTGATCCCGGCGTCAGCCGCGGTGGCCGGCGGTGGACGTCGGGCGGGAGCGGGCGCGGATGTGGACCCGCTCGCCCTGCGGACCGAAGATGCTGAGAATCTCGACGGGATTCTCGTCGGCGCCGCCGAACCAGTGCGGCACCCGGGTGTCGAACTCGGCCGCCTCACCGGGACCGAGCACGAAGTCGTGTTCGGCGAGGACGATCCGCAGCCGGCCACTGAGCACGAACAGCCATTCGTATCCGTCATGGCTTTTCTGGTCCGGCTCCCGTCGCTGGCTGCCGGCGGGAAGAATCATTTTGAACGTCTGAATCCCGCCGGGCCGGCGCGACAGCGGTATCGCCGTGATGCCACCGAAGGAGATCGGCGTGCCGTGCACACGCGGGTCGCCGGTGGGCGGGGAGCCCACGAGCTCGTCCAGCGGCACCTCGTAGGCGCGGGCGAGCGGCAGCAGCAGTTCGAGGGTGGCCCGGCGCCGCCCCGACTCCAACCGGGACAGCGTGCTGGTGGAGATACCGGTCGTGGCCGACAACGCGGCCAGCGTCGTCTCCCGATCCTGTCGTAGCCGCCGCAACCGTGGCCCGACGGCCGCCAGTGCCGACTCCAGCTCCTGGTCACGTGTTCCCGATGCCATGGCGGCAACCTATGCCCGCCGTCCGCCACGTGTTGTTCGCCGGATCGACCCCGAAATAGCTAGATGTTTCCTGGCGCACATGAGCGAACGCTCAAGGTGTCCACTCTGTAACTGTTTACCGTCGAAGCCTCGCTTTGCGTGGCCGTCATGTCGGGTGCGAGCCGGCGGTGGGGGCGCTGCTGCCCGCCGTCGGCGCCGTGGGCACGGCATGGATCGACGAGTGAACGAACATCGGGGGCATCTCCATGGATCTTCATCTGGACGGCAAGGTCGCGCTGGTCACCGGTGGCTCGCGTGGCATCGGCCGGGCCATCGCCAGGCAGTTGGCGGCCGAGGGCGCCCGCGTCGCCATCTGCGGACGTGATCCGCGCTCGCTCGCCGACGCCGCCAGCGACCTGGCGCTCGCCGCACCGAAGACCGCCAGCGTGGGCGGCACCGGCGGCACCGGCGTGGGCGACACCAGGGTGGGTGGCACAGAGACCGACGGTGTCGGTGGCGGCGTGTTCACGTGCGTGGCCGATGTGACGAGTCCCGGCGAGGTCGAGCGGTTCGTCGACGAAGCCGCGGACGCGTTCGGCCGGGTGGACCTGCTGGTCGCGAACGTCGGCGGCATCGTCGGTGGCGGACTGCTCGACTCCACCGCGCAGGACTGGGCGCGGACCTTCGAACTCAACGCCGGCCACGCCGTCCGCGCGCTGCGCAGCGCCGTCCCACATCTGACGGCCAGTGGTGGCGGCTCGGTCGTCATCGTCTCGTCGGTCGCCGCGGCGAAACCCGCCCCGTTGGCACAGTACGGAGCGTCGAAGGCCGCGGAGGTCTACCTCGCCGCGTCCTTCGCCCGGGAACTGGCCGCGCTGAAGGTACGGGTCAACACCGTCAGCCCCGGCTCCATCATCTTTCCCGGTGGTTCCTGGGAGACCTACGCCCAGCAGGACCCGGATGGTTTCGCCGAGTTCGTCCGCCGGGATTTCCCGGCCGGCCGGCTCGGTAACGCCGAGGAGGTCGCCGACGTCGTCGCCTTCCTGCTCTCCGACCGCGCCACCTGGATCAACGGCGCCGACATCACCGTCGACGGCGCCCAGGGCCGTCCCTCCGCCTTCGGCTACTGACCGGGCCGGTCGTCGGGTAGGAACTCCCGCCACGGCACCGCGGTGCGGGCGGGCGGCGGCGGCGTGGGTGTCATCCACCCGACAGGGCGGGGGAGAAAGCAACGGCGGCGGCCTGTAACGGTGGGAGCGCCGGACGCACTTACCGGTATGACAACCATCAGCCGCGGTACGCCCGCGGGTACCGAGAGATCGCCGCTGTTCTGCGACCCGGCGCTGGCCGCCCGCATCGAGCGGGCCGAGGTGGAGCTGATCGCGCAGGGCAACGCCGCGGCCAGCCGCCGCCGTCCACCGGGTGAGGCGGTGGGGTTCGTGCTGCCCCTCGCGGGTGGGGTGGCCAGTTACGCCGAGGACGGGTCGCCGCTCAACAAGGTCGCCGGGCTCGGCTTCGGTGTGGTGCCGACGGCGAACGACCTGGCGGAGGTCGAACGGGCCTTCGCCAGCCGCGGCGCACCGGTGCAGGCCGAGGTCGCCACGCTCGCCGATCCCGCGGTCGCCGACCTGCTGACCGGACGGGGCTACCGCCTGGTCTCCTTCGAGAACGTGCTCGGACGGGCGTTGGACGGCGCCCACCGGACGGTCACCCCGCCGGGAATCGAGATCCGAACCAGCGGCCAGGACGCGTTCGACCAGTGGCTCGAGGTCATGGCGGACGGTGTCGCGGTCTCGGACACCGAAGGGGTCGCCGCACACGAGGAGTTCACCCGGGAGGTCCTCCTCGGCGCCATGCGGGACCTCGCCGCGGCGGTCGGGGTTCGGCGCTACGGCGCCTGGCGCGACGGGGTGTTCGCCGGTGGCGCCAGCCTGCGGATCTCGGGCGACATCGCCCAGTTCGGCGGTGCGGCGACCGTCCCGGCGCATCGCCGCCGCGGCATCCAGTCGGCGCTGCTGGCCGCCCGCCTCGCCGATGCCACCGCGGCCGGCTGCGAGGTCGCCGTGATCACCACCCAGCCGGGTTCGAAATCCCAGCACAACGCCCAGCGCAGCGGGTTCGACCTGCTGTACACCCGCGCCATCCTCGTCCGGGAGCCCGCATGACCGGCCAGCGCAGCACACCGACCATCGAGCTGTACGACGGTGACCGCTGCGCGCTGCGTAGTCAGTTCGAACTGGCCGAGGACTCCGCCGCGCTGCTCGACGCCTACCTCCCCCTCGGCCGGGTGCTGGTCGCGCGGATCGGTCCGGACATCGTGGGCCACCTCCAGGTCGTCCCGACCGAACACCACGACAGCCACGGCCCCGATCACCCCGCGGTCGGCATGCCGGTCGGCACAGCGGTCGGCACACCGGAGATCAGGAACATGGCGGTGCTGACCGCCTACCAGGGCCAGGGCATCGGCCAGGCCCTGATCAAGGCGCTCATCGACCTGATCGCGGCCGAGTCACCGCGGGTCCTGCTGGTCGCGACCGCGGCCGCGGGCATCGGCAACCTGCGCTTCTACCAGCGGTGCGGATTCCGCCTCCGGTCCATCGAACGCGACGCCTTCACCGAGGCCGCCGGGTATCCGCCGGGCATCCTCCTCGACGGCATCGCGTTGCGTGACCGCGTCTGGCTGGACCTGGACCTCCCCGGCTGACTGGTCAGGTGAGGCTGCGGCTGCCCGCGACGTCGTACTCCGACACCGAGGCGAACACCACCGCGGCGCTCTGGTCGTCACTCGGCCCGCCGCCCCGGAACGCCTCGACGTCGGTCTGCGCCTCCCACCGTTCGAAGATGTTGATGCGACCCGGATCGACCAGGTCGGCGGTGATCGAGAAATCCAGGCATCCGGGCGCGCGCCGAGCCTGCTCCACCACGCTGACGCAGCCGTCCAGGTACGCCTCCCGCTGCTTCGGCGCCACCACCAACCGCCCCGCGACAATCACCATCCGTTGCCTCCCGCTCTCGTCCACGACGCGACCCATCCTGCCCTCCGCATGCGGGCCGGTTCCGCCGCGACGTTCTGGCTCCGTCGCCGGCCAGGGCGAACATCCGCCATTCGCCGCGTGTTCGGGGTCGTGAGCTACTACCGACGGTAGCCGTGAAAAGAGGAGAGAGTCTCCGTCGAACAACCTACCCGGCCAAGTGTCACCAGTTGGCCGCCTTTGACGCTGGGTTTTCTCGCCAGTTTTCCGATCCGGAGCGGCCCGCTGCACACCGTGCCTGTATAAACGCTGATCGTCGCGGGTATCCGCGGTCAACGGAGATGTCGCCACTCGCTGCGCCCTTCGGCAACGGTGTGTGAAAAAGAGGACATGAGTCGGATGCTCAGGTGCGAAACGTCGTCCGATATCGAAGGGCTGCTGTTCCGGTGGGTGAACAAACAAGCGTATCGGATCGGTCCGACACCCTTGCGCAGCGTCACGTGGCCTGCTTTTCAGGGTCTTGACATCGGACGCGGATGGGTCCCAGTGGGGCGTCCGATGTGCATGGTAAGGTCGTCGCGCGGCGCATTCTGTCGTACGTTCGCGATAGGCTATTTCGGCGGTTTATCGGCGGGCGTTACCGTCCGACGTCGACAACGGGCGAGCGTGTGCGGTGGGTGATATTTCGGGCCGAAAATCGGACGCGAAGAGTAGTGGGTGACAGCAGGTGACATTTAGCTGGGTAAGTTTTGTGACGAAGGCCTGTCACCCTTTTCTCTGATGATCAGGTTGATCGATGACGCCCGTGTGCACGATCGGTGACGACTGCGGGAAGGTATGGACGGCGGGAGCCGGTCAGGATGCCGTCGCGCCACAGTGCGTAGCGGCACAGCTGGTCTGGCAGCGGTCATCGACGTCCACGATCCGGTGGTGCCGGCCAGCCGCTCCCGGTAGAACTCCACGTCGCCGAACGAGCCACCGATCTGCTTGTCCAGCTGGTAGACCAGCGAACATGGTTCGCCCGCGAGACCAGGACATCATGCAGAATCCGGCCGCGGAACCAGCCGGTCGTGTTCTAGTTCCAGCCGTAGCGCTGCCGCAGCCGGTCGGTGACCCGTTCGAACGGTTCACGTGGCAGGGCCGCCGACTCCCGGCGCATTCCGCCTTCGTGCACCCGCAGGACCCGGTCCAGGTTGACCCAGGACGGCCGGTGCTCGCGATCCCACTCGCCCGCGCCGACCGGCACGAAATCACCTTCGCCGTCGTGCTCCTTGCTGGTCAGCTGCACGGCCAGGAAGGAGCCGGCGGGCTCGGCGGCCACCACGAGGACGGGTCGGTCCTTGCCTCGTCCGTCGTTCTCCTCGAAGGGCACCCACGTCCAGACGATCTCGCCGGGGTCCGGGGCCGCGTCCCGTCGCGGCGCGTAGCTCATCCGCACCGACCCGATGCGCTGGGGATCGACCTCGGTGGTGGCGTCCGGCCCGGACTGGCCCGGTGATACCTCTGCTCCCGTTTCCGAACCGGCTGCTGCCGCCCCCGCCCCCGCCCGCGTCCTGGCCCGCTCCTCGGCCGGGCGGCTGCGCGCGGCCACCGAGGCTGGGGATGGAGCCGTGCCGGAGGGACGGGCCTTCGGCGTCGCCGTGGAGCGCCGCCGACCGTCGCGCCCCGACTCCCGCGGGGGTGCGTCACCCTGGTGGCGGCCACCCGTCAGCACGTCGGACACGATCTTGAAGAGGTCCGCCAGTAGTCCCATGCCGCCAGAATAATGAGGTCGGTCACGGCCTCCGCCGGAACGCCCCAACCTGACCGGCGCTCCGATCAGTTCAGGGCCGGCCGCTTTCCAGCGTCGCGAGCAGGGCCGCCAGCCGGGTGGCGCGGGTCGCCGGGTTCGACGCGGTCAGCAGGCGGTGCAGAGCGGAGTAGCGCCCGGCGCCGTTCAGTGCGGCGAACCCCGAGCTGGCCGTGGGCGACGCCGCCAGCGCGACCGCCAGGTCGTCGGGAACCTGGGCCGTCGCCGCTCCCGGGTAGGCGCGGTCCCACCGTCCGTCCGCCTTCGCGCGTTCGATCTCGGCCTGCCCCCGGGGCCGCATCCGACCCTCCTCGACCAGTCGCGCCACCAGGACGGTGTTGCGCTGCGACCACATCGAGGCCTTCCGGCGTGGGGTGAAGCGCTGCTGGAAGGTGGCGGCGTCCAGGCTCTTCTTCTGCCCGTCGATCCAGCCACTGCACAGCGCCTCCTCCAGTGCGCGGTCATAGCGCAAGGACGTCGGCGACGTGGTGCCCTTCTTGGCCAGGACCAGCCAGACGCCGTCGGAGACGTCCTCGTTCACGTCGAGCCAGGCCCGCCACACGACGCCGTCGGCCACGACCAGCCGCTCCGGCGCCGCGGCTGTCCGCGCCCTGCTCCCGGCGGCCTCATCACCCACACCCATGGTGGCGAGCGTACGGGTGTGAAGGTCCGCATCCCCGCGCATACGACCACACCCCTACCGGGGCGCGGCCACCGGTGATCATGACATGTCCGTACGAACCCGTCGTGATCACCGGTGGCCGCTCACGTGCCGCTACCGGGCCTGCGCGTCCACCGGCCTACGGGATCGGGCTGTAGCCGACGATCTGGTAGGAGGCCGGCTGGCCCTCGCCGTCCAGCTGTGCGGTCAGGCCACCGCGGCTGCACACCGCCGGTGTGGCCGGGTAGGCCTTGCCGCTGCAGCGGAACCTCAGACCACCGCTACCGGGGATCTCCTTCTCCGGCATCGACTTGAACGTCGAGATGACCGTGGCCGGGGTGACCTCACCCTTGATGTCCGCCAGCGCGACCTGGAAGGCGTTCAGCTCCGCAAACATGTTCATGCCACTGGAGTCGTCAATTTTGACGTTTTTGCCGTAGGCCGCCACGACGGCCTTGTAGAGCCGGGTCGACGGGTTGTCGACGCCCACCGGCGCGGACGCGTTCATGGTGACCCGTTCCAGCGTCTCCGCCGGAACCGCCTTGCGGGTCGCGTCCGTGATGCACTGGGAGTTCACGAAGAACGGGCCGGTGAAACCAGACGTCCGCAGCGCGTTGAACGCACTGATGCAGAATCCGTCGTTCCCGACGATCTCGATGACACCCGGCGCGCTGCCGGACAGGCTCTGCAACTGAGGGGTCATGTCGGCCGTTCCCAGCGGGACAGGAATGACCTTGAAACTGATCCCGGCCTTCGTCAGCGCCGCCGCGCCCGTGCCCTTGAACTGGGCCAGCGCCGGTGGCACGTCGATGATGACCCCGGTCAGGTTCCTGGTCTTCGCCTTGGCGGCCAGCGGCAGGATTCCACTGATCGTGACCCCGGTCGGGTCGCTCAGGGCGAAGGTCGACTGGGCATCCTGGAGCTGCTCCGGGAGGGCCGTGGAGAAGAGCAACACCGGGACCTTCGCCGCGTGCAGCGGCGTCCAGATCTGCTGCGAGACCGCGGAGGCGCCCACGACCACTGCCACGGCCTTCTGCTCGATCACCTGGTTCGCGCAGTCGGTGCCCTTGTTCGGATCGTTCGCCGTCTCACACGTGAGCAGCTGGATCGGCCGACCACCGATACCAGAGCGGTGCTCGTTGAGGAACCTGACCGTCGCAGCCGCCGCCCGCAGCTCGATCGACGTGTCAGCCGACGGGCCCTTGCCGTCCGAGATCAGACCGATCTTCACCGGGGCGCCGGAAGCCCGTGCCACCGGACCCAGTAATGCCGCGCTACTCGAGGCACCCGTCGTGGATCCCCCGCTGCCGCCCCCGTCGCTCCCGTCGCTCCCGCAGCCGGCCACCACCGCCAACACCATTCCCGCGGACAAGGCCGCCACGGCCGCGGTGGCACGGGGCCTCAGCCGCCTGGACCGAGGCCGCCCCGGATCCGCTCGGTGGCCGAAAGCGCTGAACCGATTCCTATCTATGAGCATATGTCTCCTGACCTCATCAGCTCGTAGCCCGACACCGCCGACGGCGGCGCACTGAGGCGCGGACCGGGCCCCGCGGCGGGCGGCGCGCGTCGGACTGCCCCAGATGACACCCCCACCTGGGGAGCAAAGTGTGACACTGTCTACATTTGGAGGCAACTGTCGTCCACTCCCCTTGATGTCATCCCAGCAGTCCATCAAGAGCAACAAGGAGATCACGGCGACAGGCTGGGCGATGTGCACGGACCGTTTGGGGTCGCCGAATGGTAGGCCTGAGGTTGTGATTGTCGCGGTGCTGGTAAGACCGTCGCCTGCTCCCAACGTGACGAGCCGTGGGGGAAGCGGAAGCGGTCGGGTGATGGACGCGCGAGTGGGCCCGGGTGGGTGTGACCGTCGGGTGACGATGAACGGATGGTGCGTCCTCGCCGCGAACTGGCCGGTGATCGGGCATCGGTGCACGACGTCGTCGGCCACGCGATGTTCTCGCCCAGTCTGCTCGACGAGCCTCGGCGGCTGGTCGAGGTGTGCGCCGGACGGTGCCGCACAGAACAATCCGCTGTCGAACCTGTTCGCCCACGTGGCGGACAACCTCCACCACCGCATCTCCATAGCCATCCACCCCGTGCGATGTCTGTGAACCGGTGCGATGGAATCTGCTGCTTACTGGACGGTGCAGCCTGACGAGGCCCTGATGGTCGCGCTGGCGGAGGGTGATGCCGGCGCGGTCCGCGTGCTGCTGGTCTACGGCTCGAGCGTGGCCTGGATGGCGATCGGGGCTACGGACGGCAGCTCGGGAGGGGCGTGCGGGTCAGCAGGGCGTGATCACAGTGGTGGCAGCGACCAGATGCCGGCAGTGGGTGTGCCGGTGTCCAGCGTGGCGTCGGCGCCGGTGAGCAACACCGCACCGTCGACCACGGCGGCGCCGAGCAGTCGGGTGGGCATGGCCGTCGTGACCGGGTGGACGGTCCAGCCCTCGCCGGTGCGGCTGCCGATGAGGACAGCCGGCTGCTCGGGAGCCGGGCCGTCGCCGGCGATCGAACCGGCGGCGAGCACCCGGCCGTCGGACAGCACGGCGAATGCGTGCACGAGCACCCCGGGTGGCAGCGTCGTCTGGGTCAGCCGCCAGGACGTGGCATCGCTGGAGTGACGCAGTCTGGTCACCGTCGCACTACCGGACAGCTCGCTGCCGGCAGCGAGCAGCGACCCGTCAGTAAGCTCGACGACCTGGTCGACATGCTGCTCGGCCGGGCCGCCGAGGGACGGTGTGCGCAGGCGCGTCCACGACGTCCCCTCCGTCGAGCGCCACACGGCGCCGTCGCCGAGGGCGCCCGCGGGTCGACCGACCGCGAGCAGCTCGCCATCATGGGTCACCAGCCCCGTGACCTCACCGGTCAGACCGCCGGAGGTGGGCAGAACGCCCCAGCTCCGGCCATCCGCGGATCGCCACAGTACCGGCCGGTTCGACAGATCGGCCGGGGAACCACCATCGGTTGCCGGCTGTGGAGCGGTGGTCGCCACCAGCGAGGGGTTCGCGCCGCGCTCGACGACGGCCGCGCCGACGGCGATGAAGCCGCGCCCGGCCAGGAACGCGACGGCGGAGACGGCCCCGGACTGGGTGCCAGTCGGCAGCGGAAGTGCGAGGGCGTGCCACCCCTGCCCGTCCTCGCGTAGCCAGACGACGGGTTTCGTACCGGTGGGTCCGGTCACGGCCAGGCTGGATGTGCGCCGTCCCACCGCCACCTGCACTCCGTCGTCCCCGTCCGCGAGCGCGGTGATGATCGCGCCGTTCGCCTCCGCGCCGGTGGTGGTGGCGTCGACCAGGCGGCGGTCCGTGCCCACCGCGCTGCCGGTCCGCGGGGCCACGGTCACGCTCGCCTGGCCGTTGGCCGCGCCGGGATCACCGGGTCTCGATGGACCTCCGCCCGTCGAGCCGCCCGGACCAAGGACGAACACAAGGGCGATCACCAGCGCCGCCAGGCCAGCCGAAGCCGCGACCAGGAGACTGCTCCGCTCACCCAGCCGGCGCCGCGACGGCACGTCGGCGACCGTGCTGATCATGAGGCTGCCGTCCCCGTCGCCGCCGTCCAGTACCGCTGGCAGCACCGGCGGCAGCACATGCGCGCCACCGACCGGGCCGGCCGCGGCCGGCGTCCGGCGAGCCCACCGCGAGGAATCGGATGGCCGCTGCGGCGCGGCAACATGCAGCGTCGGCCTCGTCGCTGGGTCGAGTGCGTGTGGGGCTGGCCGGGTGGGACGACCTGGGGCCGGCCGTGGTGGGGGCGAGAGGTCGGCCTTCGCCGACGTGGAGGGAGTCGCTGCTGTCGGCAGCGGCCGACCTGGCGGAGACGGAGGCGGCGGAGCTGACCCGTGGGATGGGGACGCTGACGGTGGCGAGGATGGCTGGGACGGCGTCCACGTCGGCCCGGATGTGCCCACGGCCGGTAGCCGGGGCTGGGCCGTAGGAGGGGGAGGGGGAGGGGCATCAGGTGGAGGCGGCGCACTGGGCGCAGGCTCGGCGGCGTCGAGGATGTCCCGTTCGGCGCGGACGATGATCCCGCTGGTGGCGAGCCAGCCAGGGCCGAACACGGTGGCAGCGGCCTCGGCGAGCTGGTGGGCGAAGATCCGCGCGGACCGCTGCCGGTCGGCCCGGGCCGGCTGCAGCGCCTGGACGATGACCGCGGCGAGCGGTTCGGCTACGCCGACCGGGGCCGGCAGGGCACCATCCAGCTGGCGTTTCCAGACGTGGGCGACCGGCAGGGACGGGTCGATCGGCATCCGGCCGGACAGCAGCCGGTAGAGCACCACGCCGAGTGCGTACAGGTCGGTACCGGGGCCGACCCGGTCGCCGCCGATCTGCTCGGGTGCCATGTAACCGGGCGTGCCGGCGATCGATTCCACCGACGTGGCGCTGCCGCCGAAGAACCGGCTGATACCGAAGTCGACGAGCTTCGGCGCATCATCACGGGCGAACAGGATGTTCGCCAGTTTGACGTCCCGGTGCAGCACCCCGGCCGTGTGCGCGGCGGCGAGTGCGTCGGCGGCGGCGAGGCCCACGGCGCAGGCCGCCGCCGGTGTCGTGCGGGACAGGCGGGAACGTAGCGTCCCACCCGACAGATGCTCCATGATCAGCATGGACAGGTCGCCGCGTTCGACGTAGTCGTAGATCCGCACGATGTGCGGGTGGTCCAGTCCGGCGAGGACGTCCGCCTCTCGCCGGAAGCCGGCCCGTGCCTTCTCCCCCGCCCGGGTCAGGACCTTGACAGCGACCCGGCGGTTGATCTGCCGGTGCTGCGCCTCCAGCACGATCCCGCTCGCGCCCGAGCCGAGTTCGCGGCCCAGTTCGTATCCCGGCAGCGCGGCCTCGACCTGGGAGCGCTCGACGAACACGACCGCCTACCGGGCCACGTCGTAGGTGGCCGGATTGTTCCGAGCGTTGCTGCGCACGGTGATGACCCTGGACGGGGTACCGGAGGGAACATCGACCTGTACGGTGCAGCTGCTCCCACCCATCAGGAACTTGTAACCGGAACAGCCGTCGTCGCGCAGGCCCTCCCCGGTCACCGACTGGATGGCCTCGCCGTTGCTACCGCCGTTCCCGCTGATGGTGACGGTCCAGGTCGTACCACCCGGAGAGGAACTTGCGGCCTGCTTGGCGAAGGAGATGCTGTATTCGGTGTCCACGGTCGCGGTCGCCGTCGACTGGAGCCCGTTCTGGTCCGTGACGGTCACGGACGCCTGATAGGTGCCAATCGCGTAGTGGTGGCCGGCTAGCTGATAGTTGTCCGTGCTTTGGATGGTGGTCCCCGGGCTTCCGTCGCCGAACTCATAGCGATAGCTGACGATCGGCGAGGATCCCGCGACGCTTTGCGATGCGGACAGGGCCCGCGCTCCGCTGACATAGGAGCTTCCGCTGAAGTTCCCGACGCTGAGAGCGGCCTTGGGCGGGGTGGCGGGGGCGGTGAGCTGGACGGTGGCGGCGGCGGTGGCGGTGCGTCCGGCGCTGTCGGTCACCGTCACGGTGACGGTGTACGTGCCGGCCTGGGGGTAGGTGTGGGTGGCTCGTCGGCCGTTATCGGTGCTGCCGTCGCCCCAGGCGATGACGTAGGTGGTGATGGGGTTGCTGCCGGCGGTGGACGCGCCGGCGTCAGCGGCCACGGTGAGTGGTGCGTTGCCGGTCGCGGGGTCGAGCGCGAGCTGGGCGGTCGGGCCGGTGGCGGGCGGCTGTTCGACCGGCTTCGCGGTGACCACGATCTCGGCGTTGGCGATGGGGGTGCGGCCGTCGGTGAGGGTGGCGCTGGCGGTCACGGTGTACCGGCCCGGGGCGGTCCAGGTGTGGCTGACGTTCGTGCCGGTCGCCTGCGAGGTGTTGTCCCCGAACGACCAGGTCGCCGAGACGAGGCCCGCACCGGTGGCACGTAGTCGGACGACATCGCCGACGGTGGCGGTGGCGGTGCTGGCCTCGATGGTGACGGCCGCCGTCACCGGCGGCTGGTTGTCGCTTCCGGGCGGCGGATTCCGGGTGTCGCCGGACCGCTGGCCGGTGCCGGGATCACCGGTCAGCGGTGTGCCGCCGCCGGGGTTCTGGCTGGAGGGGCCGGCAACGGCCGCGGGAGGCGTGGTCCGCGTCCGGCCCGGGCCTGGTGGGGGTGGCGTCGTCCCGGGAGCGCCACCCGCGCGTGGCGCGGACGGGGCCTGGTCGGAGGGTGTCCGGCGCGTCTGGTCGGACGGTGTCCGCGCCGGTGTGGGCGTTCGTGCGGTGGACGGTGACGGCGCGCTGCTGGGTACGCGCGGGCCTGCGGATGCCGGCGGGGTGGCGGGCGCGGTGCTGGGGCCCGGCATCGGTTGGTCACGGGGGTCGCCGCGGTCGCCGGGATCGGTGTTGCGACCGTTGTCGGCGCCGCTGCCGCCGGTGCCAAGGGTGCCGGCGGCAGCGCCGGAACCGTCCGTGGTGGCCTTGGCCTCGGTGTCGTCGTCGGAGGTGCCGCCGCTGCCCGTGCCGTACTTGCGGACGGAGGTGGCGGTGCCGTCGGCGCGGATGACGCCGGCCTCGGCGCCGGCCGCATCGTTGTAGAACACGAAACCGCCTTCGGCGGCGAGGGTGAAGCCGCGTCCGGGGGTGAGGACCCGGCGGGTGGAGATCAGCCGACCGCCGGCGACGTCGACGACGTGCACGGCACCGGTGGTGAAGTCCGGGACGAAGACCCGGTCGCCGAGGCCGACGGGTGCGCCGAGGTCATGCCCGGCGGCGGCCAGGTCAATGACCGACCCGCAGCCGCGGGCGGCGAGGTCGGCGACCATCAGCACCCCGCGGCTGCCGACCGAGGCGTAGACGCGGCCGGCATCCGACGCGCCGGCCACCCGCACGCTGGCATCGCCACCGGCGACGTCGAGGCAGGTCGTGGCGCCGGGATGGCCATCCGTGCCGAGCGCGGTGATCTCCCGACGGGCGAGGTCGACCAGCGCCGGGCGCCCCTCGGCGAGCACAAGCTGGCTGCGGGCCCGGTCCGCCCCCTGACGGCGGTCGTGGCGCCGGGCACCGTCGAACCAGACGAGGTCGCCGGTCCGCGCGTCGACCACCCACAGCCGTCCGTCACCGTCGACGATGCCGGCCCCGGCGCCGACCCGCGCCGCCAGCGACTGTCGACCGCGCGGCTGCAGGGTCGCGGCCTGCGCGGTCGTGACGACGCCGGCCTGGCCGTCGAGGACGTACAGCGTGTCCGCGCCGACGAACAGCTGTGCCGCCCGGCCGCGGGCGAGCAGCCCGTCGCGGTGCGCCCAGGTGTAGGTGGCGCCGCTGATCCGGCCGACGGTGCCCGTGGCGGAGTCGACGACGTAGGCGTCCAGGTCCGACTGGATGACCCCGATCCGCCGCGACGGCTGATTCGGTGGACCGACGGACACCTGGGTGATCACTTTGGCGGAGGCGCCGTCCAGGAGAGCCACCTGCCCGACGGCGTCGGAGGGCAGCCACGCGGCACCACCGTTGAACGCGACCGCATGCCGCTGCGCGCCGCCAGCCGAACCGGCCACCACCAGCGCCCCGAACAGCACCACCACCGCCACCACCGCCTGCAACGGCCGGCCGCGCACGCGCCCCAGCTGGCCCCGCAGCCCCGAACGTCGCTGCGATGGATCCGCCAGCCGCGGACGTTGGTCGCCGCCGACGCGCCGTGCCTGCTCAGTCATCGCCGCCTCCCGAACCCGCCCCGGGCGGCGCGGTCGCGGGCCGTCCAGCGGGTGCCGTCAGAGCGCGGCGGCGGCTGGCAGCGCGGGTCGGCAGCAGCGGGCGCGGGTCGAGGGCGCCAGCCAGCCGCTGGCGACGGCGGCCCTGGGCGCCAAGGCGGGTGCGCAGCAGGGCGAGCAGGTCCCATGCCCGCGCGGCGTCCGCGTCGGTGCCCCCCGTCCGGCCGTACAGGGCCTGGCTGACCAGCGTCGCGAGGGCCTGGACGGGCTCGGTGACCCCCGGCCCGAGCCTGGCCGCCGCGGCGGCGATCTCGCCGGGCGTGCGGGTTGGTTCCGTGGCCACACCTCGTTCGGCCAGCCGGTCCCGGGCCTCCTGCCAGGCGCCGGCAACCCGGCGTCCCGGCGGGTGCGCACCGCGCCGTCGGCGGCGCCGCTCGGCCTTCGCCACGACAATGACGAGCGGTGCCAGCACCACCAGCATGACCAGCACCGCGAGGACGACGATCAGCAGCCGCAGTCCGAGGTTGGCCGCGGCGTGGCGTTCGTCCAGGGTGAGTCGGGGGATCGCGGTCTGGGTCGGCGGCGTGGCCGGGATCGGCTCGGCGCTGCCGGCACCGGCCGCGGAACCGCCGCCCGCCGCCGCGCCGGAGGCGTCCGGCGGCTCTTCGTGGGACAGCCGTGAGGTGTCCGTCGGCTCGAACGGGATCCAGCCGAGACCGGCGAGGAACACCTCCGGCCAGGTGTGCGCCTGTGCCTGGGTGAGCGTGAACGTGCCGGGCCCGCTCCCGGCGCGTGGACCGAGCAGATAGCCGACGGCGATCCGGGACGGGATGCCGCGCAGCCTGGCGAGCAGGGCGAACGCGGCGGCGTGCGCCTCGGCGTAGCTGCGCCGTTCCCGCGGGTCGGTGCTGGTGAGCAGCCGGGTGACGGCGCCGTAGGAATGGCCGGGCCGGCCGGCGAGGTCGTAGGGGAACCGCTGCGGGTCCCGCAGGTAGTCGGCGAGCGCGGTCAGCTGGTCGTAGGTGGTGCGCGCGGCGGCGGTGGCGCGGGTGACCTCGGTGACCGGCAGCGCGGGCAGGCCCGGGGGAACGGCGAGGTAGCGAGCCAGCGCCGGGCCGGACCCAGGGACGGCGGCGGCGAGCTGAGCCGGTGACGGTGTCGGGACGGTCGCGGTGAGCTGGTATCGCAGCGGGCCGGCTGCTGCCCCCGAGGTGCGCAGCAGGGTGCCGGTTCGGGGGTCGTAGGCGGCGGTCGCGGGTGCGGTGGCGAGCCGGGTGGGCCGTCCGACGACGGGCAGCAACGGCGAGTCCGACTGCTGGACGGTGACGTCGGCGTGCACGGCGACCTGCGGGCCGAGACCGGTGCCTGCCTCGTCGCGGTCACCGGGCAGGGCGGCGCCGACCGGCCAGAACGCGTCATGGTTACGCCAGCTTGCGCCGTCGAAGTCGGCGAGGACCGCCGTCGTCACCCGGTCGACGGGCAGCCGACTGGACGACGACGCCAGCCGTACCGAGGCCACCGCCCGCGGCGGTGCAGCGGTGAGCTGGGCGCGAACCTGCGCCAACGGGTCCGGCTGAGGCACGTCGACCAGCGGCTGCGCGTGGACCGTCCGCGGGTCGAACCGGCCGCCGGCCGGTACCACCACAGCGAACAGCGTCCCGATCAGCGTGGCGACGACCAGCACCGGAACACCGAGCAGCAGCGCTCCCGCCCCGGGCAGGTGTGCTGCCCCGGCGTGCTGGCCCGCTCCGGCTGACCGTCCTGCCAGCGCGGGGGGTTCCGGCGCGGGCCGTTGCGGCGCGGTGGCGTGCCGGGCTGCGCGAAGGATGCCGTAGCCGAGAGCGGCCGCGACGAGCAGCGCCAGGAGAACCGGCGGGGGATGGTGGCCACCGGCAAGCAGCGTCACGGCCAGAGCGAACGCCAGCCCGAGCGGGGCGAGCGGAGCAAGAACCGTGCCGGGCCGCATCGCCAGTGCGAGGGCGCTCGCGGTAGCCAGCCACAGCGCAAGGACCGGCACGACGAGCAGTTCGGGATCCGGGTCGGCCGGTAGGCCCACGCTCAGCAGGTTCGCCCAGCCCGACCGCAGCCCGATGACGAAGGCCCGCCCGCCGCCGACGGCCCGCCCGTCGGCCCAGCCGAACACGACGACGATCAGGTAACCGGCGGCTCCGACAAGGCTGGTGGCAGCCAGGGCGTCCCACCGGTCCGTCAGCCGGCGCATCCCGATCGTCACCGCCGCCGCGGCGACGATCGCGCCGACAAGCGGACCCCAGGCCCGCCCGCCCGCGTACAGGGTGCGGAAGGTGCCGGCGACCGCCAGCGCGGCGACGAGCAGTGCCGCTGCCTCGGCCACGACCACCGTGGCGGCACCGTGGCGCCACCGGGGCGCCGGGCGCCCCCCGGCCGCCTGCGGCCCACCCGTCGCTGGCGGTGGGGTCGGTGGGCCACCGCCATCCGGCTGCGACGACCCGAGCCTGACCTGACCGGGCGCCAGCCACCGGTCAGCGCCCCCCGCAACCGTCGCCTGTGTGTCGAAGGAGCTCACCGAACGGTCCGGTTCCAGCGCTCGGCGAACTCGGCGCTGGTGGTCGCCGCCACCGTGAACGCACCAGGTACCGAAAGCACAGCCCCACCGCCGGGGCCGAGCAGGGCGACGCTCGCGACGGCGAAACGGCGCAGCGCCGGCCCGAGGGCGGCCAGCTCCGCCTGCCGCGGGCTACCGGTCACCACCCCCAGCGCCGCACCCTCGGCGGTGGCCCCGAACCCGGGGAGCACGGCCAGGCCACGGTCGCCAGGCACGCCGAGGCTGGCCTCGGCGAACAGCGCCAGCAGCGCACCCTGCCCGGTGACTCCCCGTTCGGCGGCGGCCCGGGCGCCCGCCGTGGTGCGCACCTCCACCGGATGGCCGCCGTGGAACGCCGCCGCCGCGAGGGAGGCCGCGACCCGGACCGCCGCCTCGAACGACTCCTCCGTATACGGCGCGGCGCTGGTGTCGAGCAGCACCAGCATCCGGGGCTCGTGCGGGACCACGTTGTGCCGGATCATGAGGGTGCCGGTGCGGGCCGTCGACGGCCAGTGGACGAGCCGCAGGTCGTCGCCGCGGACGTACTCCCGCAGACTGTGGAACGCCACCCCGCCGCCAGGTGCCACCGCCGACGTCCGCCCGTCCAGCTCCGGAGACCGCCCGGTGGGCAGCGGTGCCATCGGATGCGGCGTCGGGTACACCCACATCCGCGTCGTCGACGGGTACGACTGCCCGGTGCGGAACAGGCCGAGCGGGTCGCTGTGCCCCACGGTCAGCGGGCCGATCGGGTGGATGCCTCGGCGGGCCGTCGGCAGCGGATACTCGACCTGCCCGGTGGCACCCGCCGCAAGGCTTGGCAACGTCACCGTCACCCGCTCACCGGCGACCGTCTCCACGGCGACGAACGGCGGGCAGCGCCGCCGACCGATGTTCGTGACCGTCAGCACCCCGCGGGCCGGGCCGTCCTGCGCGACCCGGGCCGGCTCCACCCGGCGAACCACCTGCAACCGCGGCCGGGCAGGCATCCACAGCGCCCCGCCGACGAGTACCGCAGCCCCGGTCACCCCAAGCCCGAGCAGCTCGGGGTAGTGCAGCAACGGCCAGCTCGCCAGCAGCAGCACGGTGGCGACAAGAGCCCCCCAACCCGACCGGGAGATCATCTACCGTGGGCGGCGAAGGGGGCCGGGACACGTACCGACGCGGCGATCCGAGCCACCACATCGGCGCTCGCCAACCCGTCCAGTGCCGCTTCCGGCCGCATGATCACCCGGTGGCCGAGGACCGCGGGCACGAGCGCCTTGACGTCGTCGGGAGTGACGAAGGGCCGCCCCGCCGACGCGGCCCGGGCCTGCGCGGCGCGGGCGAGGGCGAGCCCGCCGCGGGGGCTCACCCCGAGTCGGATCTGATCCGGGTGCCGCCGAGTGTCCGCGACGATCATGACAATGTAGTCGAACACCTCTGCGGCGATGTGCACTCCGCGGGCGATCTGGGTCATGCGCAGCAGGTCCTCGGCGGTGAGGGCGGGCGCCAGGTCCTCGGGTTCGGCGCCGCGCGTGCCCGCGCTGAGGATCTCGACCTCCGCGGCATGATCCGGATACCCGACGGTGGAGCGCATCATGAACCGGTCGATCTGCGCCTCGGGCAACTCGTAGGTCCCGCCGTGCTCCACCGGGTTCTGTGTCGCGACGACCATGAACGGCCGTGGGACCGGGTAGGACACCGAGTCGACGGTGACCCGTCGCTCCTCCATCACCTCCAGCAGCGCGGACTGGGTCTTCGGCGAAGCACGGTTGATCTCGTCGATGAGCACGACGTTCGCGAACACCGGCCCCTGGTGGAACTCGAACGTCCGGGCCCCGGCGTCCCAGATCCGCACCCCGGTGACGTCGGACGGAAGCAGGTCCGCGGTGAACTGCACCCGCCGGACCACTCCGCTCACCGAATGCGCGATCGCCTTTGCCAGCGAGGTCTTGCCAACGCCGGGAACGTCGTCCAGCAGCAGGTGGCCCTCGGCGTACATGCAGGTCAAAGCCCGTTCGACTACCGCAGGGTTCCCCTTGAAGAATCCGGTGATGTTTGCGGCGAGCTGCTGATGCTGCCGCGAGAACCAATCCGCGTCTGCCGCTGTCGTTTCCACAGGTCTCCTGCTGCGTCGATCTGTTGTGTCCGCAACGCCACGTCAGCTACGGCCGGAATCCGGTGTGCTCCCACCGGGCAGACCGATCATCGGCCACCGACGCTGATACCCAGGAAGACAGTTCACCACGCACCCCCATCGTGGACGACGCGCGCAAGATTACACGAGACTTCCCCACCGGCGACGCGCTCTCGGTCTTTTGGCTTCCACACCGCTCGCCCGTGGATTCTCCGGACGGCGTGACACGAGTCATCGAGGGTGCCCGTCGTCGGACGACCCGGGCCACGGCCACGGAGGTGGTCAGGGTCGGCGGCGTTCCAGCCAACCGCCCAGTCCGCGGGCCGGCTGGCGAGCAGCTCACCGGGGGCCGCTGATCGACGAGCTGCGCCCCTGCTCGGGATCGGTGGCACCGAGACGGGCGGTCACTCGCCCGCGAAGGTCCGGGTAAACGACCAGCAGTCGACGGCACTGGATCGCCGGCCGCTCCCTGCTGACCAGAACTGCGCGGCGGCGATGGGGGTATGCGAGGAATCTTCGGAATAGTCTGAGCGCGTGTTTCGTGTGACGCACCACGCCCTGTGGCCGGGCCGGGCAAGAAGGTGACCTGTGAGCCGGATCTGGCATCGCGATCATGCGCGGGCAGCCAGGCGCGCGTGGGCGGACGTCGTCCACGACTGCCGCTGCCCCGACATGTACTACTGCCCCGCAGGCGACGCCATCAACTGCCCACGCCACAGCGGCTTCGACACCTGCTGCGATCGAGAACAGGAACATGTTCCGATTTGGCTTGGTCACCGCTGGATATGGCATATCCGCCGAGCGCTGTGAAGGCCAGTCCGTCCGGCGATTCGGGGCCGGGCGTTGCGGCGACGGTCGGTTCACCAGAAGACTGGTCGGACATTCGGTCGAGCGAGCAGGTGCCCCTGGCCGTAGTCGATTCCGGCCGGGCTGTGCTGGTGACCAGCAGGTCGATCGGGTCGCCGACGAGAGCGCTCGGGACAGCTGACTGCCAGCCGGACTGACGGGGGACCCTGGTGTAGCACGGGAGGGCCCTGTGGACGGGCAGCCGGTTCCAGCTTTACCGTCCGGCTCTGCCCGAGCCCGACGCTGGCTGCGTGGGCGAACCACTGTTCGGGATCGGCAGCGGGGGTGGGAAACCGGGGCAGTGCCTCCACTCCGGCCATGGCGCCGGCGCGCAGATCAAAGATGGACTGGTACGCGAGGCTGGGCCCGCCGCTGTCAAGAACGTGAGGAACAGCCTGCCACCTCCGGCTGGAGCGCTCCCACATCTGGAAAGCCGGCTCCGTCACCGTGGCAGGCCTGCGAAACGATCCGGTCATCCGCCAACCGGGACGGCCGGAAGAAATCCATCCCGTTCGCATCTCCAGCCCACACCTGAGAGGTCGGGACGGGCCTCGTCCGTGATAATCGAAACGTGCCCCGGAGTGCTGCCGAACAATGCGGAACCGCTTTCCTCGGCCGCGATCTGGCCGCGTGGAAGAACCAGGGCGAACCAGGTTTTCGGACTATGTCCAGCAATCCTCTGGAGCGACATGGAAGAATTCGAAGACCCTGACACGGCAGAGGGGCCCTACCGCCACCCCACGTCAGTCTCGACCAAGCCCCCCAAGGAACCACAGCCCAGAAACCCACACCAAAAGAAAAACCCCACCCACCCACCCACCCAACTTCGAGGACGGAGGCAGAAACTCGGGGGGCTCGGGGGGGCTAGGCCCCCCCGGCCAACATGACGCAGACGACCAGGTGCCGCAAAGCCGGCACAGGGAACCCCAGAGTCGCGTGCCCCCGGCAGGATTCGAACCTGCGCCCCCGCCTCCGGAGGGCGGTGCTCTATCCCCTGAGCTACGGGGGCTCGGGGCTGACGGGGCTAACGCTACCAGGTGGGAACCTCGGATCGTGCGCCCGGGTGGTCGTAAGCTGCCGAGTGTGTACGCCGCCGCCCCCAGGGTCCTTGTTGTCGATGACGACGCGGTGATCCGTCAGCTTGTGGTCGTCAACCTCGAGCTGGAAGGTTTCGAGGTCCATACGGCCGTCGACGGTGTCGACGCGTTGCAGATGGTGCGCGAGGTGGCCCCACATGTGATCACTTTGGACATCATGATGCCCCGGATGGACGGCTGGGACGTGGCCGCCGCCCTGCGGGAGGACCCGGCCACGGCCGGGATCAAACTGATCATGCTGACGGCACGGGCGCAGGAGGCCGATGTCAGGCGTGGGTCGAGGCTCGGGGTCGACTACTACCTGACCAAGCCGTTCGACCCGGATGAGCTGATCACCGTCGTGCAGAAGCTCGCGGAGGGCCAGCCGGTCTGACCCGCGTGGGTTCCTGACCCGGGTGGGCGGAGTCGGCGCCGGGTGGGTCGATGGTGACCGTGGGCGTCGGGGCGGTCGTCTTGTCGGGGCGCGCCGATAGCATCGCGACATGAGCCCCGCCGATCTCGCCGATGCCATCGTGGCGGCCGTTGGCCGCGCGGTCGCCGACGGTGACCTGGACGTGCCGGTGCCGACCACTGTCACGGTGGAGCGACCGAAGAACCCCGAGCACGGGGATTACGCCTCCCCGGTGGCCCTGCAGCTGGCGAAGGCCGCGCGACGGCCCCCGCGGGCGGTCGCCGAGCTGCTGGCGGCCCGGCTGGCGGCGGCGGAGGGCATCGCGCGCGTCGACATCGCCGGCCCGGGGTTCCTGAACATCACGCTGGTCGGGGCGGCGCTGGGCGAGGTGGCTCGCCGGGTGGTGCGGGCGGGCGCGTCGTACGGGCATGCGGAGAAGCCGCGTGACGTGCGGATCAACCTGGAGTTCGTCAGCGCGAACCCGACCGGGCCGGTCACGCTCGCCTCGGCTCGCTGGGCGGCGGTGGGCGACGCGCTGGTGCGCATCCTGACCGCGGCCGGGTATTCGGTCGGTGGGGAGTACTACGTCAACGATGCCGGCGTGCAGATCAGCCGGTTCGGCGCGTCGGTGCTGGCGGCGGCCGCGGGGCGGGAGATCCCGGCTGAGGGCTACCACGGGGCGTATGTGGCCGAGATCGCGACGACGGTTCTCGCCGAGCGGCCCGACCTGCTCGAGCTGCCGGGCGACGAGGCGCTGGCCGTCGCGGCCCAGCGTGGGCTCACGCTGATGCTGGGCGAGATCCGGTCGACGCTGGAGAGCTTCGGCGTCCACTTCGACACGTGGGCGTCCGAGAAGGCATTGCATGACGCGGGTGGTCTGGAGCGGGCCGTCGAGGATCTGCGGGCGCAGGGCCACGTCTTCGACGCGGACGGCGCCGTCTGGCTGCGCACGACCGACTTCGGTGACGACAAGGACCGGGTCCTGATCAAGAGCGATGGTCAGGGGACGTACTTCTGCGCCGACGCCGCCTACTACCGCGACAAGCGGGGGCGCGGCTTCGACAGGGTGATCTACCTGCTGGGGGCCGACCACCACGGCTACATCGGCCGGCTGCGGGCGATCAGCGCCTGCTTCGGGGACGATCCGGACGTCAACCTCGAGGTCATCATCGGCCAGATGGTCACGCTGACCCGTGGCGGCGAGCCGGTGAAGATGTCCAAGCGTGCCGGCACCTTCCTCACCCTGCACGACCTGGTGGACGCGGTCGGGGTCGACGCCGCCCGCTACTCGCTGGTACGTCAGTCGCACGACTCGTCCCTCGAACTCAACCTCGACCTGATCGCCCGGCAGACCAGCGAGAACCCGGTGTTCTACGTGCAGTACGCGCACGCCCGGATCAGCTCGCTGCTGCGTGGCGCCGAGGCGCTGGGTCTCACGCTGTCCCCGGAGGGGGCGGACGTGGCGCTGCTCACCCATCCGAGGGAGGGGGACCTGCTGCGGGCGCTGGGCGAGTTCCCGCGGGTCATCGAGTCGGCGGCGAGCCTGCGCGGGCCCCACCGGGTCGCGCGTTACCTCGAGGAACTCGCCGGGGTCTACCACCGGTTCTACGACGTCTGCCGGGTACTCCCTCAGGGGGACGAGCCGGCCGGCCCGTTGACCGACGCCCGGCTGCTGCTGGCCGCGGCCACCCAGCTGGTGCTGTCCAACGGCCTCGCGCTGCTCGGCGTGAGCGCCCCCGATCGGATGTGAGACGCGTGCGTGACATGCGGGTGGCAGGCGGAGACGAGATGAGTGAGAGCGCACCCGGCGCGGTGACCGGGCTGGAGGAGAACCTCTGGCCGCTCACGGCCCGGCTCGAGGCGGACGGGGTGATGTCCGTCGGTGGTGTGCGGGTGGACGCGCTGGCCGCCGAGTTCGGCACGCCGGCGTTCGTGCTGGACGAGGCGGATTTCCGGGCCCGTGCCACGGCCTGGCGGCAGGCTTTCGCCGACTGTGATGTTTATTACGCCGGCAAGGCGTTCCTGTGTCGGGCGTTCGCGCGCTGGGTGGACGAGGAGGGCCTGCGCCTGGACGTGTGCACCGGTGGCGAGCTGGCCGTGGCGCGCTCGGTCGGTTTCCCGGCCGAGCGGCTGCTGTTCCACGGCAACAACAAGTCGCTGGGTGAACTGCGGGCGGCGGTGGAGTACCGGGTCGGGCGGATCGTCGTCGACAGTTTCGTCGAGATCGAGCGGCTGGCCGCGGTCGCCGCCGCGGCGGGAATCCGCCAGCGGGTGCTCGTCCGGGTCACCCCTGGCGTCGAGGCGCACACCCACAGCTATATTTCGACGGGTCAGGAAGATCAGAAGTTCGGGTTCTCGCTCGCCGGTGGCGCGGCGGCGCGGGCGGTCGCCGCGGTGCTCGCCGAGAGCGGCCTCGAACTGGTCGGGCTGCACGCCCACATCGGTTCGCAGATCTTCGACACCGCCGGGTTCGGCCTGGCCGCACACCGCATGGTCGGGCTGCTCGCCCGCATCCGCGACGAGCACGGCGTCGAACTGCCCGAACTCGACCTCGGCGGCGGCCTCGGCATCGCCTACACCAGCGAGGACGCCCCGCTCGACGTCGAGGAGGTGGCCGAGCGGCTGATCGCGCTGGTGGGCAAGGAGTGCGCGGCGCTGGGCCTGACCGTGCCGCGGCTGGGTGTCGAACCCGGCCGGGCCCTCGTCGGTTCGTCCACGGTGACGCTCTACGAGGTCGGCACCGTCAAGGAACTCCCCGGGCTGCGCACCTATGTCAGCGTCGACGGCGGTATGAGCGACAACATCCGCACCGCGCTCTACGACGCCCGCTACACCGCCCGGCTCGTCTCCCGGCCCGGCGCGGCCACCACGCAGGTCGTCACGCTGGTCGGGCGGCACTGCGAGTCCGGCGACGTCGTCGCGCACGACGTGCCGCTGCCGGGCGACGTGCGCCCCGGTGACCTGGTCGCGGTGCCGGCCAGCGGTGCCTACCACCGCTCGATGGCCAGCAACTACAACCATGTGCCCCGGCCGCCGGTCATCGCCGTGCGCGACGGCACCGCGCGGGTGATCGTCCGACGGGAGACCGAGGACGACCTGCTCCGGCTGGACGCCGACCCGCCCGACCCGGCTGTCTCGGTCACCTCGGCCGAGCGGGCCGACTCGCGCGAGGCGCGGGTGGCGCGATGAACCTGGCGCTGCTGGGCTGCGGTGTGGTCGGCACCGAGATCGTGCGGTTGCTGCGCACCAGCGCCGACGACCTGACCGCCCGGGTCGGCGAGCCGTTGCGGCTGGTCGGCATCGCGGTGCGTCGGCCCGAACGGGTCCGCGACGCCGAGGTCGACCCGGCGCTGCTCACTTCCGACGCCGCGGCGCTCGTCGCCCGCGACGACGTCGACCTGGTCATCGAGGTGGTCGGCGGGATCGAGCCGGCGCGCCAGTGGCTGCTGGCGGCCCTGAACGCCGGGAAACCGGTGGTCACGGCCAACAAGGCGCTGCTGGCCTCGTACGGCACGACGCTGCACGACGCGGCGGCCGCGGCCGGCACCGACCTCTACTACGAGGCGGCCGTCGCCGGAGCGATCCCGCTGATCCGGCCGCTGCGGGAGAGCCTCGCCGGCGACCGGGTCCGTCGGGTGCTCGGCATCGTCAACGGCACCACCAACTACGTCCTCACCCGCATGGACGAGACGGGCGCCTCGTTCGCCGAGGCGCTGGCCGAGGCCGGGGCGCTGGGCTACGCCGAGGCCGACCCGTCCGCCGACATCGACGGGTACGACGCCGCCGCCAAGGCCGCCATCATGGCCCAGCTGGCCTTCCACACCCGGGTGACGATCGACGACGTCTACCGCGAGGGCATCGGCGACGTCACCGCGGCCGACATCGCCAGCGCCCGGGAACTCGGCTGCGTCGTGAAGGCACTGGCCGTCGCGGAGCGCTCGACGCAGTCCGAGGGGATCAGCGTCCGGGTCCACCCGGCGATGATTCCGCGCAGCCACCCGCTGGCCGGGGTGCGTGAGGCGTTCAACGCCGTGTTCGTCGAGGCGGAGGCCGCCGGCCAGCTGATGTTCTACGGGCAGGGGGCCGGCGGCGCGCCGACGGCGTCCGCGGTGCTCGGTGATGTGGTCGCGGTCGCCCGCAACCGCATCGCCGGACGGCAGGGGCCGGGTGAGTCGTCCTACGCGGCGCTACCCGTGCTGCCGATGGGCCGTACCGTGACGAGGTATCACGTGAACCTCGACGTCACCGACAAGACCGGCGTACTGGCGGCGGTCGCCGGTGCCTTCGCGCGTCACGATGTGTCCATCAGAAGTGTCCGTCAGGAGGGCCGCGGTGACGACGCGAGCCTGGTCCTGGTGACGCACGCGGCGCCGGACGAGGCGCTGTCCGCCACGGTCGAGGAGCTGCGAGGCCTCGCCGAGGTGCGGGCGGTGTCCGGGGTGCTGCGGGTCGAGGGAGGTGAGTCGTGACCACGTCGTCCACGGTTGATGTGTCGTCCACCACAGTGCAGGCGCCCCAGGTCGGGACGGCCACGGGTACCAGGCCGGCCGCCGGAGGCCAGCCGTCCACCGGCGGGCAGTCGGGCTACCGGCCCTGGCGGGGGCTCATCGAGGAGTATCGCGACCGGCTGCCGGTCGACGCCGACACTCCGGTGATCACCCTGCTGGAGGGCGGTACCCCGTTGGTGCCGGCCGGGTACCTGTCCGAACTGACCGGATGTGAGGTTCATCTCAAGGTCGAAGGGGCCAACCCGACGGGTTCCTTCAAGGACCGCGGGATGACGGTGGCGATCAGCCGCGCTGTCGGTGCCGGCTCGCAGGCGGTCATCTGCGCGTCCACCGGCAACACCTCGGCGTCGGCGGCGGCCTACGCGGCCCGCGCCGGCATCACCTGCGCGGTGCTCGTCCCCAGTGGCAAGATCGCGTTGGGCAAGATGGCCCAGGCGCTGGTGCACGGCGCGCGGCTGCTGCAGCTCGAGGGCTCCTTCGACGACTGCCTGCGGGTCGCCCGTGAGCTCGCCGACACCTCGCCGGTCACCCTGGTGAACTCGGTCAACCCGTTTCGGATCGAGGGGCAGAAGACCGCCTCGTTCGAGATCGTGGCCGCGCTCGGACAGGCTCCGGACGTGCACTGCCTGCCGGTCGGCAACGCCGGCAACATCACCGCCTACTGGCGGGGTTACCTCGAGCAGGACGCGCTGACCGGCTCGGGCCGACCCCGGATGTGCGGTTTCCAGGCCGCCGGGGCCGCGCCGATCGTGCGTGGCGCGGTGGTGGCCGCCCCACAGACCATCGCCACGGCGATCCGGATCGGCAATCCGGCGTCCTGGGAGCAGGCCGTCGAGGCTCGTGACACCTCCGGCGGGCTCATCGACGCCGTCAACGATCGGCAGATCCTCGCCGCCTACCGGATGCTGGCGCACCGCGAGGGCGTGTTCGTCGAGCCGTCCAGCGCGGCCAGCGTCGCGGGGCTGCTGATGGCCCGGGCGGACGGGCGGATCGAGGCCGGCTCGCGGATCGTGTGCACGGTCACCGGCAACGGCCTGAAGGACCCCGACTGGGCCATCAGCGGGGCGGCCCGACCGGAGACCATTCGGCCGACGGTCGCCGGTGCCGCCGAGGCGCTCGGCCTCACCCTGTCGTGACAACAGGCGCGACGACAGGTACGTCGACGGGCGAGGGTGTGACGGTGGGTGGGGCGAGTTCGGGTGTCGCCGGTCGGGTGCGGGTGCGGGTGCCGGCCACCAGCGCGAACCTGGGTCCCGGCTTCGACTCCTTCGGGCTCGCCCTCGGCCTGTACGACGAGGTCGAGGTCGCACTGACCGCGAGCGGTCTGACCGTGGACGTCACCGGGGCCGACGCCGTCGCCCAGGACGAGACCCATCTCGTCGTGCGGGCGATCCGGGCGGCCTTCGACGTCCTCGGTCGGCCGCAGCCGGGGCTCGCGCTGCGGTGCGTCAACCGGATCCCGCACGGCCGTGGCCTCGGCTCGTCGGCCGCGGCGATCGTCGCCGGCATCATCGCCGCCGCGGCCCTGGCCGAAGCCGATGGCCCGGCCAGCGGTGCTGGCGGTGCTGGGTGGATGTTGCGGCTGGCGGACGAGCTTGAGGGGCATCCGGACAACGTCGCCGCGGCGCTGGTCGGGGGTTTCACCGTCGCCTGGTCGGACGCGCACGGCGCGGACTGTCTGCGGGTGGAGCCGTTCGAGCAGGTGCGTCCGGTGGTGTTCGTCCCGACGCTGCGGCAGTCGACCGAGGCGTCCCGCGGCGCGCTGCCGGAGCGGGTGCCCCTCGCCGACGCGGCCCGCACACTGGGCCGGGCCGCGCTGTTGGCGCTGGCCATGTCGGCGGCCGAGCCCGCGGCGGCCGACACGCGGGCGACGACCCTGCTGCGGGCCACCGAGGACTTCCTGCACCAGCCGTACCGGCTGCCCGCGACCGCGGCCACCGGGGAGCTTGTCGGACGGCTGCGGGCGATGGGAATCGCCGCGACGCTGTCCGGTTCGGGGCCGTCGGTACTGGCGCTGGCCGTCGGTGGGCAGCAGGCCACGGTGGCCGCCGGCGCTGTGACCGGTGAGTTCACCGTTCTGCCGCTGAGCGTCGACCGAGGTGGGGCGCAGGTGCTCACGGTTGACCGCAACGGGTGATCGTATATCGTGATGGGGTGCTCGTACGAGCGTCCGGATCGCCGGATGGCTCGGTGGGCACGGTTCGGAGTCCTCTCGGGAAGTCCTGAGGGCGCAAGGTTGTTGCCCAGGTGTCCGCGGCTGGATAGTCTGGTGACTGCACCCGCTGCCACCGCGGCGCGTGCTCGCCCCCGCAGTGTCGCTCTGGCGCTGGGTCACTCTGGTGTCCGGGTCGCTCTGGCCCTGTCCGTTGGGCCAAGGTTCGGGACTCCGGTGTTTCGGCCTCGTCGTCGTTGCCTCGGCTCCACACCGGTGCACCTGGGCGGGATCGGCGAGTTCGCCCGCGGCGGACGGCCGCTGGCGCCGTAGACGGGCGCGTCTTTCGCCCATCCGGTGCTGTACATCCCCTTCACCCGGCATTTGTGCAGGCGGAGAAGGTTCACACGCTACGCCCGGCTCGTCTGTCGAGCCAGTTCCTTCAGGGAAGGAAAACCTTGAGCGACACCACCAACGTGCTGCCACCGAGCGCACGTGAGTCTGCGGCGTCGGCGACGCCTGCATCGCTTCACGAGAGCGGGCTGGCGGCCGCCACCTCGTCCGCAGACACCCTCACCACCGCGTCCGTCCTCACCGCCGACAACGGCGGCGAGCGGGCCACCCGCGGGGACGCGGCTGCTGCCGCCGCCGCCGCGGCGAGCGTGACCCGTCGGCGCCGTCAGGGCACCGGCCTGTCCGCGATGCTGCTCCCCGAGCTGCAGGCCATGGCGCAGTCCATGGGCATCCAGGGCGTGGGCCGGCTGCGTAAGGGCCAGCTCATCGCCGCAATTCAGAATCTCCAGAACGAGAGCTCGGGTGGTTCGGCCGCGCCCGCGGCGACCGACGCGCCGGTCGCCGACGCGCCGAGCGCCGCCACCCCGGCAGCGGGTGACACCGCTTCGGCCGGCCAGTCGTCGCGTCGCGGTGGCGAGGCCGCCAGCAGTGCCACCCCGACCCGTACGCGTACCCGTCGAGGCGCCTCCCGCTCGGCCGCGAGCCCGGCAGCCGAGCAGCCGACCCTGCCCGAAGCCGGTGGGGACACCGCGGAGGCCCGTCCGGCGTCGGCCGTGACCGCCGCGGCGCCGGTGACCGGTGGCCCGGCCACCGCCACGCAGCCAGCCGCCGCGGCGACCACCGCCCCGGCGACCACCGCCCCGGCGACCACCGCCCCGGCGCAGACCCCGCCCGCCAACGGTCGCCAGAGCGACGGCGGTCCCCGGACCCGCGAGGACCGGCGGGACCGCTCCGCGGACAACGGCCGATCCGGCGACTCCGGCAACGAGCGCCGTGGTGAACGTGCTGACCGTGGTGAGCGTGCTGACCGTGGTGAGCGTGCCGACCGGTCTGACCGCAGTGAGCGCGCTGACCGCGGTGAGCGTGCCGATCGTGGTGAGCGTGCCGATCGTGGCGACCGGTCGGACCGGCAGGGTGGCGACCGTGGGAGCCGCTCCGACCGTACACAGGGTGGCGACCGTTCCAGCCAGAACGACCGTTCCAGCCAGAACGACCGTTCGGGTCAGAACGACCGCTCCAGTCAGAACGACCGTTCGGGTCAGGGAGGCCAGAGCGACGACGACCTGGCCGGCCGCAGCCGGCGGGGCCGCTTCCGCGAGCGTGGCCGCAACCGTGGCCGTGGGGGCCCGGTGCCGGCGGAGAACGAGCCGGTGGTGCGCGAGGACGACGTCCTCGTTCCGGTCGCGGGCATTCTCGACGTCCTGGACAACTACGCTTTCGTGCGCACCAGTGGTTACCTGACCGGGCCGACCGACGTCTACGTCAGCCTCGCCCAGGTCCGCCGCAACGGTCTGCGCCGCGGCGATGCCATCACCGGTGTGGTGCGCGCCCCGCAGGAAGGCGAGCAGCGTCGCGACAAGTACAACGCGCTGGTCCGCCTCGACACCATCAACGGGATGGACCCCGAGGAGGCCCGCGGGCGCCCGGAGTTCACCAAGCTCACCCCGCTCTACCCGCAGGACCGGCTGCGTCTGGAGACCGAGCCGCACCTGCTGACCACCCGGGTCATCGACCTGGTCATGCCGATCGGCAAGGGGCAGCGCGCGCTGATCGTCAGCCCGCCCAAGGCCGGTAAGACGATGGTGTTGCAGTCGATCGCCAACGCGATCGCCACCAACAACCCGGAAGTGCACCTCATGGTCGTCCTCGTGGACGAGCGGCCAGAAGAGGTCACGGACATGCAGCGCTCGGTCAAGGGTGAGGTCATCGCCTCGACCTTCGACCGTCCGCCGGCCGACCACACCAACGTCGCGGAGCTGTCCATCGAGCGGGCCAAGCGCCTGGTCGAACTCGGCCACGACGTCGTCGTCCTGCTCGACTCCATCACCCGGCTGGGCCGCGCCTACAACCTGGCCGCCCCCGCCTCCGGCCGCATCCTGTCCGGTGGTGTCGACTCGACCGCGCTCTACCCGCCGAAGCGTTTCCTCGGCGCCGCCCGCAACATCGAGGACGGCGGGTCGCTCACCATCATCGCGACCGCGCTGGTCGAGACCGGTTCCACGATGGACACGGTCATCTTCGAGGAGTTCAAGGGCACCGGTAACGCGGAGCTCAAGCTCGACCGCAAGATCGCCGACAAGCGCATCTTCCCCGCGGTGGACGTGGACGCCTCCAGCACTCGTAAGGAGGACATCCTCCTGGCTCCCGACGAGCTCGCGATCATGCACAAGCTGCGGCGTGTCCTGCACACCCGGGAGAACCAGCAGGCCCTGGAACTTCTGCTCGACCGGATCAAGCAGACCCGGACGAACTACGAGTTCCTGATGCAGATCGCCAAGACCGCTCCGCCGCAGGACTGATCCGCCCCGTGGGGACGCCGGCTCGCGGGGGAGCCGGCAGACGGGAGAGTCGCCCGCGGGAACACGCGGGGTGGGGTCGACGTTGCCAGCGGTGGGACGCGCGGGCATCATGACGGCCTCCGCGACCCGCTCTGGCACACTGGCAGCAGACCGGCTCCGGTTCACGCCGTCCAACACCGAGGATGGCGACCCGGCGGCCACATTCGAAGATGAGGGACCATGAAGGCTGACATTCACCCGACCTACCACGAGACGACCGTGACCTGTACCTGCGGGAGTGTCTTCACCACCCGCAGCACCAAGGAGAACGGCGTCGTCAACGCCGAGGTCTGCTCGCAGTGCCACCCGTTCTACACGGGCAAGCAGAAGATTCTCGACGTCGGTGGCCGGGTCGAGAAGTTCGAGCGTCGGTTCGGCCGGCGTCGCCCCGGCGAAAAGGTCGGCGGCGCGAAGTAGTGACGCCTCGGCGCCCGTCCGGTTCCCCGGGCGGGCGCCGTTTGCGTCCCGGTCGGATCGGTACGCCGGTACGGCCCTGTCCACTTCCCCGGCGCCATGTCGCGCGTCGGGACCGCGACGTGCGAAGAGGTACCAAAGCATGACGTCCCCACTCGCCGGCCTCGTCGCGGAGCACGCCGAGATCGAGGGGCAGCTCGCCGATCCGGCGGTGCACAACGATCCCGCCCGGGCCCGTGCCCTCAGCCGTCGCTACGCCCAGCTCGCCCCGGTGGTGGACCTCGCCCGGGAGCTCGAGCGGGTGTCCGGCGACCTTGCGACCGCCCGCGAGCTCGCCGTGCAGGACACGTCCTTCCGCAGCGAGGTCGCGGACCTCGACGCCGAACTCGGCGGCCTCAACGAGCGGGTGCGGGCCTATCTCGTCCCGGTCGACCCCGACGATGCCAGGGACGCGATCCTCGAGGTCAAGGCCGGTGCCGGCGGGGAGGAATCAGCCCTGTTCGCCGGTGATCTGCTGCGGATGTACCTGCGCTACGCCGAGCGCCGCGGGTGGAAGACGGAGATCCTTGATGCCAACGCGTCCGATCTCGGTGGATATCGGGATGTGAGCGTCGCGGTGAAATCCCGCGGCGGGGACACCGGCCCCGGGGTGTACGGCCGGCTGCGGTTCGAGGGCGGGGTGCACCGCGTCCAACGGGTACCGGTCACCGAATCCGCCGGACGCATTCACACCTCCGCCGCCGGCGTGCTCGTCCTGCCCGAAGCCGAGGACGTCGACGTCGATATCGACCAGAACGACCTGCGTATCGACGTGTTCCGCTCGTCCGGTCCAGGTGGTCAGAGCGTCAACACCACCGACTCGGCGGTGCGCATCACCCATCTGCCCACCGGTCTGGTGGTCTCCTGCCAGAACGAGAAAAGCCAGCTGCAGAACAAGGAATCGGCGCTGCGTATTCTGCGGGCCCGACTGCTCAGTGCTGCCCGCGAACAGGCCGAGTCCGAGGCGTCCGCGGCGCGGGCCAGCCAGGTGCGCACCGTCGACCGCTCCGAGCGCATCCGCACCTACAACTTCGCCGAGAACCGGATCAGCGACCATCGGGTCGGCTACAAGGCCCACAACCTCGACCAGGTGCTCGACGGCGAACTCGACGAGGTACTCGACGCGCTCGCCGCCGCCGACCTCGAGGCCCGGCTGTCCGCCAAGGCCTCGTGATCCCCCCGGTCACCGGGCGGCGGGCCCGGACACCGGCCGCCGAACGGATCGACGCCGCCACCGCGAGGCTCGCCGCGGCCGGTGTGGCGAGCCCGCGGGCCGACGCCGAGCAGCTCGCCGCTTTCGTGCTGGGCATCGGCCGCGCCCAGCTCCTGCTCGTGGACGACCTGCCAGCCCCCACCGCCACCCGCTTCGAGGCGCTGGTGCGCCGCCGGGCCGCCCGCGAACCCCTGCAGCACCTGACCGGCATCGCCGGATTCCGCTACCTGGACCTGGCGGTCGGCCCCGGGGTGTTCATCCCCCGTCCGGAGACGGAATCCGTCGTCGGCTGGGCCATCGACGCGCTGCGCGCCGCCGGGGCGAGCGGCGGTGGTGCCGAGGTGGCGCCGGTGTGCGTGGATCTGTGCGCGGGGAGTGGGACGATCGCGCTGGCGCTGGCGGGGGAGGTGCCGGGGGCGCGGGTGCACGCCGTCGAACGTGAACCGGCGGCGCTGGACTGGCTGCGCCGCAACGTGACGTCCACCGGGCTGGCGGTCGAGATACACGAGGCTGACGTCGCCGACGAACCGCCGCCGTCGCTGGCCCGGCTGGACGCGACGGTGGACCTGGTCGTGAGCAACCCGCCGTATCTGCCCGACGCCGACCGTGCGACCGTGGAGCCCGAGGTCGGTGTGCACGATCCGGCGGCGGCGCTGTGGGGTGGCCCCGACGGACTGCGGGTGGTGCGTGCCGTCGTGCGGCTGGCCGCGCGGCTGCTGCGCCCCGGCGGGCTGCTGGTGATCGAACACGCCGACGGCCATGGCGAGAGCGCGCCGGCACTGCTGCGTGCGGACGGCCGCTGGCAGGATGTGGCCGACCATCCCGACCTGGGTGGTCGGGACCGGTTCGTCACCGGCCGGATGGCCCGGCCGGGGGAGGGAGAGCACAGGTGATGCAGCGCTTCGACTGCTCCGACGAGGCCGAGCGCGCCGCCGGCCTGGACGCGGCCGTCGCCGCCGTCGGCCGTGGCGAACTGGTCGTGCTGCCCACCGACACCCTGTACGGCCTGGGCGCCGACGCGTTCGACTCGGCGGCCGTGGCCACCCTGCTCGCCGCCAAAGGTCGCGGTCGGGACATGCCCGTGCCCGTCCTGATCGGCGCCTGGCGAACCCTCGACGGCCTGATCGACCGGGTGACCCCGCAGGTCCGCGACCTGATCCAGGCCTTCTGGCCAGGTGGGCTCACGGTGGTGGTCCGCCACGTCCCATCGCTGCGCTGGGATCTGGGCGATGCCCGCGGCACCGTCGCCATTCGCATGCCGCTGCACCCCGTCGCGATCGAACTGCTGGGCCGCACCGGCCCGATGGCAGTCTCCAGCGCGAACATCAGCGGCCAACCGCCCGCCGCCACCGCCGACAACGCCGTCGCCCAGCTCGGCGGCGCCGCCGAGGTCTACCTGGACGGCGGCCGCTGCGTCGCCGCCACCCCCTCCACCATCGTCGACTGCACCGGAGACGTCCCCGTCGTCCTGCGCGCCGGCGCGATCAGCCTCGACGCTCTGCGCGAGGTTCTCCCCCTCATCCGCGAGCCCGCCAGCTCCTGAGAACGCCTCGGCCCGCGGTAGGGGGCTTTTCGGCTCGGGGTGTTCCGGTGGTGTTTCCGGCTTCCGGCTGGCGGTGGGGGCGGGTGGAGGTGGGGGCGGGTGGGGAGGACCATGGTTCCCGGCCGCGGGTATACGACGAGGTACACGCACGTACGGGCGGACGTCAGGGCACAGGCAGGACATGGGAGCACAGGCCGGTCATACGGGAGGTAGCCACGTCATGAGCGCGTTGTTCTGGGGGCCCGACTTCGATGAGCTGGCCGGCACCGATCCGGAGATCGCCGGGGTGGTGCTGGACGAGCTGGCCCGCCTGCGCGGTGGGCTACAGCTGATCGCGAGCGAGAACTTCACCTCACCGGCGGTGCTCGCCGCGCTGGGATCGACCCTGTCGAACAAGTACGCCGAGGGCTACCCCGGCCGGCGGTACTACGGCGGATGTCAGGTGGTGGACCGGGCCGAGGAGATCGGGATCGCGCGCGCGAAGGAACTGTTCGGCGCGGAGCACGCGAACCTGCAGCCGCATTCCGGCGCGTCGGCGAACTTCGCGGTGTACGCGGCTCTGCTGACCCCCGGTGACACCGTGCTGGCGATGTCGCTGCCGCATGGCGGGCACCTCACCCACGGCAGCAAGGTCAGTTTCTCGGGGAAGTGGTTCGACGTCGTGGCCTACGGCGTGCGGGAGGACACCGAGCTCATCGACTACGACCAGGTTCGCGACCTGGCCCGGCAGCACCGTCCCAAGATGATCATTTGTGGGGCGACGGCGTACCCGCGGCTGATCGACTTCGCCGCGTTCCGGTCGATCGCCGACGAGGTCGGTGCCTGGCTGATGGTCGACGCGGCCCACTTCATCGGCCTGGTGGCCGGCGGGGCGATCCCGAGCCCGGTGCCCTACGCGGACGTCGTCAGTTTCACCACGCACAAGGTGCTGCGCGGCCCGCGGGGCGGCATGATCCTGGCCCGCGAGGAGCTCGCCGGCCGGATCGACAAGGCGGTGTTCCCGTTCAGCCAGGGCGGGCCGCTGATGCACGCCGTCGCGGCGAAGGCCGTGGCACTGCGTGAGGCCGCGACACCGGACTACGGGCGGTACGCTCGTCAGGTCGTCGCGAACGCCCAGACATTGACCGAGGCGTTGCGGGCGGAGGGCATCCGTCCGGTCGGCGGCGGCACCGACACCCATCTCGCCCTGCTTGACCTGCGCGAACTCGATGTCAGCGGGCGGGATGCGGAGACCCGGTGCGACGCCGCGGGCATCACGTTGAACAAGAACGCGATCCCGTTCGACCCGCAGCCACCCGCGATCTCCTCGGGGATCCGCGTCGGTACGCCAGCGGTGACGACCCAGGGTATGGGCTCCGGTGAGATGAAGGAGATCGCCACGCTGATCGGCCGGGCGCTGCGCGAGCCGGACGCCGCAGGTGAGATACGGGCAGCGGTGTCCGCGCTGGTCACCCAGCATCCCGCCTACCCCAGGTCCACCGACCATCCCGGGTCCACCGACGCCACGTCCCTGCACACAAGGTCCGTCAGATCCAGGTGAGATCCTGGTAGATCCACGAACAGTAGGAGATTTCGAACGGTGCGCGAGTACCTCCTGGTCTTCGTGGTCTCGGCGGCGGTGACCTTCCTGGCCACGCCGCTGGCTCGGGCGTTCGCCCTGCGGATCGGCGCCGTCGCCGGGGTGCGCGCCCGGGACGTGCACGCCACCCCGACGCCCCGGCTCGGTGGTCTCGCGATGCTCGCGGGTCTGTACGCGGGCCTGGAGGTGGCGGACCGGCTGCCGTTTCTGTCCGTCGTCTCGCAGGACTGGTCCGAGACCCGGGCAGTGCTGGTCGCCGGGACGCTGATCTGCCTGCTCGGGGTCGCCGACGACCGCTGGGACCTTGATTCGCTGACCAAACTCGCCGGTCAGTTCACCGTGGCGGGCATCATGGTGCTGCTCGGCGTCCAGTGGTCGTTCGCGATCAACCGGGACAGTGAGATCACGCTGAGTCTTGGCCCGGAAACGGCGGTCCCACTGTCGATTCTGGCCACGGTGGTACTCATCAACGCGATGAACTTCATCGACGGTCTGGACGGACTGGCCGCCGGCGTGGCGGCGATCGCGTCGCTGGCGACGTTCTATTTCGCCTACGAGATCGCGGTGATCGACGGGTTCTACCGGGCGTCCCCGGCGGCGCTGCTGGCGGCCGTCACCGCGGGGGTGTGCGTCGGTTTCCTGCCACACAACTTCAATCCCGCCCGGCTGTTCATGGGCGACTCGGGCTCGATGCTGATCGGTCTGCTCTCGGCCGCCTCGATGATCTCCGTGACCGGCCAGGTGGCCTACGGGGGATACGCTGGGCCCTCCCGGTCGTATCCGTCCCTGATACCGCTCGCGATCCCGCTGGCCGTCCTCGCGGTTCCGTTCCTGGACCTGGGGCTTGCGGTGATCCGGCGGACCCGGGCGGGGCGGTCGCCGTTCGCGGCCGACAAGATGCACCTTCATCACCGGATGCTCGAAATCGGCAACTCGCATGTGAGGGCGGTTCTGTTCATGTATTTCTGGGCGGCTCTCGTGGGATTCGGTGGTGTCGCGGCGTCGTTCTCCGCCTCGCCGCTGCCGATCCTCGTGGCCACGGTCGGGGTGGGGCTCGCGGCGCTGCTCGCCCTGCTGGTCAGCACGCAGCGATCGGCGAAGGCATGATCGTGCCGGCCGCCCGGGTGATCCGGCTGGGGCTTGTGCTCACCGTCGCCCTCGCGGTGCCCGCGATCGCCCTCACCGCGGCGCTACGTGGGGGCACCGGGGTGGTAAGCGTCGTGGTGGGTCTGGCCATCGTGGTGGCGTTCTTCAGCATCTCGAAACTTGCCGTCGGTGCGGTCGCCCGCCGCGCCCCGCACCATCTGCTGCCGGCGGCGCTTGGCACCTACGCGCTGAAAATCGGCCTGCTCGGGGGGCTGCTGCTCGCGATTCAGGATACCGACACGCTCGATCTGCTGGCGTTCGCCTGGTCGATCTTCGTCGGCGTGTTCGTCTGGATGGGTGCGGAGCTCTGGGTCGCCACCCACACCCGGGTGCCGTTCTACGATCCCCAGCGGCCGGGTGCCTGGGATACCAGCCGTCGCCCACCCACCTGATGACGCCCGATCCCGATCCCGACCTTGATTCGAACGCCAGGACCGGAAACGGTGCTGATGCCGCCCGGCCCGGCGGATCCGGTGTTGGCAAGAACCCTGGCGACGGTCCCGGACGGCCCGAAGGTGCCAGTCCACCGCGACCGCGTTCCGGTGTCACCTCAGGTGATGCTGGTGGGGCCGCGGGCCGGGGTGGGTCGCTTCGAGGGCCACGGCGACCACCGGGGCCGGCGGCGCCGCGGGGGAGCACGCGGCATCCGGGCGAGGCATGGAACATCTTCGGGACGTTGGCCGCGGGCCTGGGCTTCTGGGGTGCGGTCGGCTTCGGCGCTGATCGCCTGCTCGGCTTCGACGGTCTGTTTCTGCCGATCGGCCTCGCGATCGGCATCGGTGCGGCCATGTACCTCGTGATCTACCGCCTGACCAGGCGCTGACACAGCGGCGGCCAGGCGCTGCCCGGCGCGGGCGGTGTGGGATCGTGATCGGGCTGTGAGACCGTGACCAGGTGGATTCCTGACGGTGCGGAACCATGAGGCTGCGGAACTCGGAACGTCAAGGGTGCAATGCACCTTTTGTTCGCTAATGAGGTGCCAGCCGGCCGCGTGGCCTGTCGTAACGTTGCGATGGTCCCGACCGCGGCGTTCCGAATGGACCCGACCGTTCCTGCCCGAGGGACCTGGTTGCTGGGCATTGTCGGCTGTTCGATGGGTGCTGCCGGTCCGATTTGTCGCGGTCCGGCCGGTCACGAGAAATTCCGTGGCGAACGACCAGCGCGAACCGGTACGCCCGCTTCGTCATGACCTCCTGGGTCATCGACGGCGGGGTCGAGATCGGAGAGAGTGGGGGCAGCCAGCACGTGCCGCAAGGGCCGTCAAAGCGCCACAACCAGGTGGGAGGGGGTGAAGGTGAGGATGAGGGTGAGCCGGCAGCACCGTGCGTCCACCTCGCCACCAGGTCGACCAGCGACCTGTGTTCGGGCAGCCGCCCGAACGCGACGTCATAAGGTGGTCACGCAATGTGGAATCGTCATCAACGGAGCGAAACCCACGGACAACGCGCGCATGAGTCAGGATGAACCTCGAAGCGAGTTCGTGCCTGCGGCGCGTGGGTGTGGATAGTATCGCGGTCAACAGGACGTCGGGCGGTCGACACCCATCAGGGTTCGGGTGCGCCGGGGCGTCCTTCGACGCGCTACCGCCGGTTGACTACGAGTCGTTCTTCGGTGTGGGCGTGTCGTGCGAACCCGGTAGGGTGGGGGCAATCTGCCGCCGGCACGGCAAGCTCGCTGAGCCGTGGGTGCCTTACCTAATCGATCATGGAGGTGTCAGTCGTGCCGGTCCTCGCTGATGAGGGCTTCGAAGGACCCACGAAGGAGGTCTTTCAGACCCCGCACTGGTTTGACATCGAGGTCGGTTCCGTACATCTGTACCTCAACAAGGCGACCGGTCTCACGATCTTCGCCGCGTTGTTCGTCGGCGTGATCTTCTGGCTGGGTTTCCGTCAAGCTAGGATCATACCTCGCGGTCTGCAGAACCTGTGCGAGTCCGCCTACGACTTCGTCGACACCCAGATCGCCCGCGGTGTGATCGGCGAGAAGGGCGCGCGGTACACGCCCTACCTGCTGGTCCTGTTCAGCTTCGTGCTGGTCGCGAACTCGCTCGCGGTGATCCCGGGGGCCCAGTTCCCGGCGACGTCACGGGTCGCGGTGCCGATGGTCCTCGCGGTCATCACCTACGTGATGTTCAACTACGCCGGTATCAAGGCCAACGGTGCGGGTGCGTACTTCAAGGAGATGGTCGACCCGGCGCCGACGGCGCCACTGTTCATCCGGGTGCTGCTGGCTCCGATCGAGGTCCTGTCGACCCTGATCGTGCGGCCGTTCACGCTGGCCATCCGGTTGTTCGCGAACATGTTCGCGGGGCACCTCCTGCTGCTGGTCTTCTCCCTGGGCGCGGACTACCTGCTGCCCAAGCCTCCCTTTGTCTTCGGTGTCGCGTCGCTGCTCGTGGCGATTGTCCTCACGGCGTTCGAGCTTGTCATCGACGCTCTCCAGGCCTACATCATCACCATCCTCACCGCCGCCTACATCGGTGGCGCGATGGCGCACGGAGAGCACGAGGTCGCTCCGTCCGAGGATCTCGCCGAGCACGCCCCGGTGGGCGTGCCCGCGGCGGCACACGCCTGATTTCCCTCCTCTCTCTCTACCTGCACCGGCGAGCCCGGTGCCTGACTGAATAGGAAAGCACCGTGTCCGTGCTCGAAGTCACCAACGTCCTGGCCTCGAAGGATGCCGTCACCGGCAGCCTCGGCGCAGTCGCCTATGGTCTGGCCGCCATCGGCCCGGGTATCGGCATCGGCCTCATCTTCGGTCTCGGCGTCCAGGCGATCGCGCGCCAGCCCGAGGCTGAGCAGGTGGCCTTCCGGTACATGCTGATCGGATTCGCGCTGGCCGAGGCCCTCGCGCTCATCGGCTTCGTCGTTCCCTTCGTCTTCCCGTAAACCGGGGGAGCGATCATGTCTTTGACAGTTGCCCTTGTGTCTGCCGCCACCGAGAGTGGTGGCCATGACGAGAACGTCCTGATCCCGCCGCTGAGCGAACTGATCATCGGCACGCTGGCGTTCGGGCTGCTGGTGGCCTTCTTCTTCTGGAAGATCCGCCCGCAGGTCTCGAAGGTCTATCAGGAGCGCACCGACCGCATCGAGGGTGGGCTGGCCCGCGCCGAGGCGGCACAGCGTGAGGCACAGGCGCTGCTGGAGGAGTACCGCGCCCAGCTCGCCGAGGCCAGGGCCGAAGCAGCGCGCATCCGGGACGAAGCGCGCAGCGAAGGTCTGCAGATCACCGCGGGTCTCCGGGACGAGGCCCAGCGGGAGATCATCGAACTGCGGGCGCGAGCCGATGCCCAGCTCGCGGCCGACCGGGCACAGATCGTCGCCCAGGTTCGTCGGGAAGTCGGGGACCTCGCCGTCGAACTGGCGTCGAAGATCGTGGGCTACCAGGTGGAGAGCACGACCACCCAGAGCCGGCTGATCGACGACTTCATCGCCGCGCTGGACAACTCGGCCGCGGGTAGCACTGCCGCGCCGGTCGGGCCGGGGGGCTGACGGTGGAGGGAGCCAGCAGGCATGGCCTCGCCGCCGCCCGGGCCACCCTCGACCAGGTGATGGCGACTCCGGTCGGCGTCACCGCGGCCAGCGCCGCCGATGCCGCGCGGGTCGCCGCGGACCTGCGCTCCGTCGCCGCGCTGCTTGGCCGTGAACCGACCGTGCGCCGGGCGTTCACCGACCCCGGCGCGCCGGTCGCGGCCCGCACCGATCTGGCCGCCCGGCTGTTCGCTGGTCAGCTCGCCCCCGCGAGCCTGACCATCGTGCAGGCCGCGGTCAGCGCCCGCTGGTCGCGGCAGACCGATCTGCGCTTCGCGCTGCTCGAGCTGAGCGTCGAGGCGCTGCTGGTCGAGGCCGAGCGGGACGGGGCGTTGGAGGAGGTCGAGGACGAGCTGTTCCGGTTCGGTCGGATTCTCGGTCAGAACTCGCAGCTCGCGCTCGCCCTCACCGACCCGGCCGCGCCCACGGAGCTCAAGAACGGGCTGCTGGCCCGCCTGCTGTCCGGGCGGGCCCATCCGGTGACCCTCAAGCTCGCCGAGCAGGCCGCGGCCGACCGGGTGCACGGCGATGTCGAACGGCGCCTGGCTGACTTCAGCCGGATCGCCGCGGCCCGCCGGGACCGGGTCGTCGCGGTCGTCCGTTCGGCGGTGCCGCTGTCCGACGAGGTGGTCACCCGCCTGGGCGCCGCCGTCAGCCGGTACTTCGGTCGCCAGATCCAACTCCAGGTAGACCTCGATCCCACGCTGCTCGGCGGGGTCGTGGTACAGGTCGGTGACGAGGTGGTCGACGGCAGCGTGTTGCGCCGTCTGGTCGCCGCGCGCCGGGCGATGCTCCGGTAGTCGCCGTGGCGATCATGAACCTGCCTGCGACGAACCCTGCCAGCGACGAACCCCGCCAGCGATGCACGACGAAGGACGTAAGCGATGACTGAGCTCTCCATCCGGCCGGAGGAGATCCGCGACGCCCTACGGGAGTACGTCGACTCCTTCCAGGCCACCTCCGCCGGTCGGGAGGAGGTCGGCCGGGTCGTCGTCACCGGCGACGGAATCGCCCGGGTCGAGGGTCTGCCGCACACGATGACCAACGAGCTGCTCGAGTTCGAAGGCGGCGTGCTCGGTCTCGCGCTGAACCTCGAGGTCGGCGAGATCGGTAGCGTCATCCTCGGCGACGCCGAGCACATCCAGGAGGGCCAGGAGGTCCGCCGCACCGGCGAGATCCTCGCGGTCCCGGTCGGCGACGGCTTCCTCGGCCGCGTGGTCGACCCGCTCGGGCGGCCGATCGACGGCCTCGGCGAGATCCAGACCGAGGGCACCCGTGCCCTCGAGCTGCAGGCGCCGACGGTCGTCCAGCGCCAGCCGGTCAAGGAGCCGCTGCAGACCGGCATCAAGGCGATCGACGCCATGACCGCCATCGGCCGCGGCCAGCGCCAGCTGATCATCGGTGACCGGCAGACCGGCAAGACCACGGTGGCCATCGACGCGATCATCAACCAGCGTGACAACTGGGAATCCGGCGACCCGAAGCGCCAGGTCAAGTGCGTCTACGTGGCCATCGGCCAGAAGAAGTCGACCATCCGCGAGGTGGTGAACACCCTGGAGGAGGCCGGCGCGCTGGCCTACACCACCATCGTCGCCGCCCCCGCGGACGAGCCGGCCGGCTTCAAGTACATCGCCCCCTACTCGGGTTCGGCGATCGCCCAGCACTGGATGTACAACGGCCAGCACGCGCTGATCGTGTTCGACGACCTGTCCAAGCAGGCCGAGGCGTACCGGGCGATCTCGCTGCTGCTGCGCCGCCCGCCGGGCCGTGAGGCCTACCCCGGCGACGTGTTCTACCTGCACTCCCGTCTGCTGGAGCGCTGCGCGAAGCTGTCCGACGAGCTGGGCGGCGGATCGCTGACCGGGCTGCCGATCATCGAGACGAAGGCCAGCGACATCTCGGCCTACATCCCGACGAACGTCATCTCGATCACCGACGGCCAGGTCTTCCTGGAGTCGGACCTGTTCAACCAGGGTGTCCGTCCGGCCATCAACGTCGGCACCTCGGTGTCGCGGGTCGGCGGGTCCGCACAGACCAAGGCGATGAAGTCCGTCGCCGGCCGGCTGCGCCTGGACCTCGCCCAGTACCGCGAGCTGGAGGCGTTCTCCGCCTTCGGTTCCGACCTGGACAAGGCCTCCCGGGACCAGCTGGCCCGGGGCGCGCGGCTGGTCGAGCTGCTCAAGCAGCCGCAGAACCAGCCGTACGCCAGCGAGCGGCAGGTCGTGTCGCTCTGGGCCGGCACCACGGGCAAGCTCGACGACGTGCCGGTGGGCGAGATCCGCCGGTTCGAGCGGGAGTTCCTCGACTACGTCGGCCGCTCGCACGGCACGATCTTCGATTCGATCATCGCCACCGGCAAGCTCGGGGACGACACGGTCTCCTCGCTCGAGACGGCCATCGCCACCTTCAAGAACCAGTTCACGCTGGCCGACGGGCAGCCGCTGGCCCGGAACGAGGGCTGATCCGTGGCGGGGCAGCTTCGTGAGTACCGGCGGCGCATCCGCTCGGTGCAGTCGACGAAGAAGATCACCAAGGCGATGGAGCTGATCGCCGCCTCCCGGATCGCCAAGGCGCGAGCCCGGGTCGCGGCGGCCCGCCCGTACGCCGAGGAGATCACCCGGGTGATCGAGGCGGTGGCGTCGCAGTCGACGACCAGCCACCCGCTGACCACCGGCCGGGAGAACCCCACCCGGGTCGCGGTCGTCGTGGTCACCAGCGACCGTGGTCTGGCCGGCGGGTACAGCTCGAACGCGCTCAAGCGGGCGGGTGAGCTCACCGAGACGCTGCGCGCCGAGGGCAAGGACATCGAGCTGCACGTCGTCGGCCGTAAGGGAGTCGGGTACTACCGCTTCCGCGGCCGCACGATCAACGGCGAGTACACCGGGTTCTCCGAGCAGCCGTCCTACGCCGACGCCAAGTCGGTCGCCGACGCGCTGATCTCGTCGTTCGTCGCCGGCGGCGAGGACGGCGGGGTCGACGAGATCCACCTGGTGCACACCGAGTACGTCTCGGCGCTGACCCAGACGGCCGTCGCGAACCGGCTGCTGCCGAAGGCGATCGGCGAGTCGGACGGGGCGGCCCCCGCCTCGTCCTCCGGCACGCCGCTGCCCCAGTACGAGTTCGAGCCGTCGGCCGAGGCGGTGCTCGACGCGCTGCTGCCCCGGTACGTCGAAAGCCGGCTCTACGCGGCGCTGCTGGAATCGGCCGCGTCGGAGTCCGCCGCGCGGCAGCGGGCGATGAAGTCGGCCACGGACAACGCCGAGGACCTCGCCCGGATCTACAGCCGCCTGGCCAACCGGGCCCGGCAGGACGCCATCACCCAGGAGATCTCCGAGATCGTCGGTGGGGCGAACGCCCTTGCCTCGGCCGGCTGATCACCTTCGGGCCGGCAACCGGCACTAACGGAACGATCGCAACGTTGTAAGACGGTACGGCGCCGGTGTAGCGGGCTGGGACGAGCCCGCCGCGCCGGCGCAGTGCCCCAGGTGCCAGAGAACGGCTAGCCCGAGGCTGCGGCGACGGGCAACGATGGGAAACTGAGGACGCCATGACCGTCACCACCAGCTCGCCGGCTGCGGCGGAGGGCCGGGCCCCGGGAGTCGGCCGGGTCGCCCGAGTCATCGGACCGGTCGTCGACGTGGAGTTCGCACCAGACGAGCTCCCCGAGATCTATCAGGCACTCGAGGTCGACCGCACAATCGGCGGCCAGACCCTGACGCTGACCCTCGAGGTCGCCCAGCACATCGGTGACAACACCGTGCGGGCCATCTCGATGCAGCAGACCGACGGCCTCGTGCGCGGCGCACCCGTGCGCGACACCGGAGCCCCGATCTCCGTTCCGGTCGGCGATGCCACCAAGGGGCACGTGTTCAACGTGCTCGGCACCCCGCTCGACGTCGACAAGGTCGACGCGGAGACCCGCTGGCCGATCCACCGCTCGGCCCCGGCGTTCGACCAGCTCGAGTCGAAGACCGAGATGTTCACCACCGGCATCAAGGTCATCGACCTGCTCGCCCCGTACGTGCGCGGTGGCAAGATCGGCCTGTTCGGCGGTGCGGGCGTCGGCAAGACCGTCATCATCCAGGAGATGATCCGCCGGGTCGCCAAGGAGTTCGGTGGCGTGTCGGTGTTCGCCGGGGTCGGCGAGCGCACCCGCGAGGGTAACGACCTGTTCCTGGAGATGACCGAGGCCGGCGTCATCGAGGACACCGCCCTGGTGTTCGGCCAGATGGACGAGCCGCCCGGCACCCGGCTGCGGGTGGCGCTGGGCGCCCTCACCATGGCCGAGTACTTCCGCGATGTCCAGAAGCAGGACGTGCTGCTGTTCATCGACAACATCTTCCGGTTCACCCAGGCCGGTTCCGAGGTGTCGACCCTGCTCGGCCGGATGCCGTCGGCCGTGGGCTACCAGCCCACCCTGGCCGACGAGATGGGCGTCCTGCAGGAGCGGATCACCTCCACCCGCGGTCACTCGATCACCTCGCTGCAGGCGATCTACGTCCCCGCGGACGACCTGACCGACCCGGCGCCGGCGACGACGTTCACCCACCTCGACGCCCAGACGGTGCTCGACCGGTCGATCTCCGACCTCGGTATCTACCCCGCGGTCAGCCCGCTGGACTCCAACTCCCGCATCCTCGACCCGCGCTACATCGGGCAGGAGCACTACGACACCGCCCGCGAGGTCCAGCGCATCCTGCAGCGCTACAAGGACCTCCAGGACATCATCGCCATCCTCGGCATCGACGAGCTCTCCGAAGAGGACAAGATCCTCGTCAACCGGGCTCGGCGTATCCAGCGGTTCCTGTCGCAGCCGTTCTTCGTCGCGGAGCAGTTCACCAACATCCCCGGCAAGTTCGTCCCGCTGGACGAGACGATCGACTCGTTCAAGCGGCTCACCCAGGGCGACTTCGACCACCTGCCCGAGCAGGCGTTCTTCATGTGCGGTGGTATCGAGGAAGCCGAGAAGAACGCCGAGAACCTCTGATGCCCATCCGGGTCGCGATCGTCTCGCCCGAGCAGGAGGTGTGGTCCGGCGACGCCGACATGGTGATCGCCCGCACCACCGACGGTGACCTCGGTGTACTGCCCGGCCACGTGCCGCTGCTGGGGGTCCTGGCCCCCGGTGGCACCGTCCGGGTGAAGACCGGCGGTCAGGAGATCTCCGCGGCGGTCGACGGTGGCTTCATCTCCGTCACCCACTCCGGCGTCAGCATCCTGGCCGAAACCGCCACTCTGAGCAGCTGACCACCACACCGAACAGCTGACCACCGCCTGGATCGGCTGGCCGTCCCGGTCAGCTGGGCGGCTGGGCGGCTGGCGGTTCCGACCGGCTGGCTCACGTCAGCCGGTCGGGTATCTCACGGGCGCGTTCCTCGCACGACGGGGACGCGCCCGTCGCACGTCCACCCGGGATGTGACCGGCCCCGGCCGGCGCGCGCCGTGGCGCCTCACCACCACCGCCGGCCGCGCACGGCCTCTGGCTCCCACGCGGGGGAGCCGGTGATCAGGCGTGGGCCGCGGGTCGCCAGAGGATGTCGCCGCCGGGGTTCGCGATGCGGGCGAGGATGAACAGAAGGTCCGAGAGCCGGTTGAGGTAACGGGCCGGCAGGGGACCGGTGTGCTCCGGGTCGGCCTCGAGCAGCGCCCAGACCGACCGCTCGGCCCGCCGGGCGACCGTGCGGGCGGTGTGCAGCAGAGCGGCGCCCGGTGTCCCACCGGGGAGGATGAACGAGGCGAGCTTCGGCAGATCGGCGTTGAACCGGTCGCAGGCCTCCTCCAGCCGGTCGACATAGCCCTCGGTGATCCGCAGCGGCGGATACGGCGGGTCCGCCACGACCGGGGTGCACAGGTCGGCGCCGACGTCGAACAGGTCGTTCTGGACCTGCCCGAGCACGGTGCGCACCTCGTCCGCCAGCCCGCCGAGGGCCAGCGCCACGCCTATCGCCGCGTTCGCCTCGTCGACGTCGGCGTAGGCGGCCAGCCGCGGATCCGTCTTCACCACCCGGGACATGTCACCGAGCGCCGTCGTCCCGTCGTCACCGGTACGGGTGTAGATCCGGGTCAGGTGTACCGCCATGCCCCCAGTCTAGGAAGCGGGCCGGCCCGACGCGCGGACGCGAAGCCAACGGTTCGAAGGTGTTCGCGGTGCGGGTGGCGGACGCTCTGGCGGGCCGGGATGAGGCGTTCGTGCGGGTGCACGACGGGGTGTCGGTCCTGGCGGAGGGCGCTGGGGGACAAGGCGATTACTAGGTGTGCTTATGGTCAAAGTGGTGGGGGCCGGTGAAGATCTTCCGGCCAGGACCTAGCATCGAGATCCGTGGAACGCTTCGTGGTGACTGGCGGCACCCGGTTGATCGGTGAGGTCGCCGTTCCGGGTGCGAAGAACTCGGTGCTGAAGTTGATGGCCGCGAGTCTGTTGGCTCCCGGCCGGACGGTCCTGACAGCCGTCCCCGACATCCTTGACGTGACGGTGATGGCGGACGTGCTCACGGGGCTGGGTGCCACCGTGAGCCGGCACCGGGAGTGGGAGACACCCTCGGGGGGCGGCGCGGCGGGCGGGCGGTTGTGCATCGACATGCCCGAGGACGCCGGGGGAGCCGCCGATGGTGATCTGGTGCGGCGCATCCGGGCGTCCGTGGCGGTGCTCGGGCCGTTGGTGGCGCGCCGCGGTGAGGCGCGGGTGGCGCTGCCCGGTGGGGACGCGATCGGGTCGCGGGCGCTGGACATCCACGTCAACGGGCTGACCCAGCTCGGTGCGGTGGTGGACGTGGAGGACGGGGTGCTCGTCGCGCGCACCGACGGGCGGTTGCAGGGGGCGTCGATCTGGCTGGACTTTCCCAGCGTCGGCGCCACCGAGAACCTGGTGATGGCGGCGGTGCTGGCGAAGGGCACGACCGTCATCGACAACGCCGCGCGCGAGCCGGAGATCGCCGACCTGTGCGCGATGCTGACGGCGATGGGGGCGCAGATCGGTGGGGCGGGGTCGTCCACGCTCGTGGTGGACGGGGTGGACGGGCTGTCCGCCGTGGAGCACGAGACGGTGGCGGATCGGATCGTCGCCGGGACGTACGCGGTCGGCGCGCTGATGACCGGCGGGGACGTGCTGATCCGTGGCGGTCGGGTGGAGCATCTCGCGATCGTGTTGGAGAAGCTGGTCGAGGCCGGCGCGCAGGTCGACGTGCGCGGGGACGGGTTTCGGGTGGCAGGGTCGCAGCGGCCGCGTTCGATCGACGTGGTGACCCTGCCGTACCCGGGGTTCCCGACGGATCTGCTGCCGCAGGTGATCGCGTTGGAGGCGATCAGCTCCGGCACGTCGCTGATCACCGAGAACGTGTTCGACAGTCGGTTCGTGTTCTGCCGGGAGCTGCACACACTGGGCGCCGATCTGCGTACCGACGGCCATCACGTCATCGTGCGCCAGGCCGCTCGGCTGACCGGTACGCGGGTGATGGCCTCGGACGTGCGGGCGGGGGCGGCCCTGGTGCTCGCGGGTCTGGTCGCCGACGGGGTCACCGAGGTGACCGAGGTGCACCACATCGACCGCGGCTACGCCCATTTCGTCGAGGATCTGCGGGCGTTGGGCGCCGACATCACCCGCGTCCGGGACCGCGCGGTCGCCTGAAGGTGCCACCGGTCATCCACTCATCCGCCGCTCGGGTGGGAGAGCCGGCGCCGCGGGGTCAGGCGTAGGGGAGCTGACCGCCGCGGGGCGGGTGCAGGGTGCGGGTGGCGCGGGCGGCGTCCACGCCGAAGACGAGCACGTGGCGGCGGTGGCGCGGGCGGGACAGGATGTTGCCGGACGCGTCGATGTGCAGCGGGGTCATCGCCATCGCCCACGTGGAGCGGATGCCCTGGGTGCACAGGACCGCCTGGGCGAGGGTCACCTCGGCCGGGGTGTCGACGATGGCGACGGGCACGAGCAGCCCGAAGTCGTGACCGAGCGGGATACCGCGGGGCAGGGCCCGCAGCGGAGTGCTCGCCCACCGCGCCGCGATGAGCAGCAGCCCCAGTACCACCACCAGCACCGTCGGCCCGATGAGGAACTCCGCCGTGTTCACGGCCGCCCGACACCTCCCGACGCCCCGCTGCTCCGAGGCGGCCCGTCCGGCCTGGCGTGGCTCGCCCGGCCCGCCGTCCATCGTCCCAGACGTTCGCATCGGTCGGCGGGTTCCCGACCGATGCGGGCCGATCCGTCCCCGCGGCCTGGTCACATCTGGTGGCCGGTGGACCGCGTCTGGACGCACCCGGCCGCAGCCTCGCGGTCGGGTCGGCGAATCGTGCGGTGTTTCGCTGGCTGCGGAGGATGATGGCGATGGTGCGATCCGATCGTCTGGTAAGCGGATCGAACCCAAGGGAAAGCGGTGTGTCATCCAGGGTGTGCCTGCCTGCCGCGCGCCCGTCGGATGGGGCATGCTTGCCGGGTACGTGCTGATCGGGTTCGGCCTACGGGTGGCGGCTCGCCGGTCACGGCACGGTGGAGGTTGGACGGAGGCGTGCAGGACGTGGAGGTGCCCGCGCAGGTGGATATCGCCAGCGAACGCGGCGCGCGGCCCGTGGGGCTGCTCGGGGCGCGTGAGCTGCGACCCGTCGTGGTGATCGTGGCGTTCGTCGTCGCGATCGTGCTCGGCCTGGGGATCGGGTTCGCCACCGCCGATCGTGACCACTCCGCCGGCGACACCGCGACCGGTCAGACGCCCGCGGCCGAACTCAGCCCGGTGCAGGGGACGCCGTCCTGGGCGGCCACGCGCAGTCCGGGCGCGGCACACCAGATGGTGCTCAACTCCGAACCGAACCCGGCGGCGCTCCGCCTGGCCCTGCAGTTCACCGTGGCGGCCGAGATCAAGGAGACCGATCCCTCCACCACCGTCACCGCCGCGCAGGTGACGGTGGTGGAGGGCATGTACTTCGGTGCGGTCGAGGGTGTGGACGCCGCGCAGGACCAGTACTGGGCGATCGGCCGGATCAACGTCGCCGGTGTCGCCAGCCCGCCGGCCGATCCGCACGTGTGGCGCCGGATCGGGTCCGGGCCCTGGACGATCGTGAGCCACGGCGCCGGAGCCTGCGACAGCATCCCCAAGGCCCTGGTGGACGTCTGGAAGGGTTCGCTGCAGCCCTGCATCGGCGCCTGAGCGGGTAGCGGGGTATGGACGTTCGGTGAGCGCCGGCGGGGCGTGTGGTCGTAGTCTCATGCCCTCGCCCGCCGTCCGCTCGGCCGGGGCGGGAACACGTCCGTCCCCGGCCGCCGGCGCGGCCCGCTCGGAAATGAGGCCGCGGCAATGACACCAGTGGAGTCGGCGGCGGCGGCTCGGGACCGGCCCTGGATCTTTCGGACCTACGCGGGGCACTCGAGCGCGGCGCGCAGCAACGCGCTCTACCGGCGCAACCTGGCCAAGGGGCAGACCGGCCTGTCGGTCGCCTTCGACCTACCCACCCAGACGGGCTATGACCCGGACCATCCGCTGGCCCGCGGTGAGGTCGGCCGGGTGGGCGTGCCGATCGCGCATCTGGGTGACCTGCGCCAGCTGTTCGACGAGATCCCGCTGGCGCGGATGAACACGTCCATGACGATCAATGCCACGGCGATGTGGCTGCTGGCGCTCTACCAGGTCGTCGCGCAGGAGCAGGGCGCCGACCCGGCGCAGCTCGCCGGCACCACCCAGAACGACATCATCAAGGAGTACCTCTCCCGCGGGACGTATGTCTTCCCACCCGGGCCGTCCCTGCGCCTGGTCACCGACGTCATCGCGTACGCGGTCGCGGAACTGCCGCGCTGGAACCCGATCAACATCTGCAGTTACCACCTCCAGGAAGCCGGCGCCACCCCGGTGCAGGAGCTCGCCTTCTCGATCTGCTCGGCGATCGCCGTGCTGGACGCGGTGGCCGCCGCGGGCATCGGCACGCCGGAGCGGATGAGCGAGGTCTGCCGGCGGGTGTCCTTCTTCGTCAACGCCGGCGAGCGGTTCGTCGAGGAACTGTGCAAGATGCGCGCGTTCGTCGCCCTCTGGGACGAGCTGCTGCGCACCCGCTACGGGGTGACCGACCCGGCCGCCCGCCGGTTCCGCTACGGAGTGCAGGTCAACTCGCTCGGCCTGACCGAGGCGCAGCCGGAGAACAACATCATCCGGATCGTGCTGGAGACCCTCGGGGTGACACTGTCGAAGAACGCCCGCTGCCGCGCGTTGCAGCTACCGGCCTGGAACGAGGCGCTGGGCCTGCCCCGGCCGTGGGACCAGCAGTGGTCGCTGCGTATCCAGCAGATCCTCGCGCACGAGACCGATCTGCTCGAGCACGAGGATCTCTTCGAGGGCTCGGTCGTCGTGGCGGCCCGGGTGGACGAGCTGGTCGCCAGTGCCCGCGCGGAGATCGACCGGGTGCAGGCGATGGGGGGCGCGGTGGCCGCCGTGGAAAGCGGCTACCTGAAGTCGGCGATGGTGTCCGCCCAGGCCGACCGCCGGGCCCGGATCGAGGATGGTACCCAGGTCGTCGTCGGCGTGAACAGGTTCACCGAGACCGAGCCGAACCCACTGCTCGCCGAGCTGGACGCGGCGATCCAGCCGGTCGACCCCGAGGCCGAGAAGGCGGCGCAGCGTGCCGTCGCCGCCTGGCGGGCCGGACGGGACGCGGCCGCTGTCCGCGCGGCCCTGCTCGAGCTGCGCGCCGCCGCCGCGACCACCGCGAACCTGATGCCCGCCACCCTGGCCTGCGTCCGCGCCGGGGTGACCACTGGCGAGTGGACCGACACTCTTCGTGAGATCTTCGGTGAGTACCGCGCCCCGACCGGCGTCGCCGGCGCCACCCGCACCATCGCCCCAGGCGCCTCGTCCACGGCAGGCAGCTCGTCCACGGCAGGTGTCCCGTCCAGCGGGGGTGAGGTGGGAGCGGGGGGACGTTCGCGGGCGGACGAGGTGCGTGAGCTGGTCGTGCGCACCCGGGCCGAGCTGGGGCGGCCAGTCCGGCTGCTGATCGGCAAGCCCGGTCTGGACGGGCACTCCAACGGTGCCGAACAGATCGCGGTGCGGGCCCGTGACGCCGGATTCGAAGTGATCTACCAGGGCATCCGGTTGACGCCGGCGCAGATCGTGGCCGCGGCGATCGAGGAGGACGTCCACGTGGTGGGCCTGTCCATCCTCTCCGGTGCCCATCTGGATCTGGCGACGGAGGTGATCGGTGGGCTGCGGGCCGCCGGTGCCGGCGACCTGCCGGTGATCGTCGGGGGCATCATCCCGCCGGCCGACGCACAACGCCTGACCCGACTCGGCGTGGCCGGTGTCTTCACTCCCCGTGACTTCGAGCTGGACGCCATCATCCTGAACATCCTGGAGGTCGTACGGTCAGCTCATGGGCTCGAGTCCTCCTGACGGCACCCCTGCCACCTCCGCCACCCCTGCCAGCCCCGCCAGCCCTGCCACCTCCGCCAGCCCCGCCACGGCTGCTCCGGCGGTGCCCTCGCTCGAGGACGCGGTGGCGCTGGCGACCCGGATGCACGCCGGGCAACGGGACAAGGCCGGCGACGAGTACATCGGCCATCCCCGTCGGGTGATGGACACGGTGTCCCGCACCGCCGGACCGGCCGGGGTCGACCCCCTGGCCGCCCAGTTCGCCGCGATCCTGCATGACGTCGTCGAGGACAGCGAGATCACGCTGGAACACCTGACCGCGGCCGGATATCCGACCCTGGTCGTCGCCGCGGTGGACGCGCTCTCGCATCGTCCGGACGAGTCCATGCGCGACTATCTGGCCCGGGTCGCCGCCGACCCGCTGGCCGTCGTCGTCAAACACGCCGACATGCAGGACAACTCCGACCCCGTCCGGCTGGCGCGGCTGGGTGCCGAGAAGGCACAGGCCCTGGGCCAGCGCTACGCCGGGCGCCGGGCGTTGCTCGACGACCTGGTCCTCCAACACCACCGCGGCGCCGAAGAGGCGTCCGCCGTGAAGCCCTCCGCCGTGAAGCCCTCCGCCGTGAAGCCCTCCGCCGGGGGATCTTCCTGACGGTCCTGCCGCTCGTCTGTCGTGGGCGTTCGGCGGGCGCCGGACGACCGCTGGCGGTCGGGGGTCGGGCAGGGGGGCCGGATCGGGCGCGGTACCGTGACCGCATGCGGTTGGTGATCGCTCGGTGCAGCGTCGACTACGTCGGGCGGCTCACCGCCCATCTGCCAAGCGCGGTACGGCTCGTGCTGGTCAAGGCGGATGGTTCGGTGTCCATCCACGCGGATGGCCGAGCGTACAAACCGCTGAACTGGATGAGCCCGCCCTGTGTCATCGCCGAGGAGCCCGGCGTGTGGCGGGTGAGCAACAAGGCGTCCGAACAGCTCATCATCACCATCGAGGACGTGCTCCACGACTCCAGCCATGAGCTGGGGATCGACCCCGGCCTGCGCAAGGACGGCGTCGAGGCGCACCTGCAGGTCCTGCTGGCCGACCGTCCGGACGCGATCGCACCCGGGCTCACCCTGGTCCGCCGGGAGTACGAGACCGGCATCGGTCCCGTGGACCTGCTCTGCCGCGATCTCGACGGCTCCACGGTCGCCGTCGAGATCAAGCGCAAGGGTGAGATCGACGGGGTCGAGCAGCTCACCCGCTACCTGGCCCGGCTGCGTGATGATCCGGCGCTGCCGCGCCCGGTGCGGGGCATCCTCGCGGCCCAGTCCATCACCCCCCAGGCCCGTCTGCTCGCCGCCGACCGCGGCCTGGGCTGCGCCGTCGTCGACTATGACGACCTGCGCGGCCTGGAACCCTCCATCCCCACCCTGTTCTGACCCTCGCCCCCACGGCGACCCCCGCACATCCGCGGCCTCGCACCGGGGCGTCGTGAACCATGGCCGTGGTTCGCCGGCAGATGATCGTCGGGCCGGGCCGGGGGTGGCCTGGGAGGATCGGCGTGTCCGCGGTATCACCGTCGGTAGCGGGGAGCGTGGCATGGCCGAGATGTCGTTGTCGGAGCGGCCGATCGCCGTCGTGGGACTGGGCACGATGGGCGCGGGGATCGCCGAGGCGCTCGCCCGGGCGGGGTTCACGGTGGTCGGAATCGAGCGGGACGCCGACGCGCTGCGCCGCGGCGGTGAACGGGTGGCGCGATCGCTCGAACGGGCCAGGGCGCACGGTCAGCTTGATGCCGCCGGGCACGACGCCGTGGTCGCCCGGCTGCGGCTTGGCACCGATCTCGCGGCGGTCGCCGCCGCGGGGACGAGCGGCTGCGGACTGGTCATCGAGGCCGTCGAGGAGCGGCTGGAGGCCAAGGCGGCACTGCTCGCCCGGCTGGACGAGCTGGCCGCGCCGGACACGGTGCTCGCGACCAACACCAGCTCGCTGTCGGTGCTGGAGCTCGCCGCCGGGACGGGACGACCGCAGCGCGTCCTGGGCATGCACTGGTTCAACCCGGCGCCGGTGATGCGCCTGGTCGAGGTGGTGCGCACGGTGGTGACCGACCCCGATGCGCTGGCGATGGTGGTCGAGGTGGCCGAGGCGGCCGGCAAGACACCGGTCGTGACCGCCGACCGGGCCGGGTTCATCGCGAACGCCCTGCTGTTCGGCTATCTCAACGACGCGGTGCGGATGGCCGAGGCCCGCTTCGCCACCGCGTCCGACATCGACACCGCGATGCGGCTGGGCTGCGGGCATCCGATGGGGCCGCTCGCCCTGCTCGACCTGATCGGGCTGGACACCGCCCGGGAGATCCTCGACTCGATGTTCGCCCAGACCGGCGATCGCCGCCACGCGCCGGCGCCGCTGCTCGGCCAGCTCGTCGCCGCCGGCCTGCTGGGACGCAAGTCCGGACGGGGCTTCCACACCTACCCGCCGGCCACCGGCCCGGACTCGAACGGGACGGTGCCGGGCGACCCGACACCGGCAGCGGTACCGGCAGCGGCAGCGCCGCCCTCCCGGCCGGTACGCGTGTGCGGGGTGGTGGGCGGCGGCACGATGGCGCTGGGGATCACGCAGGTGCTGCTGCGCAGCGGGCATGAGGTGGTGGTGCGGGTGCGCCGTCCCGACCAGGCGGATCCCGCCGCGGCCGGGGGAGTGCGGGGACGGTTGGACGCCGCGCTGGCGGCCGCGGTGACCCGTGGACGGTGTACCGAGGACGAGCGTGCGGCGGCGCTCGGCCGGTTGCGGACCACGACCGACCTGGGGGATCTCGGCGACTGCGACATCCTCATCGAGGCCGTGGTCGAGGATCTGGCGGTCAAACGGGCGCTGTTCAGCGATCTGGACAAGGTGGCCCGACCGGGGGCGGTGCTCGCGACGACCACGTCATCCCTGCCGGTGATCGAATGTGCCACGGCGACGAGCCGGCCGCGGGATGTCGTGGGGATGCACTGGTTCAACCCGGCGCCGGCGATGCGTCTGGTCGAGGTGGTGCCGACGGTGCTCACGGGGGCGGCGGCGACCGAGACGGTACTGGCGCTGGCCCGAGCGGCGGGGCAGCAGCCGGTGCGCTGCGCCGACCGGGCGGGCTTCATCGTCAACGCACTGCTGTTCCCGTATCTGGGCGACGCGATCCGCATGGTGGCGGCCCACTACGCCACGATGGAGGACATCGACACGGCGATGACGCTCGGGTGTGCCCATCCGATGGGGCCGTTCGCGCTCGCGGACGTGATCGGACTGGACGTCACCCTGGCCATCACCCGGTCGTTGCACGAACAGTTCCGCGAGCCGGGCCTCGCACCCGCCGCGCTGCTCGAGCAGCTGGTTCGAGCTGGCTTTCTCGGTCGCAAGACGGGACGGGGCTTTCGGGAACACGGCCGTCGCGCGCCGGTGTGAGGCCACCGGGAGGCCCCCACCCGGTGGTGTCGGCGGCCGAGGAGGGTCGGTGACGCGCACTAGAATGTGGTCGGTCGACCGGATGCCCGGTTTGCGGATGCGTGATCGCTGGTACAGGTGATCACAGGTACCGGCGGGTAGCTGGGTACTGGCGGGTAGCTGGGAGGTGGCACGGCGGCGATGGCCACGCTCGACAAGGACGCTCTGCTGACCTTTGGCCGGGAGGTCGTGACCTTTCTGCCCGACCTCGTCGTGATGTTGCGTCGGGTGGTCGCCGATCCGCGGGTGCCGCACTCGGCGAAGGTGGAGGCCGCGGTGGCGCTGGCCTATCTGGCGTCGCCGAAGAACCGGGTGACGAACATGATCCCCGTCGTCGGCCAACTCGACGATGTGGCGATCGTGGCGTTCGCGTTCCGTCGGCTGGTGGTCGGCGCCGGCGAGCCGATTCTGCGGGAGCACTGGCGCGGCAGCGACCGTGGCTTCCAGGTGCTCATCGGCGCCTCGGCGGCGTTGGCGAGCCCCGCGGGAGCTGTGCGCAAGGCGAAGGTGGCACGGTCGCTGGTCGTGGCCGGCATCGACCGGGTCCGGCCGGGGCACGCGGCACGCGGTGCGTCGGGCGGGGATCCGCCGCGCATCGTCGACGGTGAGGTCGTGAGCCGGGCGGACTGGGTGACCGAGTCCGATGCCGGTCCGGCGGGTGGCGGTGCCGGGTCCGGCTCGTGGCGAGGGCGGCGGGACAGGGACCGGGACCGGGATCGTGGCCGGGGCGGCTCCGGTCCGGCAGGTGGAACCACACGCTCGTGACCCGCGGGGCACGCCGTGGCGGGGGCGTACAGCGACGGCGGCGATCCGGGCACGAGCGTGAACGTGAACGTGAACGGGACACGGGGCCGCGGCCGGGTGTGTGGTGGATCGCGGACCCGGTGGTGCGGCTGCGCGACGGCGAGTGGACCGTCCGGTCGCTCAGTGGGGCGGCGTCGGTGAAGATGTACCGGTGTCCCGGCTGTGATCACGAGATCAGACCGGGCACGCCGCATCTGGTCGTGTGGCAGCCGGAGCGGGTCGACGACCGCCGGCACTGGCACCGCGGCTGCTGGGAGCGCCGTTGTCGCGCGTCCCGGCCACGGCCGAACCAGGCAGGCTGACGCCCGGCCCGCAGGGCTGACCGACCCCTGGGGCCACCATGAACCACCCGGACCACGGCGCCCGACGGCGCCACGCCCGAGGGCCGTGCGGGTGCGGGTGCGGTCAGGCGCCGCGCCCGGCGGGGGCCGGCAGGGCCTGTGGCTCGGCGGTGAGCGCCTTGCGGTCGTCCATCGGGGTGGCCTCGATCGAGGCGATCGAGGCGCTCGCGGCGGTCAGCTTGTCGCGCAGGGCGCCGAGCTGGGTCGTCACCTGGTCGCGCAGGGCGGCGAGCTGGGTGGTGACCTGTTCACGCTGGCGTTCGAGGTCGCCGAGACGCCGCCGGGACTCGTCCTCGGCCGCGGCCGCGGTCGAACGGGCGAGGTCCACGATCCGCTCGGCTTCGGCGCGCGCCGTCGAGACGATCGAGGCGGCCTGCTCGTCGGCGTCGCGCAGGGTCTTCTCCCGCGCGGCCTCGGCCTCGGTGACGATGCGCCGGGCCTCCTCGAGCCGGGCCTCGGCCTCCCTGGTCCGCTCGGCGCGGACGGTGGCGGCCTCCTCCTCGGCGAGCTGGAGGATCTGGGTGACCCGGCCACCGAACTCCTCCCAGGCGGGACGGTTGGCGGCCAGGTCGTCACGGACCCGGGCCGCCTCGCTCGCCGCCTCCGACGCCGCGGCCTCGGCTGCCGCCCGGTGCGCCTCGGCCTCGTGGAGCTGTTCGGTCAACCAGTTCACGTGGTGTGTGACCTGGTTGGGGTCGTAGCCACGACGCACCAGGTCGAACGCGGGGGTCCCGCCGGACTCGCCGGCCATCGGGATCAGATCGGTGTGTTCGGTCATAGGACCTGAGCATCTCAGACGCTGCGGCACAGCGTGAGGCCAGCCGGTGTTTGGGCCCGTCGCGAATTCCGCGACTACACGCCACGGAACCGGTTGATTGCCCTCAGGTGGCGGGCGCGTAGCTGTTCGTCGCGCACACCCAGCCCTTCGGACGGAGCCAGACACAGGACACCGACCTTGCCCTGATGGACGTTGCGGTGCACATCCCGGGTGGCCTGGCCGGTTTCGGCAAGTGGGTACACCCGGGAGAGGGTCGGGTGGATCATCCCCCGGCAGACCAGGCGATTGGCCTCCCACGCCTCCCGGTAGTTCGCGAAATGCGTGCCGATCACCCGCTTGAGGTGCATCCACAGGTAACGATTGTCGAACTCATGGCGAAATCCACTCGTCGACGCGCAGGTGACGATCGTCCCGCCACGCCTGGCCACATAGACGGAGGCGCCAAAGGTCTCCCGTCCGGGGTGTTCGAACACGATGTCCGGGTCCTCCCCGCCGGTGAGCTCGCGGATGCGACGGCCGAACCGCTGCCACTCCGACGGGTCCTGGGTGTGTTCGTCGCGCCAGAACCGGTAGCCCTCGGCGGCCCGGTCGATGACCAGGTCGGCACCGAGTGCCCGGCACAGCGCCGCCTTGGCCGGCGAGGAGACCACACACACCGGAATCGCGCCACCGCGCAGCGCCAGCTGGGTGGCGTAGGAGCCCAGCCCGCCCGAGGCGCCCCAGATCAGCACGATGTCGCCCTGCTTCATCGTCGCCCCGTTGGTGGAGACCAGCTGCCGGTAGGCGGTCGAGTTGACCAGACCGGGGGCGGCGGCCTCCTCCCAGGTGAGATGCGCGGGTTTGGGCATGAGCTGGTTGGCCTTGACCAGGGCAAGCTCGGCCAGGCCGCCGAAGTTCGTCTCGAAACCCCAGATCCGCTGCTCGGGATCCAGCATCGTGTCGTTGTGACCATCGGCGTGTTCGAGCTCGACCGACAGGCAGTGCGCCACGACCTCGTCCCCCGGGGACCAGACATGTACTCCTGGTCCTGTCCGCAGCACGACTCCGGCCAGATCGGACCCCACCGCGTGATACGGCTGGTCATGACGAGCCGCAAGGGCGGACGTCCGGCCATAGCGGGACAGGAACCCGAACGTCGGCACCGGCTCGAAGATCGAAGTCCAGACAGTGTTGTAGTTCACGGAGGAGGCCATGACAGCGACCAGCGCCTCACCAGGGCCGAGTTCCGGGGTCGGTACCTCGTCGACATGCAACGAGCGGCGCGGGTCCTTCTCCTGGGTGGGCAGGCCGTCGAACATGGCCGTCTCGTCCCGGCGAACCACTACGGCACGGTACGAATCGGGCACCGTGAACTGGGCGAACTCGGCATGACGGGCCTCGGACGGCGACAGCCCGGCGATGATCGCCTCGACGATGTCCTTCACGGTCGGCCTCCAGCGGCGGGTGGTGGGTCCCGGGCGCCGCACGGTGGCGGAGCGCGGCGGCGTGTCGCGGTGCGGCGGCAGGGGGTGGGGGCTGTCTGTTTGGCACGCGACGCGATAGAACGATTCGGACAACCCGTGGTGAGTTCGGGGCAACTTCGAGGGTCAGGTCGGCGTCCAACGTGGCGTGACCGCGCCCATGACTGTCGTAGAAGGGTGGCGGCCCGTGCCTGCGCGGAGCGACGCCGCCCGTAGCGATGTCGCGCGGGACGCGGACGCCGCCCTGACCGCCCTGTACTCCGAGCACTACCGGTCACTCGTGCGTCTCGCCGCGCTGCTGCTGGACGACATCGGCCTGTGCGAGGAGGTCGTCCAGGACGCCTACATCCGGGTGCATGCGGCCTGGGGGCGGCTCCAGGACCGGGACAAGGCCCTGGCCTACCTTCGGCAGACGGTCGTCAATCTCGCACGCTCCACGCTGCGTCGTCGACTCGTCGCTCTCAAGCATGCCCCGAAGCCGATGCCCGATGCCGCGAGCGCCGAGGAGGGGGCCTACTCTCTGGTCGAGCGGGCCGCCGTGATCCAGGCACTGCGTGAGCTGCCGCGGCGTCAGCGAGAGGCGGTCGTCCTGCGCTACTACGCCGACATGTCCGAGGCGGACGCGGCGGCGGTGATGGGCTGCAGTGTCGGCTCGGTGAAGGCCTACACCTCCCGGGGGCTGTCCGCGCTCAGCGGCAAGCTGGAAGGGCTGCGGTGAGCACGTTGGAACCGAACGAGCTCACACGGTTGCTCAGCGAGGCGGTCGACCCGATCCGGCCCTCCGCGGACGCCTATCGGCAGATCCGGGCCGGTATCGATCGTCGGCGCCGCTGGCGGCTGCCGGCGTTCACCCTCGGCGGGATGGTGATGGCCGCGCTGATCGCGCTGGCCGTGGTCGCGATCCGACCCAGCCCGTCCAACCAGCTGGTCGAACCCGCGGTCCCCCCGGTGGTGCCGAGCAACTACACCGGTCCGACCCCGGCCGGCACCGGCTCCGGGCCCAGCGGCTCGGGTTCCACCCATGGTGGTGGCCAGTCATCCGGTGGCCGCGGTCCGGCCGCCAGCGGGGGCGCCAGCACACCGCCCAGCTCGCCCGGCACCCGGCCGACCCTGCCGACGACCACCTCGCCCACGGTGTCGGCGAGTCCCAGCTCACCGTCGTCCTCGACGGGCCCCGGTGTCAACAGTCCGCCGCTGCCCAGCCCGGCCGCCAGGCCGGCGGGGGCCGGTGACATCGACGGGGACGGTCGCTCCGATGACGTGTCATCCGACGGCGCCACCGTCAGGGTGACCTTCTCGCGGGACGCGGTTGTCGCCCGGGTGACCCTGCCCGAGATCTCCGTGCCGCTGACAAGCGCCGTCGTCGACATCGACGGTGACGGTTTCGGTGAGCTGCTGGTGCAGACCAGCGACAGCGGCGGCACGAAAAGCTACGCGCTGCTGCACTACATCGGCCTCGACACCCTGGTCGCCGTCGCCCCGCCCACCGGGTTCACCCTGACCTCGGGGACGCACACCAACACCGCCAGCGGCTTTCGCTGCGGCGACCACGACCACGACCTCGAGATCAGCGTCGGAACCTCCACGGACGGAAATGCGTTCTCCGTCACCACCACGGCGCTGACCCTGAGCAGGGACGGCCTGACCGTGACCGGCAGCCCGGCCACCAGCACCGTGCGGCTGCCCTCCGACACGTCTCCCTTCGTCCCAGGCTGCGGCTCGCTGTCCTGACGGCGGCACCCCCGGGACGCCCGGCCACGACCGCCGCGGGCGGGGTGTCCCGGTCCGGGTGGCAGCGGCCCGAGCCCGTCGTGTGGCCGGGCCGAGGGCCCACACGACGCGGGCGCCACGAGCAAGATCACGTTATCGTGGTGTCCACGGGAACGAGCGTGGTGTCCCGAGTCAGAGGGGCGAGGCCCAGTGGGCACGATGCCGGCGGGCTGGATACCGGCGGGCACGTTGCCGGCGGGGCGATGAGGAGGCAGGCATGCCGGGTTCCGTGATCGTGGCCGGTGCGCGGACACCGATCGGGAAGCTCTCGGGGGCGCTCAGGGGCTTCACCGCGGCGCAGCTCGGCGGCATCGCGATCCGCGGCGCGCTGGAGCGGGCCGGGCTCACCGGCGACCAGGTCGACTACGTGATCCTGGGGCACGCCATCCAGGCCGGCGCGGGTCCGATGGCCTCCCGGCAGGCGGCTGTCGAGGCCGGCATCCCGATGCGGGTCCCCGCGGTCACCATCAACAAGCTGTGCCTGTCCGGGCTGGACGCGATCGCCCTGGCCGACACCTACATCGCCGCCGGCGAGTTCGACCTGGTCGTCGCCGGCGGGATGGAGTCGATGACCGCCGCGCCGCACCTGGTCCGCTCCCTGCGCGCCGGGGTGAAGTACGGCGACACCGCCCTGACCGACTCGATCGACACCGACGCGCTGCTGTGCGCGTTCGACCAGGTCTCGATGGGCGCCAGCACCGACCGGCACAACGGCCGGCTGGCCATCACCCGCGCCGAGCAGGACGAGATCGCCGCCCGCTCGCACCAGCGGGCCGCCGCCGCCGCCAAGAACGGCCTGTTCGACGACGAGATCGTCCCGGTCACCGTGCCCCAGCGTCGCGGCGAGCCACTGGTGATCAGCGCCGACGAGGGGGTGCGCGCCGACACCACCGCGGAGTCGCTCGCCCGCCTGCGTCCCGCCTTCGGCAAGGACGGCACGATCACCGCCGGCTCCGCCTCCCAGCTCTCCGACGGCGCCGCCGCGGTCATCGTGGCCAGCCGGGCCAAGGCCGAGGAGCTCGGCCTGCCGATCCTCGCCGAGGTCGGCCACCACGGCTTCGTCGCCGGCCCCGACGCCACCCTGCACTCCCAGCCGTCGAACGCGATCACCGCGGCGCTGGCCAAGGAGGGCCTCACCCCCGCCGACCTCGACCTCGTCGAGATCAACGAGGCGTTCGCCGCGGTGTCGGTCCAGTCGGTGCGCGAACTCGGCCTCAACCCCGACATCGTCAACGTCAACGGCGGCGCGATCGCGATCGGTCATCCGCTCGGCGCCTCCGGCACCCGCATCGTCCTGACTCTGATCAAGGAGCTGGCCCGCCGCGGTGGCGGCCTGGGTGCCGCTGGTCTGTGCGGCGGTGGCGGCCAGGGCGACGCTCTCGTCCTGCGCGTCCCGACGGCCTGACCGGGCCCCCGACGGCCTTGACCGGGTCACAGCCTCGTCCGCTGACGGTCCCCGGGAAACCGGACGGCCGGGTGGACACTGGATCGGTGCGGGCGAACCAGCGGGACACCGGCCCGGTGCGGCCCGCCGCGGCCGGCGCCGGGATCGCGGGTCTGGTCGCCGCGGCGGCCGAGGGCGACCGGCGGGCCGTGGCCCGGCTGCTGTCGTTGGCCGAGAACAACCCGGCCGGATGGCCGGAGCTCAGCGCCGCTCTCACCGCGCACGCGGTCCACGCCGGGCCGGCCAGGCCCGCGCAGATCGTCGGGCTGACCGGGCCACCTGGGGTGGGCAAGTCGACGACGACCGCGGCACTGGCGCGTGCCTTTCGGGACGCCGGGCGGCGGGTGGGGGTGCTGGCGGTGGACCCGTCCTCCCCGGTGACCGGCGGCGCGCTGCTGGGCGACCGGATTCGGATGACCGAGCTCGCCGGTGACCCGGGTGTCTTCGTGCGCTCCCTGGCCAGTCGTGGTCAGCTCGGCGGTCTGGCCCTGGCGACCGCGCAGGCGCTGCGCGTGCTCGGGGCCGCCGGCTACGACCTGCTGCTGGTCGAGACGGTCGGGGTGGGCCAGGCCGAGGTCGACATCGCCGCGCTGGCCGACACCACCTGTCTGCTGCTCGCGCCCGGAGCCGGAGACGGCGTGCAGGCGGTCAAGGCCGGTCTGCTCGAGGTGGCCGACATCCTGGTCGTGAACAAGTCCGATCAGCCGGGTGCCGACCGTACCGTCGCCGACCTCACCGCGATGCTCCGCCTGGGCCGACGGACGCCGCAGGCGGACGGTCCCGGTCCGGGGGTGGTCCGGCTGGCGGCCGTCCACGGGCAGGGGATCGACATCCTCCTCGGGCGGATCACGGACCACTACCAGTGGCTGGTCGCCTCCGGCGAGCTCGGACGGCGCCGGTTGGCCCGCGCCCGCGGCGAGATCCGCACGCTCGCGCTGGCCACCGTGCGGGCCAGGCTCGCCGACCCGGCGATGGAAGCCGCACTCGCCGCACTCGCCGGCGCCGTGGTCGACGCGACGATCGACCCCGCCCGGGCGTCCGAGCGCCTGCTGTCCGCCGCCTGGTCACCCCCGGCGGACGCGTCGACCGACTGACCCCTGCCACCCACCACCGGTGGAGTGATGCGACGACGGCCCGTGCCGGCAACGCCGTCCTTGAACGATCGTGGACAGCGCGCTAGCGGTGGGCGGGAACCGTGGCGGTCAGCGCGGCGGTGACGGTGGTGAGGCTCGCGGGAACAAGCGGCAGGTCGAGGACGTCGACGGCGCCGGCCCGGCGCAGCCGGGTGCGTTCGGGCGAGTCGGCATCCTCCGCCAGCACGAACGCCGGGATGGCGGCGCCGGTCGGGTCCGCCGCCAGCTGCGCGAGCAGCTCCGGCGCGGACGCGTCGGGAAGATCCTGGTCGATCAGGACGAACGCCGGCCGGGCCCGGCGCACCGCGTCCAGGGCCAGCCCTGCCCGTGGCACGGTGACGGTGTCGGCGCCAAGGGTGTCGGCGAGGACCTTCGCGACGGCGGAGCGCACCGCCGGATCGCCGCTGACATGGACCACCCGCAGGTCGTCCGAGGGTGCTCGCCGCCCGTTCGAACCGCCTGACAGTGCCGCCGCCGCACCGCTGTACCCACTCGCGGCACCCGCGCTCCAGCCGGCCCCGCCAGCGGAACCCTGCGCTCCGGCGCTGGCGGGGCCGCTTGTGCTCCCGTATCCCTTCGCGCCGGTGTAGCTGCCCGTGCCGGTGCGATCTCCCGCGCCGCCGTAGCCCTCCGACGAGCCGTAGCCCTCCGAGGCACCGTAACCGCCCGAGGCACCGTAACCGCCCGAGGAGCCGTAGCCACCCGAGGAGCCATAACCGTTGGACGAGCCGTAGCCGCCCGAGGAGCCGTAGCCACTCGAGCCACCGCTGTAGGGCTGGTCGAAGCCGTCGTCGTCGTAGGCGTCCGGGTCCTCGAAGCGCATGTCGACGGCGTCCAGCACGACGGCGAACACGCTGCCGACACCGTGCCGGCTGGCGACCGTCAGCACGCCGCCCATCGCTGTCACCAGGGCGTGGGACAGGGCGAGGCCCAGGCCGCTGCCCTCGATGCCCGTGCGTTCGGCGCCGAGGCGTTCGAACGGTCGGAACAGGCGGTCGATCGCGCGGGGCGAGAGGCCCACGCCGTCGTCCTCGACCTCGATGCGAATCCGCGAGCCGGTGATCGGGACGACGCCGACCCGGACGCAGCCACCCTCGCGGCCGTACTTCAGCGCGTTGCCGACCAGGTTCAGCAGAACCTGCCAGAGTCGGCGACGGTCCGCGTCGGCGATCAGCGGCTCGGCCGGATGGATGACCCGGCGGATGCTGCGCGGCGCGGCCAGCGGCTCGACCAGCTCCACCACGCCCTTGACGATGTCCAGGACGTTCACCGGACCCTTGCTGATGTCGCCGCGGCCAGCCCGCAACCGGGCCAGGTCGAGCACGTCGTCGATGAGCGCCTGCATGTGCCGGCCGCCGGTGATGATGCGTTCGACATCGTCGTGCAGATCGGGGGAGAGCGGCTCCAGCTCGAGGAGCTGGGCGAAGCCGAGCATCGCGTTCAGCGGTGTGCGCAGCTCGTGGCCGAGCCGGGCGATCAGCTCGTCCTTGGCGCGCGACTCGTTCTCGGCGACCTCACGGGCCCGGCTGTCGCTGGTGTCCCGGGCGATGACGACCAGCCCGCCCTCGGGATCGCGCCGGACGGTGACGTGGTGCGGCGCGGTGGCCCCGGAGCCCGTGACCAGGCCGACCGACCCGCGCCACTGATCGCTGTGCGCCAGCCCGGCGGTGACCGCCTCGACCAGGGCCACCCGGAACGCCGGGTCGACCACCTCGACCAGATCGGTGACATGCGGATCGCGCGGCACACGGTCGGCCAGGAACGCCTGGGCGGCCGCACCCATGTCGGTGACATGGCCGTCCGCGCCGACGACCACCGCAAGGTCCGTCAGCGCGTCGAGCAGCGTGCGTGGCCCCACCTACGCCTCGTTATCCGTCTTCGTCCACCCCACGGCGGGCAATGGTAGGGCGTGTCGCCAGGCCCTGTTGTCCCGGGTTTGCGCAATCGCCCGTTCGGTGCGCCACCCGTGACTTCTGGTGACATGTCGACAGCTTACCGGCCGCCCGGATTTGTCACGGTAGCAGGCGGCTGTCGGCCCTCCGGAGACACCGGTCCGCCGGCCCGTGGGCCGCACTCCGGTCGCCGTCACCCGCCGATCGCCGTCGTCCGGCGTGGGACGTCGTCCACCGGGGAGGGTCATCGGATGGTCGGACGGGGCTTCGCGTGGTAGGTGTGGTTCATGCTGGTTGCCTTCAGTGTCACGCCCATCGGAGCCGGCGAGGGGGTCGCGGAGCTGGTCGCCGAGGCCGTCCGGGTCGTACGCGCCAGCGGCCTGCCGCACGAGACCAACGCGATGTTCACGACCATCGAAGGGGACTGGGACGAGGTCATGGAGGTCGTGCGCCGCGCGACCGAGGCCGTCCGTGCCCACGCGGGCCGGGTGAGCCTCGTCCTGAAAGCCGACCTGCGGGACTCCGTGGACGACGCGCTGCACAGCAAGGTGGCCAGCATCGAGCGCATCCTCGCCGCCGACGATCCGGCCTGACGATCCGGCCGGACCCGGCCGGACGAGCCCGGTCTGACGCGCGGGCCGACGAGCGGAGCTACAGCCGGACGCGAACTGGCGCCGGCCAGCACCTCCGTGGACGCGCGCCGGATGTCACGATGGAGGCATGCAACGTAGGCCACCAGTTCCATCCGGAGTGCCGCGGGGCGCGGGAGGCCCGGGACGACCCGGGCGACTGCCCGACAGCCTCGGCGGCCTGCGCCTCGCCGGCGCCGTTCCGCTCGACCCCAAGCCGGCCGCTGCGCCCCCACCCCCCAACCCGGGTCCCGCCCCCGCGGGAGCGGGCGGCGGCGCCCCGGCCGGCGCGGGCACCGCCACCGGCCCGGTGGTGATCGACGTGACCGAAGCGAGTTTCGAGACGGACGTGGTCAACCGCTCGATGCAGGTGCCGGTCGTGCTCGACTTCTGGGCCTCGTGGTGTGGCCCGTGCAAGCAGCTCAGCCCGGTACTGGAGAAGCTCGCGGCGGACGACGGCGGGCGCTGGATTCTCGCGAAGATCGACGTCGACGCCAACCCGCAGCTCGCCCAGGCGGCCGGGGTGCAGGGCATTCCGACCGTCAAGGCGGTCGTCGGCGGGCGCATCATCGGCGAGTTCACCGGCGCCGTCCCCGAGCGGGAGGCCCGCGCCTGGCTCGACCAGCTGCTGTCCGTCGTCGCCGAGGCGACCGGCGATGCGCCCGGTGGCGTACCCGGCGGCGCGCCCCAACAGGACCCGCACCTCGCCGCCGCCGAGGACGCCCTCGCCCAGGGCGATCTCGACACGGCGGTCGAGTCCTACCGCGCTCGTCTCGACGAGGCGCCCGGCGACCCGGAAGCCACGCTGGGCCTGGCCCGGGCCGAGCTGCTGCGCCGGGTACGCGATCACGACCCGGCCCGTATCCGGGCTCGTCTCGCCGCCGATCCGGACGACCTCGAGGCCGCGATCGCCGCCTCCGACCTGCGTCTGGCCGAGGGTGACACCCCCGGTGCCCTGGCCGACCTGGTCGCACTGGTCCGGCGCACCAGCGGCCCCGAGCGCGAGCAGGTCCGAGCCCACCTGGTCGGTCTCTTCCAGGCCCTGGGCGAGGAGGACCCCGCCGTGGCCCCCGCCCGCAGATCCCTGGCCGCAGCCCTGTTCTGACCCCCGCCCCGTTCTGGCCCACCCGCGCCGTGGCCAGATGATCGTCCCCGCCGGGGCCTGCTGAGGAATCCGCTGTTTCGATCCCTGCGCAGGCCCCGGCCGGACACTGCCCTGGTCGCGGCCCCGGCGTCATGGACCCGGACCACCCGGACCACCCGGACCACCCGGTCCGCCTGGGGTCCGCGAGGTGTCGGTGCGGGTCAGGAGTGGGGTGCGGGTCAGACAGTGGGGTCGTGGCGGAGCCAGATGGCGCCGAGGACCGGCAGGGTGACGGACGCGGAGGCCGGCAGGCCGTGGTACGGCCGGTCGGTGGCCTCGACCGCGCCCAGGTTGCCGAGATTGGCGCCGCCGTAGCGCTGGCTGTCGGTGTTGAGCACCTCCCGCCAGCGGCCGGGGAACGGCAGCCCGATCCGGTGCTCGTGGTGGGCGATGCCCGCGAAGTTCGTGATGCAGGCGATCACACCGGAGCCGCCGGAGGTCGCGTCACCCGAGCCGGTGTCGGAGGCGGCGGTGTCGGAGGCGCCGGACCAGCGTAGGAACGAGAAGACGTTGTTGCCGGTGTCGTTGGCGTCGATCCAGGAGAAGCCGGTGGGGTCGACGTCCCGGCGGTAGAGCTCGGGGGAGGCCCGGTAGAGGGCGTTGAGGTCGCGGACGAGGGCGGCGAGACCGTGGTGACCGGGCTCGTCGAGCAGGGGCCAGTCGAGGGAGGCGCCCTCGTTCCACTCGTTGTCCTGGCCGAACTCACTGCCCATGAAGAGCAGTTTCTTGCCGGGATGCGCCCACATGTAGGCGTACAGGGCGCGCAGGTTCGCCAGCTGCTCCCAGCGGTTGCCGGGCATGCGGCGCAGCATCGAACCCTTGCCGTGGACGACCTCGTCGTGGCTGAACGGCAGGATGTAGTTCTCCGAGTAGGCGTAGACCATGGAGAACGTCATCTGGTGATGGTGGAAGCTGCGGTGCACCGGCTGGTGGGAGGTGTAGTCCAGGGTGTCGTGCATCCAGCCCATGTTCCATTTGAAGCCGAAGCCGAGTCCGCCCAGGTGCGTCGGGCGGGTGACACCGGGCCAGGCGGTCGACTCCTCGGCGATCATCATGGCGCCGGGGAAGCGGCGGTAGACCGTCGCGTTGGTCTCCTGCAGGAAGGCGACGGCGTCGAGGTTCTCCCGGCCGCCGTGCTCGTTGGGCAGCCACTGGCCGTCGGGGCGGGAGTAGTCCAGGTAGAGCATGGCGGCGACGGCGTCGACCCGCAGGGCGTCGACGTGGAACTCCTCGAACCAGTACACGGCGTTGGCGACGAGGAAGTTGCGCACCTCGGGACGGCTCACGTCGAAGACGTAGGTGCCCCAGTCGGGCTGCTCACCGCGGCGCGGATCGGGGTGCTCGTACAGGGGGGTGCCGTCGAAGCGGCCCAGCGCCCAGGAGTCGCGGGGGAAGTGCGCGGGCACCCAGTCGACGATCACGCCGATGCCGGCCTGGTGGAGGGTCTCGACGAGGTGGCGGAACTCGTCCGGGCTGCCGAAGCGGGCCGTCGGCGCGTAGTAGGCCGAGACCTGGTATCCCCAGGAGCCGCCGAAGGGATGCTCGGCGACGGGCAGCAGCTCGACGTGGGTGAAACCGCTGTCCTGGACGTAGGCGGTGAGCTGCTCGGCGAGCTCGAGGTAGGACAGTCCGCGCCGCCAGGAGCCCAGGTGCACCTCGTAGATGCTGATCGGTTCGGTGTGCCAGGCGGTGCTGGCCCGACGCGCGATCCAGTCCCCGTCCGACCAGGTGTGGGTCGAGTGGGTGACGACGCTCGCGGTCGCGGGTGGAACCTCGGTGCGGAAGGCCATCGGATCGGCCTTCTGCCGCCAGACACCGTCGAAGCCGAGGATCTCGTACTTGTAGCGCAGGCCGGCGCCCGCACCGGGGACGAACAGCTCCCACACACCGCAGCTGCCCAGCGAACGCATCGGGAAGGCGCGGCCGTCCCAGAAGTCGAAGTCGCCGACCAGGCGAACCCCCCGCGCGGACGGGGCCCACACCGCGAAGCTGACACCGGTGACCGCCTGGCCGCCGGGGGTGTGCAGGGTGCGCGGGTGGGCGCCGAGGACCTTCCACAGCTGCTCGTGGCGTCCCTCGGCGATCAGATGCCGGTCGATCTCGCCGACGGTCGGCAGATGCCGGTAGGGATCGTCGATGACGCCGGTGGCGTGCGGATAGGTCACCTCGACCTGGTAGTCGGGCAGGTGACCGGGCAGCACGGCGGCGAACACCCCGCCGCTGTGCAGCCGGGTGGCGGGGTAGCGCGCCTCGCCGACGAGCAGGGTCGCGCAGCTCGCGTCCGGGCGCAGCACGCGTACGACGGTCGCGTCGCCGCTGGGATGGGCGCCGAGCACCGAGTGCGGGTCGTGATGGGTGCCGGCCACCAGCCGGTCCAGCACCCCGGGCGGTACGTCCAGCGGCGGCGGCTCGGCCACGGCCACGGCCGTTTCCCGCGCCGCGCCGTTCACCTCGGCCGGCCGCTGCGGTTCACCCACGTCACCCTCGCCTGTCGGTACCCCGTCGCCGCCGCCCGACCCGTCGCCACTGCCTGACCTGTCGCCACTGCCTGACCTGTCGCCACTGCCCGACCCGTCACCCGCGGGGGTGGCGCCGGCGGACTCGGCGGACGGCACGGTCTCGGTCTGTTCGGTGTCGGTCCGTTCTGTCTCGGCTCGTTCGGTGGTGGTGGCGGTGGTCGGCTCGCCGGGGTGGCTGAACCGCTCGGCGGCGCGATCGGCCAGGGCCACCCGGCCCTCCCGGTCACGGATCGACGCGTCGGGGCCGGCGGGGCCGGCAGGGGCCGGCCAACCGATGGCTCCCTGCGCGCCGCGGCGCCCCGTTCGCGCCGTGCCGTTGGTGACGTCGCCGTTGGTCACGGGGACACCCCTGCCTCTCTCCGCGTGGGGGATCAGGTGATCTGGATGGTCGAATGGGGCCTGGATGGTCGAATGGGGCCTGGATGGTCGAATGGGGCCTGGATGGTCGAATAGGCAGAGTGCTAGCCGGCGGGTGCGGCGGGTGCCGCGGTCGCGGTGAGCCGGGTGACCGCGGCCAGCGGGATCCGAATCCAGCCGGGTCGGTGACGTGCCTCGTAGAGCACCTCGTAGACGGCCTTGTCGAGTTCCAGGGCGCGCAGCATCGTCGCGTCGTCGCGCGGGTCACGTCCGGCGGTGGCGGCGTAGCCCTGGCAGAAGGCGTCCCGGTTGCGCTGCGCCCATTCCTGCGCGCGGTACTCCAGGCCCGGCTCGTCGTCCCGTTCGAGCTGGAGTGACCGGGCCGCGTAGTCGAAGGAACGCAGCATCCCGGCGACGTCGCGCAGGGGGGACTCGAGGCCGACACGGTCGGCGACCGGCCGGGCCGGCTCGCCCTCGAAGTCGAACAGCACCCAGCCGGAGTCGACCCGCAGCACCTGACCCAGGTGCAGATCGCCGTGCAGGCGTTGGAAGGGCCGGGGGTGCACGAGGGCCGGGGGCGCTGCGTGCAGCGCGTCGTAGACGGTGCGGATCGCCTCTGCGTGTGGGTGCAGCGCCTCCACCCCGTCGAGGGCGGCGTCGAGACGGCCGCGCAGGTAGGCGGCGAGCCCGCGCAGGTCGTCCGCGGTCGGCGGACGGGTCGGCAGGGCGCGGGCGAGGTCGGCGTGCACCTGCGCGGTGGCGGCGCCGAGGCGTTCGGCCTCGGCGGCGAAGTCACCCCCGACCTCGTCGGCGCGCAGGTCGGCTTCGGCGTACAGGTCGCGGACGCTGGCCAGCGCCATCCGCCAGCCCTCGCTGCCACTGCGCAGGTACTGCTGCAGGAAACCGAACGTGGTCGGGACGCCGGTGACCTCGCCGGTGTACCAGGCCACCGGTGCGGCCACGTGCTGGCTGCCGACGGCGGCCAGCGCCCGGGTCACCTCGAGGTCGGGGTTCTCGCCGGGCCACAGCCGGCGGAACACCTTGAGGATGTAGGCGTCGCCGTAGACGACGGAGGAGTTGGACTGCTCGGCCCCGATCGGGGCCGCGGGCAGGTCGACCAGCGGTACCCGGGTGTCGTCGTCCGGCGCCGGGAAGCGTTCGGCGACGAGGTCGTCGCGGTGCACGGCCCGGGCGAGGAAGTCCAACAGTGTGGCCGCGCCGGAGGGATCGGCGAGCCCGTCGTACACCAGGCCGCCGGCGCACTCGCCGATCAGGAACCCCTCGTGCCCGTGCGGCGCGTCATGACGCAGCACCAGCGGGACCTGGTAGAACTCGGCGGGGCCGCGGTCGTAGTCGACCTCGACGATCAGCAGCCGCAACGGCTCGCTGACCAGGATGTCCCGGTGAATCCGCAACCGGCCGCTGGCCCGGCCCTTGCCGGCGAACCAGCGCTGCCGCGGCAGCCAGTCCGTCAACAGGCCGGTCAGCTCACCATGGTGGTCACCCATCCCCGGCCTCCCGGTCCCCGCAGTCGACGATCATCATCGCACCTAACGTCGAATATCCCGAAAATACCTTTCCTTGTCCGTACTACGCCTACGCAGCGCGCCGACACCGGTCCGGACTGTCCCCACCGCGTCGGTCGTCCGTCAGCTGAGCATCCGTTGACCGCGCCACGACGCCGACACCGACGCCTACGACGGCCAGCCCGACCCATCCGGCATCGAACAGGTCCGGACGGATCGGGATGGCCGGCGGGGCGATCGGTGGGGCGACCGGAGCGGCAGTGTACGGACTGGACGTGGACAGGGCTCAGGGGGTGAATTCCCCCGGTCTGGACAGCGCGAACCAGTAATGTCCGTGACCTGGCAAGGTCAGCAGGTACGGCAGGTCGCCGATCGGCGGAAAGTGCACCCGTCCCAGCAGTTCGACGGGGACCATTCCCTCGAAGCGGCGCAGGTCAAGCTCCACCGGCTGGGCGAAGCGTGACAGGTTCGCCACGCACAGCACGCTGTCGTCGCCGAACTCGCGCACATAGGCGAACACCGAGGGGTTGGACGCGCCCAGTTCCTCGAAGCTGCCCAGGCCGAAGACGGGATGCCGCTTGCGTACCTCGATCATCCGCCGCGTCCAGGACAGGAACGAGGTCTGGGTGCGCTGCCCGGCCTCGACGTTGAGTCCCTGGTAGCCGTAGACCGGGTCCATGATCAGCGGCAGGTAGAGGCGGGCCGGGTCGGAGGTGGAGAACCCGGCGTTGCGGTCGGGCGACCACTGCATCGGGGTGCGGACACTGTCGCGGTCACCCAGATAGATGTTGTCGCCCATGCCGATCTCGTCGCCGTAGTACAGCACCGGGGAACCCGGCAGCGACAGCAGCAGCGCGGTGAACAGTTCCATCTGGTCGCGGCTGTTGTCCAGCAGCGGCGCGAGCCGGCGGCGGATACCGATGTTCGCCTTCATGCGGGGGTCCTTGGCGTACTCCGCCCACATGTAGTCACGCTCGTCGTCGGTGACCATCTCGAGGGTGAGCTCGTCGTGGTTGCGCAGGAAGATGCCCCACTGACAGTTCGTCGGAATCTGTGGGGTCTGCGCCAGGATCTCCGAGATCGGGTAGCGCGACTCACGCCGGACCGCCATGAAGATGCGTGGCATCAACGGGAAGTGGAACGCCATGTGGCACTCGTCGTCGGCGCCGAAGTACTCGACGACGTCGGAGGGCCACTGGTTGGCCTCGGCGAGCAGCACCCGGTCGGCGTACTTGGCGTCGACCTCCTTGCGGACGCGGCGCAGGTACTCGTGCGTCTCGGGCAGGTTCTCGCCGTTGGTGTTGTCCCGCACGTACAGGTAGGGCACCGCGTCGAGGCGGAACCCGTCGATGCCGAGATCCAGCCAGAACCGCAGGACCTCGAGCATCGCCTCCTGGACGTCCGGATTGTCATAGTTCAGGTCGGGCTGGTGGGAGAAGAAGCGGTGCCAGTAGTACTGGCCGCGCACCGGATCCCACGACCAGTTCGACTTCTCGGTGTCGACGAAGATGATCCGGGCTTCCGGATACCGGGTGTCGGTGTCGGACCAGACGTAGAAGTCGCCGTAGGGGCCGTCCGGGTCCGAGCGGGACGCCTGGAACCACGGATGCGCGTCCGAGGTGTGGTTCATCACCAGGTCGGCGATGATCCGGATGCCGCGGCGGTGGGCCTCGTCGACGAGAGCCACGAAATCGCCCAGGTCGCCGAACTCGGGCAGGACCTGGAAGTAGTCGGCGATGTCGTAGCCACCGTCGCGCAGCGGCGACGAGTAGATCGGCAACAGCCACAGGCAGTCGACGCCGAGCCACTCGAGGTAGTCGAGCTTGGAGATCAGTCCGCGGATGTCGCCGGTGCCGTCCCCGTTGGAGTCTGCGAAGCCGCGGATCAGTACCTCGTAGAACACCGCGCGCTTGTACCAGTGCGGGTCGCGGGGGGACGGGCCGACCGGCCCGGACGGTGCCGGCCCCGGCGCCGGGCGCGGGGCCTCGGCGCCGATCCGCTCGCTCAACGGCTCCGGCTCGGTGTTGACGATGACCTCCGCCTCGACGAACGCGCCTTCGGATGGCCGGCCGGGGTCGAGCGCGTCGCTCATGACCGGGTCCGCACCGTGAAGATGTGCGCGGACTCCACCGTCGGGTCGAGCCGGACGTAGTTGTGCCGGCCCCACTGGTAGGTCGCCCCGGTGATCTCGTCGGTGACCTCGATCGTGTCGTCCCAGTCGGAACCGAGCGCGGGCAGGTCGAGATGCACCGTGGTCTCGTGGGCCTGGTGCGGATCGAGGTTGACGACGACGAGCACCGTGTCGGCGGCGGCGGCGTCGGTGGCGGGCAGGCGCTTGGAATAGACCATGATCTGTTCGCTGTCGGCCTGGTGCAGGTGCAGGTTGCGCAGCCAGTGCAGGGCCGGGTGGGCCCGGCGGATCTGGTTGAGCCGGGTCAGGTACGGCGCGAGTGAGAGCCCGGCCGCCTCGGCACCCGCCCAGTCCCGCGGCCGGTACTGGTACTTCTCGGAGTCGAGGTACTCCTCGCCGCCCGGCCGGACCGCGAGGTTCTCACCGAGCTCGTACCCGGCGTAGACACCCCAGGTCGGCGACAGCGTCGCCGCGAGCGCCGCCCGCAGGCGGAACGCCGCCGGCCCGCCGTCCTGGAGGAAACCGGGCAGGATATCCGGGGTGTTGACGAAGAAGTTCGGCCGCATGTAATGCGCGGAGGCGACCAGTTCGGTCGCGTACTCCTCCAGTTCCCACTTCTCGTTGCGCCAGGTGAAGTAGGTGTATGACTGAGTGAAACCGACCTTGGCCAGTGTGTGCATCATCGCCGGCCGGGTGAAGGCCTCGGCGAGGAAGAGCACGTCCGGTTCGGTCGCCTTCACCTGACCGATGAGCCATTCCCAGAACTCGACCGGCTTCGTGTGGGGATTGTCGACCCGGAAGATGCGCACTCCGTGCCCGGTCCAGTACCGAACCACCCGAAGGATCTCCTGGTAGAGACCGTTCGGGTCCGCGTCGAAGTTCAGCGGGTAGATGTCCTGGTACTTCTTCGGCGGGTTCTCGGCATAGGCGATGGATCCGTCACTGCGCACGACGAACCACTCCGGATGCCGCTTGGCCCACGGATGGTCCGGCGCGCACTGCAGGGCGAGGTCGAGGGCGATCTCCATGCCGAGCGAGCGGGCCCGCGCGACGAACAGGTCGAAGTCCTCGATCGTGCCGAGGTCTGGATGCACGGCGTCGTGGCCGCCGTGCTCGCTGCCGATCGCCCACGGGGAACCCGGGTCGTCCTCACCCGGAGTGAGGGTGTTGTTCGGGCCCTTGCGGTTGACCTCGCCGATCGGATGGATCGGTGGCAGGTACACCACGTCGAAGCCCATCGCGGCGACCGCGGGCAGCCGCTCGGCGGCGGTCAGGAACGTCCCGGAGCGCGGCGGGTCCAGGGTGGCACCCTCCGAGCGCGGGAACAGTTCGTACCAGCTCCCGTAGAGCGCCCTGGGCCGGTCCACCCACACCCGGTACAGCGGGGAGCGGGTGATCAGCTCGCGCAGCGGAAACGCGTCGAGCAGGCTCACCAGGTGCGCGTCGAGCACGGCAGCGATCCGATCATGAGGATCGCTGAGCGCATCGTCACGCAGCGTGGCTACCGCCCGGGCTATCTCCGCCCGCCGCCCCTCCGGTACCCCTGGTAGTGCCCGCAGCAGCAGCCGGGCACCGTCCTCGAAGTCGACCGCGAGCTCGTCACAGCCCTGCCCCGCGCCGACCTTCAGCTCGATGCCGTGGCGCCAGGTGGCGACAGGATCCGCCCACGCCTCGACGCGGAATCCCCACAGGCCACTTCCGCCCACGGTGATTTCCGCCTCGAAGCGGTCGGTGCCCGCGCCGACCACCCGCATCGGAACGTAGGGCGTGCCCTGGCCGTCGGGCCCGGACAGCACCACGTTCGCACCGATGAGATCGTGACCCTCCCGGAAGACGGTCGCGCCCACGGTAATTCTCTCGCCCACGACCGCGCGCGCGGGCCACTGGCCGCACGACACGACCGGGGTCACGTCGGAGATGACAACCCGGCCTACTGAACGTCCGATCATCATGGCGACCTTATCCAGACGAACCACGCCTCAATGGTCCGCCCTGCACGTGGCGAATAGCGACACCTCTACGTGAACTGCCCGCGACCATCGCGTGGGTGAATGTTGGCGTCGAGGTGGGTCAGTCGGCACCGTCCGGATGGTCTGCACTGCTGCCGATGTTCCCCAGTTGCCAGGCGTACGAACGTCCGAACCGCGTCTGTTGTGCGGTTCGGCGTGGACTTTCGCGGCCAGACCACGGCCACGCGGCGGTCTGGCCGAGCCCACCGCAGGTGCCCGGGCGTTGGGTGCACGGTGTGGATGCGTCCATCGGGTCGGTGGCCGAGTTTCCAGTCGTGTTACGGCGGCCCCGCGTGTTACGGCCACGTGACCAATCTCCTCGGGGGGTCGCCGGGAACCCTGCGCGGCGCTCGTTCGTCCCGCAGTGCACACGGAGCTTGGGGGATCTGCGCTGACGGGCACCGCATCGAGGCCACTGTCGCACGGCCGGGCACGGCCGCGGCGGTGCCCGGGCGTACCCGGGTGCGGCCGCACGGGGGCGATCGCGCCCGACAGTAGGCTGCCGGCGCCTGGTCCGAACCATGGCACCGGGTGACCACAGGGCACACACATCGCAGCCGACCGAACCTCGACGGTGGTCGGCGGACGCAGGAGGAGAGAGCACAGTGGGAGTAAGCCTCAGCAAGGGCGGCAACGTCTCGCTGACCAAGGAGGCCCCCGGCCTGACCAGCATCCTGGTGGGTCTGGGCTGGGACGTGCGCAGCACGACCGGTGCCGACTTCGACCTGGACGCCAGCGCCATCGCCTGCCGCGCCGACGGCAAGGTCGTCTCGGACGGGCACTTCATCTTCTTCAACAACCTCAAGAGCCCGGACGGCGCGATCGAGCACCAGGGCGACAACCTCACCGGTGAGGGCGAGGGCGACGACGAGGCGATCACCGTCAACCTGGGCTCGCTGCCCACCGAGATCGACAAGATCGTGTTCCCGGTGTCGATCTACGACGCCGAGTCGCGCCAGCAGAACTTCGGCCAGGTCCGCAACGCCTTCATCCGGGTCGTCAACGGGGCCGGCGGTACCGAGATCGCCCGCTACGACCTGACCGAGGACGCCTCCACCGAGACCGCGATGGTCTTCGGTGAGGTCTACCGGCACGGCAGCGACTGGAAGTTCCGCGCCGTCGGCCAGGGCTACGCCTCCGGTCTCGCCGGCATCGCCCGGGACTTCGGCGTAAACGTCTGAATCCAACGCCTGGTGTAGCCCATTTGTCAGGTCGCGCACCCCTGGTGAGCGGCTACGATGCCGTCGACCGCCGACCTGGGCCGATGGCCTCGGGATCGACGCGGTCTCCGGTGACTTCGAGCGACCCGGTGGATCCGACGGACCGCGGATCCACCCGCGCGGTGTGGCCGGGTGACCGTGGTCTGGCGATCGGTCCGGAAAGGTGTTGGTGGGCGTGCACGCCTTGAGGATCTTCGGATGGTCCTTTGCAATAACCGCGCTGGGGGTGGCTGCGGCCGGGGTGCTCGGCGGGCCCCGGGACGCGGCCATCGTGGCCATCCTCGCGATCCTGGAGATCAGCCTCTCCTTCGACAACGCGGTGATCAACGCCACGATCCTGCGCCGGATGAGCGAGTGGTGGCAGAAGATCTTCCTGACGCTCGGCGTGCTCATCGCCGTGTTCGGCATGCGGCTGATCTTCCCGATCGTGATCGTGGCACTGACCGCGCATCTGAGCCCGGTCGACGTGTTCGACCTGGCTCTCAACGACAGCGCGCAGTACGCGGAGAAGCTCGGGGACGCGCATCCGGCGATCGCCGCGTTCGGCGGGATCTTCCTGTTCATGATCTTTCTGGACTTCCTGTTCGATCCCGAGCGGGAGATCCAGTGGATCAGGAAGCTGGAGGAGCCGCTGCGTCGGGCCGGCCAGCTGGACGTGATCCCGATCGTGGTCGCACTCGTGGCCCTGCTCGTCGTCGGTGAGGCCTTCTCCGGCGACCACACCCAGCAGGTGCTCACCTCGGGCGTCGCGGGTCTGGCCACCTACCTGGCGGTGCGTGGTCTCGGGGAGTTCTTCGAGGCGCAGGGGATCGGCGACGAGGACGACGGTGCTGACGACGACAGCGCCGTGGGCGGCGCAGTGGCGGCCGGGGACACGGCCGCACCCGCCCGTTCCGGTGGGACGCCCAAGCTGGTGCTCGCCACCGGCCGGGCCGCCGCCTTCCTGTTCCTCTACCTGGAGGTCATCGACGCCTCGTTCTCCTTCGACGGGGTCGTCGGCGCGTTCGCGATCTCCCAGAACATCTTCGTCATCGCCGCCGGTCTCGGCATCGGTGCCATGTACATCCGGTCACTGACGGTGTACCTGGTCCGGCGCGGCACCCTGTCCGAGTACATCTATCTCGAGCACGGTGCGCACTACGCGATCGGCGCGCTGGCGATCATTCTGGCCATCTCGATCGAGACCGAGGTGCCGGAGATCATCACCGGCCTGGTCGGCGTCGCCTTCATCGGCCTGGCGCTGGTGTCCTCCATCCGACACCGCCGCAAGGAGGCCGCGGCCGGGGGTGACAACGCCGGGCAGGACGACGAACCCGACACATCCCGCGAGCCGGCCCCGGCCCCGCTGTAACCGCACTTCCCGCACTTCCTGTAACACCTGGGCACACAGCGTTGTCGCACGGCCCGCTTGACCGCGCTGCTTCTGGGACGGCCCTGTCCGTGGGACGACGGACAGGGTCTGGAGCAGTACGCAACGGATGTGACATCGTCGGGAGCATCCAGTGATCTGACTGACATCCGGTATCCGCGCAGGCGCCCGGCGACCGCGCAGGTACCCGGCGACCGCGAGGGAGCGGATCCATGGGCATTGACTACTCGAAGCGTCCGGCCGCGCCACCGGCCGGCTCCGGCCCGGTGTCGTTGAGCAAGGTGACGCTGACCAAATCCACCCCGACCGTCTCGCTGAGCAAGCAGGGCGGCGGCGGTCGACTGCACGTGAACCTGAACTGGAACCAGAACCCCGCGTCCGGCGCCCCCAAGGGTGGCTTCCTCAAGCGTGTCCTCGGCGCCGGCTCCAGCGGCATCGACCTCGACCTGGCCGCGCTGTTCGAGCTCTCCGACGGCCGCTCCGGCGTCGTGCAGGCGCTCGGCAACGCGTTCGGCTCGTTCGACGCGGCGCCGTTTCTCAACCTCGACGCGGACGACCGGACCGGTGCCGCGGCCGGCGGGGAGAACCTCTACGTCAACCTCAACCAGATCGCCCAGATCCGTCGGGTGCTCGTCTTCGCCTTCATCTACGAGGGTGTGGCGTCCTTCGACCAGGCCGACGCCGTGGTCACCCTGACCCCCGCGCAGGGGGCCCCGATCGAGGTACGGCTGGACGAGCAGGCGGGCGGGTCCCGGATGTGCGCGATCGCGCTGTTGACGAATACTGGCAACGACTTCAGCGTCAGCCGCGAGGTCCGGTATGTCAGCGGGCACCGTGAGCTCGACAAGGCATACGCATGGGGTCTGAACTGGACCGCCGGCAGTAAGTAGGACACGCCGGTACCTCGCGATGACCCCCCCGGTCCCGCCGCCCGGCGGCGAGGAGGATCGTTTTCCGATGTTCCAGCCACGCCGCGACCCCGCCCCACGAACCGAGCGGACGAGCTGGTTTCCCACCGCGTCGGCGCGCCACGGGTCGTCGCAGGAGCGTGACGACCCTGTCGCGTATCCGGACTCCCACGGCGCCGACCCGCGCGAGGCCGACCCCGGCGGGACCGACCCACGCGACGCCGGGTCGGAGGGGGCCGACCCACGCGAGCCGCGCGACGTACGTGACGCCGACCCGCGTGCCGGGGAGGTGGCGGGTCCCGGCGCGTCCGTGGACCCGCTCGACGTCCGTCCACGGCACGCGGATCCGCGGGTGTCCGCGGGCTTCGCGTCCGGTCCCTACCGGCCGGCGCCGGGGGGGCGGGCCCCCCGCCGGGGCGGGGGCGCCGCGGCGGGGGGCCCCCCCCCCGCGGCCC